>CALWAW010000001.1 GCA_944375845.1 uncultured Lachnospiraceae bacterium
CTGTGCTAGTATTGGTATAACAAATATAACGAAAGAGACCGGTGGGGAACATGATCGTAAACATTGATTTTAACAGTGATGAGGCCTTATACATCCAGCTTCGCAATCAGATCATCATCGGAATTGCCACAGATGAGATCCGGGAGGGCGACGTGCTGCCCTCGGTGCGGAGCCTGGCGGACACCATAGGCATCAACATGCATACTGTAAATAAGGCCTATGCGGTCTTAAAGCAGGAGGGGTTCGTCAAGCTGGACAGGAGAAGGGGCGCCGTCGTGGCCGTGGATCTGGATAAGATGCAGGCTCTGGAGGAGCTGATGTCGGGTCTTAGGGTGCTTCTGGCAAAGGCGGTGTGCAAAAACATCACCAGAAGCGAGATCCACGATCTGATCGATACGGTCATGGACCAGTTTGGATGTCCTGAGGAAGAGACAGAGTAAGATCTGGGAGGATATTGGAATGTTATGTGAAAAATGCAAGATCCGGGAAGCGAATATCCGGTATACAGAGGTGGTCGGGGGCGTGCGGACCGAGCATAACCTTTGCAGCCACTGCGCCAGGGAAATGGATTTCGGCCATTACGCGGCGGTGTTCGACACCGATTATCCCATCGGCCGGCTCCTTTCCGACCTGTTCGGCCTTGACGCGGAGCAGGGCGAGAGCGAGGAGGCAGGCCTTGAGCAGGTGGTATGTCCCACCTGTCATACGGCCTACAGCGACTTCGTGAAGGACAGCCGCTTCGGCTGCCCCGACTGCTACAGGGTGTTCGACCTTCTGATGAGCGAGAATATCAAAAAAATACAGGGGAGCGATACCCATAAGGGGAAGCGGCCCCGCTTCGGCCATGACGAGGGCCGGGAGGCCTCCGGAAAAAGCGAAAAGGAGAAGCTGGCGGCCTCCATCGGGCTTCTGGATTCCAAGCTGAAGGAGGCCCTTGCCGAGGAGGAATACGAGCAGGCGGCCGCGTACCGGGATCAGATCCGGGAGCTAAAAGAGAGGTTGAAGGAAAATGAGTAAATGGTATCAGGATACAGAAGCGGGCCACGACGTGTTCACGGCGTCCAGGGTGCGCCTGGTGCGGAACCTGGAGCATTATCCCTTTCCCGTCCGTCTTTCTGAGGCCGACGGCCGGGAATTGGTGGAAAAGCTGGAAACGGGCCTTAAAGATATCGGCGCGGCCGACGGCCGCGAGTTTGAGCGGATCCCGGTGGGCTCCATGGATCAGGAGGCCAGGGAGGCCCTCAAGGAGCGGCGGGTCATAAACGGGGCCGCCGTCAGCAAGGAGGGGCCTGAAAGCCTGCTGCTTTCGGCCGACGAGCGGGTGAGCATCACCCTGGACGGCGAGGACCATATCCGCCTGCAGTGCATCTGCGGCGGGGCCGGATTAAACGAGCTCTGGAGCGAGGCCGACCGGCTGGACGACTATATCAACGAGCGGTTTGATTACGCCTTCCATGAAAAATACGGCTATCTCACAGCCTATCCCACCAACGTGGGCACGGGGCTTCGGGCGGCGGTGACCCTTCACCTGCCGATGCTTTCTGTGGGCAAGCAGTTCGGAAAGCTGGTCAATGAGATGAGCCGCTTCGGCGTGGCGGTCCGGGGCCTTTACGGGGAGGGCAGCGAAAATTACGGCGCTCTTTACGAGCTCTCCAACCAGAAAACCCTGGGAATGACCGAGGAGGAAATCCTGTCCCTGGTGCAGCAGATGGCCGAACGGCTGGCCGTAAGCGAGAGAAAGATCAAGTCCCTCACCCTGCGGAACCACAGGCTGGATATGGAGGATGAGGTCTGCAAATCCTACGGGGTATTAAAATACGCCAGGAGGCTCAGCGTGAAGGAGGCCATGACCTATCTTTCCCAGGTGCGGATGGGGGTCACGGAGGGGCTTTTAAAACTATCGGAGCCGGTGAACCTTTACGGGCTGATGATGGAGATCCAGCCCGCCAACATGAAGCTTCTGGCTTCAGAGGACGAAAAATCAGACATCAGGCAGGCCAGGGCCGCTTATATCCGGAAGCGCCTTCCGGAGCTGGCCTGACCGAAGGAGGAGGACATGATGTACAACGATCGTTTTTCAAATAAAGCGGAGGCAGCCTTAAAGCTGGCCGTGGGAATGGCCGGTATCCTGGGCCAGGGCTATGTGGGTACGGAGCATATCCTTCTGGGGCTTTTAAAAGAGGGCACTAGTGCGGCGGCTCAGGTTCTGGCGGCCCACGGGGTCGATGAGGAGCGGGTGACCGCCCTGATCCGCCAGCTGATCGCGCCGGCGTCGCCGGTGGCGGAGCGGGGCGGCTACTCTCCCCGGGCGGAGAGGGCCCTGGAGAACAGCTACAGGGAGGCCGCCCAGTTCAAATCGCCCCTGATCGGCACGGAGCATATTCTGATCGCCATGCTGAAGGACAGCGAGTGCTCGGCCACAAGGCTTCTGACCACCATGAACGTCAATATCCAGAGAATGTACGTGGATCTTTTGAATTCCATGGGAGCCGATACCAGTCAGTACAAGGAGGAGCTGGAGGGAAAACGGGGGAAGGACAAAAGCGATACGCCCACCCTGGACAGCTACAGCCGCGACCTGACGGAGCTGGCGGCCGAGGGAAGGCTGGACCCGGTGATCGGCAGGGAGCATGAGATCGAGAGGGTGATCCAGATCCTAAGCCGCCGCACCAAAAACAACCCCTGTCTCATCGGCGAGCCGGGCGTGGGAAAAACTGCCATCGCCGAGGGGCTGGCGGAGAAGATCACCGAGGGAAACGTGCCCGATACCGTCAAGGGGAAGCGGCTGGTGACCCTGGATCTTTCGGCCATGGTGGCGGGCTCCAAGTACAGGGGCGAGTTTGAGGAGCGGATCAAGAACGTGCTGAGGGAGGTCAGCGAAAGCGGAAACGTGCTGCTGTTCATCGATGAGATCCACACCATCATCGGCGCGGGCGGCGCGGAGGGGGCCATCGACGCCTCCAATATCCTGAAGCCCTCCCTGGCCAGGGGCGAGATCCAGCTGATCGGCGCCACCACGGTGGACGAATACAGAAAATACATTGAAAAGGACGCCGCCCTGGAGCGGCGGTTCCAGCCCGTGATGGTGGAGGAGCCCACGGAGGAGCAGGCCGCCGCCATCCTGCGGGGGCTCAAGGGCAGATACGAGGAGCATCACCAGGTGACCATCACGGAGGACGCCATCCAGGCGGCGGTGCGCCTGTCCGCCCGGTACATCAACGACAGGTTCCTGCCGGATAAGGCCATTGACTTGATCGACGAGGCCGCCTCCAAGGTACGGCTCACCACCTATATGGAGCCGGAGGAGATCAAAAAGCTGGATGAGGAATACGAAAAGCTGGAGGACCAGAAGGTGGCGGCCATCCAGGCGGAGGCCTACGAGAAGGCAGGAGAGATCAAAAAGCGCCAGGAAAAGAAGCGGGAGCGGAAAGAAAAGCTTCTGGCAAAATGGGAAAAGGAAAAGAGCAGCAAAAAGCTTTATGTGACGGAAAACGAGATCGCCGACGTGGTGTCCGGCTGGACAAAGATCCCGGTGCAGAAGCTGTCCGAGGGCGAGGCCGAGAGGCTTCGCCGCCTGGAGTCCATCCTCCATGAGCGGGTGGTGGGCCAGGACGAGGCGGTGACGGCGGTGGCGAAGGCCATACGCCGGGGCCGGGTGGGACTTAAGGATCCCAGGCGTCCCATCGGCTCCTTCCTGTTTCTGGGGCCCACCGGCGTGGGAAAGACGGAGCTTTCCAAGGCCCTGGCCGAAGCCATGTTTGGCACGGAAAACGCGATGATCCGCGTAGATATGTCGGAGTATATGGAAAAGCACAGCGTGTCCAGGATCGTCGGCTCGCCGCCGGGATACGTAGGCTACGAGGAGGGCGGACAGCTCAGCGAGAAGGTGCGCCGGAATCCTTATTCGGTGATTCTCTTCGACGAGATCGAGAAGGCCCATCCCGACGTGTTCAACATCCTTCTTCAGGTGCTGGACGACGGACATATCACCGACGCCCAGGGGCGGAAGATCGACTTTAAGAATACGATTCTTATTATGACCTCCAACGCGGGGGCCTCCCGGATCATTGAGCCCAAAAAGCTGGGCTTCGGGGCGGCCAGCACGCCGGAGGCGGACTACCAGTACATGAAGGACGGAGTCATGGAGGAGGTCCGCCGGATCTTCAAGCCCGAATTTCTGAACAGGATCGACGAGACCATCGTGTTCCACGCCCTCACAAAGGAGAACATGGCTCAGATCGTCGACATTATGATGCGGGAGCTGGGAAAACGGACAAAGGCCCAGATGGGAATCGGGCTGGAGCTCTCAGAGGATGCCAGGGCCCTGATTATCGAGAAGGGCTACGACCAGAAGTACGGAGCAAGGCCCCTTCGGCGCACCATCCAGAGCCAGATCGAGGATCAGCTGGCGGAGCAGGTCCTGGAGGGCTCCGTGAAGGCGGGAGATACCGTGGCCATCGAAGCGGAGGGGGACGCGTTCCGGTTCACCGTGAAAACGAAGGAGAGCCAGCCGGTGTCGTAAGAGAAAATTTTATGGTGAAACAGCTGGAAAAAAGGCGGATTCTATACTATAATTGAGATACCACTGATAGAACTGGAGGGCAAGCTATGCCGGCGATTAAGGAATTGATGCGTACAGAGCAGGATGGAACCATTAGTTTTGGAGATTATACATTGGAGGCCAAGTCCAAGCTTCAGGATTATGAGCATGGCGGCGACCTTTACAAGGTCAAGACCTTCCGCGACATTACAAAGCTGGAGCGCAACGGGATGTTCGTTTACGAGTCCGTTCCCGGAACGGCCGTGGAGGGCTTTCGCGCCGACGATGCAGGCGTTTCCTTCACGGTGGAGGGAGACCGGGACGCCCAGATCACCCTGGAGCTTTCCGACGGCGCGGCATATGACGTGATGATCGGCGGCGCAGACGCCGGGGTCATGTCGGCGGGCACAAGCGGCAAGCTGACCTTAAGCGTCGAGCTTTCCGAGGGGACTCCTGTCCCCGTAGAGATCAGAAAACGGTAAAACGGTAAACGGGCCGGTGTGGAGACTGCACACCGGCCTTTTTCCTCTGAACAGAAAGGAGAACTGAGGATGAACGAAGACTATATCACATTTACCATCGGAGAAAAGAAGAACATCGCGCTGATTGCCCATGACAACGAGAAGCCGAAGCTGATCGAATGGTGCATGGAAAATTACGACATTTTGAAGAATCACAACCTCTGCGGCACCGGCACCACGGCCAGGATGATCGCCGACAGGACAGGCCTTCGGGTCAAGGCCTACAACAGCGGCCCCCTAGGCGGCGACCAGCAGATCGGGGCGAAGATCGTGGAGGGCGTCGTTGACTTCGTGGTGTTCTTTTCAGACCCGCTGACGGCCCAGCCCCACGACCCCGACGTAAAGGCGCTGATGCGGATTTCCCAGGTCTACGA
>CALWAW010000002.1 GCA_944375845.1 uncultured Lachnospiraceae bacterium
GGCGGAGATTTAAATGCGTATCTCGGTGATCTCCTTTACAAGGCGTGGCGAAAGGCTGGCCGAAAAGCTCTGCGCCGGGCTTTCCCGGGCCGGCCATGAGGCCAGGGGCTATATAAAAACGCGGGCCGGGGACAAAACGCCCTGCCCGGAAGAAAGCGCCCTCGCTCCCGTTGAGGAGCCTTTAAGCCGGTGGACAGAAAAAGTCTTCGCCTCGTCGGAGGGCCTCGTGTTCGTGGGGGCCTGCGGCATCGCCGTGCGGGCCGTGGCTCCCTTCATAGCGGATAAATTCAGGGATCCCGCCGTGGTGGTCATGGACGAGGGGGGCAGCTTTGCCGTCTCCCTGCTTTCGGGCCATGTGGGCGGCGGAAATATGCTGGCGCGGCTTGCGGCGGACCTTACGGGAGCCGTCCCGGTGATCACCACGGCCACCGACGTGAACGGGAAATTCGCCGTGGACGTGTTCGCCAAAGAAAACGGCCTTTCCATATCGGAGCGGGAGCTGGCAAAGGAGGCTTCGGCCCGGATACTGGCGGGGGAGCGGCTTCCCTTCTACAGCGTCCTTCCCCTTTCGGGCGGGGCGCCCGGCGAGCTGGAGGTCTTTTCAGATCTTTCCGCCTTTTTAAAGCGGCCGGGCCTTAAGATCGCCGTATCGGAAAGACGCCTGGAGGGCGAAAAAATCCTCTATCTGATCCCCCGTCTTGTGACCCTGGGGACCGGGTGCAGGCGGGGCATTTCTCCCGCGGTCTTTAAAGAACAGATCACGGAGTGCCTGAAAGAGGCCGGGATTTTTAAAGAAGCCCTGGAGGCCCTGGCCACCATCGAGCTGAAAAAAGACGAGGAGGCCATCCGTTCTCTGGCAAAAGAGTGGGGCCTTGGGCTTAAGCTTTATACAGTGGAGCAGCTTAAGGCGGTGCCGGGAGCCTTCACAGCCTCCGCCTTTGTGGAAAAGACCGTGGGCGTGGACAGCGTCTGCGAGCGGGCGGCGGCCGCAGAGGGCCGCAGGCTTATTTTAAGAAAGCAGGCGAAGAACGGCGTGACGGCGGCGGCAGCCGTCCGGGAATATCCCATAGCATTTGAAAAGGAGAGCAGCCATTGAATACGATATATGTGGTCGGCATCGGGCCCGGCCAGTACGAGAAAATGACACTGGAGGCCGTGAACGCCTTAAGGGAAAGCGATGTGATCGTGGGCTACACAGTATATGTGGATCTGGTAAGGGAGCATTTCCCCGGAAAGGAATTTCTGACGACGCCCATGAGAAAGGAGACCGAGCGGTGCCGCATGGCCTTCGAGGAGGCCATGAAGGGACGCACCGTGGCGATGATCTGCAGCGGAGACGCCGGCGTATACGGCATGAGCGGCCTCATGTACGAGATCGGAGCCGCCTATCCCCAGGTGGAGCTTAAGCCGGTGGGAGGCCTTACGGCGGCCACCAGCGGAGCCCTGGTGCTGGGCGCTCCGTTAATTCACGATTTTGCCGTCATAAGCTTAAGCGACCTTCTGACGCCCTGGGAGAAGATTGAAAAGCGGCTTCTTCTGGCGGCCGAGGCGGACTTCGTGATCTGCCTATATAATCCCTCCAGCAGAAAGCGGAAGGATTATCTTCAAAAGGCCTGCGACCTGATCCTGTCCTGCAAAAGCCCCGATACCGTCTGCGGATATGTGCGCAATATCGGCAGGGAGGGCGAGGAGGGCCATGTGCTGTCCCTTCAGGAGCTTCGGGACGCCCGGGTGGATATGTTCACTACGGTATGGATCGGAAACTCCCAGACCAAAAACATCGGCGGAAAAATGGTGACGCCCAGAGGCTACCGGGTGGGAGAGGAGCAGTAGGCCATGAAGCAGGCGTTGATATTTGCGGGAACCACAGAGGGGCGCCGCCTGGCGCAGGCCCTGGCGCAGGCCGGGATACCGGCCAGCGTGTGCGTGGCCACAGAATACGGAGAGACCCTGCTCCCCGTGGGGGAGGGGATCACCCATCTTGCGGGAAGACTGGACGCCTCCCAGATGAAGGCGCTCATGGCCTCGGGGGGGTTTTTCTGCGCGGCAGACGCGACCCACCCCTACGCGAAGGACGTCTCCGCAAATATCCGCGGGGCGGCCGAAGCCTCGGGCCTTCCTTACCTGCGCCTTCTGCGGGACGAGGAGGATACGGCGGGAAGCGCCGTGACGGTGGACAGCGTAAGGGAGGCGGTGGAATACCTGTCTCACAAAGAGGGACGGATCCTGGCGGCCACCGGAAGCAAGGAGCTTTCTGAGTATACGGCCCTGGAACATTACAGGGAGCGGGTGATCGCGCGGGTGCTCTCCACAGAGGAGTCCGTGTCAAAGAGCAGGGCCCTGGGCTTTGAGGGGAGGAACCTGATCTGTATGCAGGGCCCCTTTTCCGAGGAGATGAACTACGCCATTCTGAAGCAGTACGGCATCTCCTGGCTGGTGACGAAGGAGTCCGGAAAGGCCGGGGGCTTCGCGGAAAAGCTCCGGGCGGCAAGGCGGGCCGGGGCCTCCGTGATTTTGGTGGGAAGGCCTGTAAAAGAAGAGGGACTTTCTTTTTCCGAGACCTTAAAGGAAATCTGCGCCCTCTGCAAAAAGCCCCTTCCCGAAAGAAGGGCCTTCGTGTCCCTGGTGTCCATGGGGCCGGGCGCGGCCTCGCAGCTTACGGCGGAGGCAAGAAAGGCCTTCTCCTCCTGCGACGCCATCATCGGGGCGGGCAGGATGGTGGACGCCCTTAAGGACTTTGGAAAGCCCTCCTTTACGGCCTATAAGGAGCAGGATATTTTAAAGATTATCCTGGAGCACGGGGAATACTCCAGGTTCGCGGCGGCCTTTTCCGGCGACCTGGGCTTTTACAGCGGGGCGAAAAAGCTGCTCCCCCTCCTTAAGGAGAATGGCATTGAAACCCTCTGCGTTCCCGGCGTATCCTCCCTCGTTTACCTGGCGGACCGGCTGGGAATCTCCTGGGACGACGCGAAGCTTATGAGCGTCCACGGCAGAAGGGAGAACCTGATCCGGGCCGTATACGAAAATAAAAAGGTCTTTACCCTGCTGGGGGGAAGCGTATCCGAAATGGCCGAAGAGCTTCTGCGGTTCGGCCTCTCCCATGTGCGGGTGACCCTGGGGGAAAACCTTTCTTACGAAAACGAGCGCATCCTTTCCGGGACGCCCGATGATCTTTTATCCATAGAGACGGCGCCCCTGGCGGCGGCCCTCATTGAAAACCCGGAGGGGGGAGGCCTCGCCGCCCCCTGCGGCCTCCGGGACGAGGCCTTTATCCGCGGAAAGGTCCCCATGACAAAATCAGAGGTGCGCGCCGTATCCCTCTCCCGGCTGGAGCTTAAGCGGGACTCCGTGGTCTGGGACGTGGGGGCAGGCACCGGCTCCGTATCAGTGGAGGCGGCGCTCCAGGCTGTCCGGGGACAGGTCTTTGCCGTTGAAAAGAATCCCGAGGCCCTGGCCCTCATCGAAAAAAACAGGGAAAGATTCGGCGTGCCAAACCTTACCATCGTGGAGGGGTGGGCCCCCGAAGCCCTCGAGGCCCTTCCGGCCCCCACCCATCTGTTCATCGGCGGCTCCTCGGGAAATCTCAAAGAAATCGTCCGGACCGCCCTCGGGAAAAATCCCCGCGTCCGGGTGGTCCTCAACGCCATTGCCCTTGAGACGGTGGCCGAGGCGATGGAGGTTATAAGAACGTTTCCCGTGACCGACACCCAGGTATCCCAGGTGACTGCGGCCAGGGGGAGGCGGTTAGGAGAGCATCAGCTGATGACGGGGCTGAATCCGGTCTATATCATCAGCTTTTCAGGAGGAAATGAGGATGGAGAATCATAAGCTCCCCAGGCTTTTGCTTGCGGCGCCCGGAAGCGGCAGCGGAAAGACCCTGATCGCCTGCGGCCTTCTGGAGGCCTTGAAGGAAGAGGGGATCCGCCTTTCCTCCTTTAAGTGCGGCCCCGATTACATCGACCCCATGTTTCACAGGACCGTCCTGGGGCTCCCCTCCCGGAACCTGGACAGCTTTTTCACAGACAAGCCCACCCTGCGCTTCCTTCTGCGGCAGGGCGCGGAAGGGACGGAGCTTTCGGTGATCGAGGGGGTCATGGGGTATTACGACGGGCTGGGAGGCACATCCAGAAGGGGCAGCACCAGCGAGATCGCCGAATGGACGGAAACGCCCGTGGTGCTCATCGTAAACTGCCGGGGCATGAGCCTTTCGGCGGCGGCCCTCATAAAGGGCTTCCTGGAATACCAGAGGACGCCCCTGATCCGGGGCGTGATCCTGAACCAGGTCTCCCCCATGATGTACGGGCCCATGAAGAAGGCCATTGAGGAGGAGCTTCCTGTGAAGGTGTACGGCTATGTGCCCCGCCTTTCAGACGGCCTTCTGGAAAGCAGGCACCTGGGCCTTAAGCGGCCGGAGGAGGCGGCGGATCTTTCGGAGCGGTTAAAGAGGCTGGCCGCCGTATTGAAAGAGACGGTGGAGCTTTCAGGCCTTATGGCCCTGGCGGCTGAAGCGCCTCCCATCCGGGAGCAGGGGCCGGCCCTTAAGGGTGGCGGGCCCGTAAAGGTGGCGGTGGCCTCCGATGAAGCCTTTGATTTTTATTACGAGGATAATCTGGGGCTTTTAAGGAGACTGGGAGCGGAGCTTTGTTTTTTCAGCCCCCTTAAGGATCACGCCCTGCCGGAGGGGGCCTGCGGCCTGATTCTGGGCGGAGGCTATCCGGAGCTTTACGCCGAAGCCCTCTCTGAAAACAGGAAAATGAGAGAAGCCGTAAAAAAGGCCGTGGAGGAGGGGCTTCCCTGCCTGGCGGAATGCGGCGGGTTTTTATATCTTCACGAGACGCTGGAGGACGATACGGGAAGGCCCTGGCCCATGGCGGGCGTCATAGAGGGCCGCGCTTATAAAACAGACAGCTTAAGGCGCTTCGGCTACGTGACCCTGACGGCGAAGGAGGAAAGCCTTCTGGGTCCCGCCGGCGAACAGTTCCCCGCCCACGAGTTCCACTACTGGGACAGCACGGAGAACGGGGCGGCCTTCACGGCAAAGAAGCCCTCCGGCAGCAGAAGCTGGGACTGCATGGTGAACAGAGGAAGGCTTCTGGCGGGCTTCCCGCATTTATACTATTACGGAAACCCCAGGGGAGCGGAGCGTTTTCTCGCGGCCTGCCGCGGGTTTGGAAAGGAGAAGGAACAGAATGGATGAAAAGCAGCTTATGGAACGGCTGAACGCCCATCTTGCGAGCGTAAGGCCGCTGGATCAGAAGGCCGTTTTGGAGACGGAGACCAGGTGGGACACCATCGCCAAGCCCCTTAAGAGCCTGGGCATCCTGGAAAAGAATGTGACGAAGCTTTCCGGCATCGCCGGGACCAGCCGCCCCCGGGTGAAAAAGAGGGCGCTGATTGCCATGTGCGCCGATAACGGGGTTATCGACGAGGGCGTCACCCAGACGGGAAACAGCGTGACCGCCATTGTGGCCCGGAATATGGCCGAGGGAAGCACCACGGTCACGGTCATGGCCCAGGCGGCGGGCGTGGACGTGTTCCCCGTGGACATCGGCATGGCCACGGAGGGGCCCCTTATGGAGGAGCTTCCCGACGAGCATACGCCGGTGGCTCCCAGGACCCTTTTAAACAGAAAATTGAGAAGGGCCACCAGGAATCTGGCGAAGGAGCCCGCCATGACGAAAAAAGAGGCGCTTATGGGCATCCTTTCCGGACTGGAGCTGGCGGGCCAGCTAAAAAGGCAGGGCTATGAGCTTCTGGCCACAGGCGAGATGGGCATCGGAAACACCACCACCAGCAGCGCGGTGGCGGCGGTGCTTCTGTCCCAGCCGGTGGAGCGGATGACGGGAAAGGGCGCGGGCCTTTCGGACCAGGGTCTTCTCCACAAGATCCAGGTGATAAAGGACGCCCTTGTCTTCCATAAGCCCGATCAGAACGATCCCCTGGACGTGCTGTGCAAGGTGGGCGGCTACGACATCGCCGGACTTGCGGGCGTGTTCTTAGGCGGCGCCGTCTACCGGATCCCGGTGATGCTGGACGGCTTCATCTCCAGCGTGTCGGCCCTTCTGGCGGCGGCCATCCTTCCGGCGGCGAAGGATTTTATGATCGCCTCCCACGTGTCGAAGGAGCCTGCGGGCGGACTGGTGTTAGAGGCCATGGGCCTTACGCCCATGCTCTGCTGCGAGATGTGCCTGGGCGAGGGGACGGGAGCCATGGCGGCCCTTCCCGTGCTGGACATGGGACTTACGGTGTACGACACCATGGCCACCTTTGACGATATGCAGGTGGAGCAGTACAAGCCCCTGTAGGAGAGAACAGATGATTGTGACAGTGACCGGAGGAAGCGGAAGCGGAAAATCTGAATACAGTGAAAACCTTCTTCTGCGCCTTTGCGGGGAGGGCAGGCGGTTTTACGTGGCCACCATGTATCCCTACGACGAGGAGAGCAGGGCCAGGATCCGGCGCCACAGGAAGCTTCGGAGCGGAAAGGGCTTTATGACCCTGGAATGTCCTTATGATCTGAAAAGCCTTAGGCTTTCTCCGGAAAACGGAAAAAAGCCCTCCGCCCTTTTAGAGTGTATGTCGAACCTGGCCGCCAACGAGCTTTTCATGGAGCAGGGGGCGGGGAAGGACGCGGCGGACGAGATCCTTTCCGGGGTAAAGGCCCTGGCGGCCCAGACGGAGCATCTGGTCATCGTCACCAACGAAGTGTTTTCCGACGGGCTTTCCTATGATGAGTCCACGGATTTCTACAGAAGGGTGCTGGGGGAGCTGAACAGAAGGCTGGCGGAGCTTTCCGACAGCTATGTGGAGGTGGTGTACGGAATACCCGTCTGCCACAAAGGAGCGCTTTTATGATCAATTCATTTCTGCTGGCCTTTGCCATGTACTCGCGGGTTCCCATGCCGGGGCCGGACTGGGAAAAAGAAAAAATGAAATACGTGATGGTGTTCCTGCCTGTGGTGGGAGCCGTGGTGGGGGCCGTATTCTGGGGCTTCGGCGCGCTTTGCGCGTACCTTTCCCTTCCGGGGCTTTTCAGGGCGGCGGGCCTTACGGCCATTCCCCTCGTGGTCACGGGGGGCATTCACATGGACGGCTTTCTGGACACCGCCGACGCCCTGGCCTCCTGCCAGGACCGGGAGAGAAAGCTTGAGATCCTGAAGGATTCCCGCACGGGAGCCTTTGCCGTCATAAAGGGCGGCCTTTACCTGGTGTGCTCCCTGGGCGTCTGGAGCGCCCTGCCGGAGCGGCTCCTTCCCGTGGCGGCGGTGGGCTTTGTTTTTTCCAGGGCCCTGGCGGGCATGTCCACAGTCACCTTCAGAAACGCCAGAGGCACGGGGCTTCTTGCCACCTTCACCACGGCGGCCGAGAAGCGGATCACCAGGGCGGCCCTGGGGGTGTGGATTCTTCTTTCCGGCGGCGCCATGATCCTTATAGATCCCCTTGCCGGGTGCATAGCGGCAGCTTTCGGGGCCGCCGCCTTCCTGTACTACCGTCTGAAATCCTATAAGGAGTTCGGCGGCATCACCGGGGATCTGGCCGGATGGTTTATACAGAACTGCGAGCTTGCGCTGGGGCTTTCCTATGTGGTCTCAGCCTGTATCGGATAAGAGAGAGGTGGGGGATATGATCCTGATTATCGGAGGGGCCTTTCAGGGGAAAACGGCCCTGGCTGAGAAGCTGGCCGAAGAAAGCAAGGGCCCGCTGATCCTGAACGTGGAGGAGCGGATCCGGGAGGGGCTTTTAGCGGGACGCGCGGCAGAGGAGCTTGGGGACAGGCTTCTTTCCCAGGCGGGGCCTCAGGGCGTTCTCACAGCCCGCGAGATCGGCTGCGGCATCGTTCCCGCCGACGCCTTTGAGCGGAAATGGCGCGAGGCCACGGGAAGAATCCTCTGCCGCCTGGCGGAAAAGGCCGATACGGTCTACCGGGTAACGGCGGGCCTTCCTCAGAAAATCAAGGGGTGACCGCCATGGAGATCTGGCTGGTGCGCCACGGAAAAACAAGGGGAAATCTTGAGAGGCGCTATATCGG
>CALWAW010000003.1 GCA_944375845.1 uncultured Lachnospiraceae bacterium
AAAAATTCCTGAGTTTTAATGTTCTTCTCATTTTCCCGGTATATACTGTAGCCATAACAGGAAAAGAACAGCGGAAAGCGAGGGATCAAGATGAAAAAACTTACAAAAAAAACCATTATCATCATTGCGGTGATCGCAGTCCTGGCGGTGGGCGGGCTCACGGCCCTGGCCATCGGCCTTTCGGCCGGGAGAAAGCCTCTGGTCACTGAGGCCGAGGCCAGATCGGCGGCCTTTGCCCACGCGGGCGTCACAGAGGATCAGGTAGTGGCGCTCCAGATCACAAAGGACCGGGACGACGGAAGAGAGGTCTATGACATTGAATTCAGAAGCGCGGAGCGCGTCTACAGCTACGAGGTGGCCGTAAGAGGCGGCGAGATCCTGAAGTCCTCCTACGACCAGGCCAGGGAGGCGGCTTCAGCCCAGGGCGGGGCCGCGGACGGTTCCGCCGCGCAGACGGAGGCTCCTCAGACGGAAGCCCCTCAGACAGAAGCTCCTCAGACGGAACCGGCGGCGGTTCAGGAAGAACCCTCCGGCGGCTCCCAGACAGAGGGAAGCATCACCGAGGAGCAGGCCAGATCCATCGCCCTTTCCGACGCGGGCGTATCCGAGAGCGACGCAAAGTATCTTCTGATCTGGCAGGATAAGGAGGACGGCCGCATGGTCTACGAGGTGGAGTTCTGTGTAGACGGGACCGAGTACGACTATGTGATCGATTACGGAAACGGGAAGATCCTGGAAAAGGATTTTGACAGGGAATCCCACTATGGCAGCCATGGCGCCGGAAACGGATACGGAAACGGAGCCGCGGGCGACGTGATCTCTCTTGATGAGGCCGCGGCCCTGGCCCTCTCCAGGGTGGAGGGCGCCGGAAACAACAACATTAAGATCGAGCTTGACTGGGACGACGGCCGTCCCATTTACGAGGGCGAGATCCGTTACGGCGCTCTGGAATACGAGTTCGAGATGGACGCCTATACGGGAGACTTTATTGAATGGAGCATGGATTAAGATGCGGATCCTGATCGCGGAAGATGAAAAAAGCCTCAACAGCCTTTTGAAAAGACGGCTTAAGGAGGCCGATTACAGCGTGGACGCCTGCTTTGACGGGGAAGAGGCCCTGGATTATATGGCGGGGGCGGAATACGACGCGGTGGTGCTGGACATTATGATGCCGAAAATGGACGGCATGGAGGTTTTGAAAACCTTAAGACGCCGGGGGAACATGGTGCCCGTCCTGCTCCTTACGGCTCGGGACAGCGTGGACGACCGGGTGAGGGGCCTTGACGCCGGGGCAAACGATTATCTGGTAAAGCCCTTCGCCTTCGAGGAGCTTCTGGCGAGGCTTCGGGTGCTGCTCCGGACGCCGGCGTCGGCGGGAGGCAGCGTACTGCGGGCGGGGGATCTGGAAATGCGGCTGGACACCCGCCAGGTGTTCCGGGCAAGGCAGGAGATCGCTCTTTCCTCGAAGGAATACTCTCTGCTCCGGTACATGGTGCAGAATAAAGGCATTGTCTTAAGCCGGGAGCGCCTTGAGCAGCATGTGTGGGATTATGGCTATTCCGGCGGCTCCAATGTGATCGATGTGTACATCCGCTACCTGCGGCTTAAAGTTGACGAGGGCCATGAGACGAAGCTGATTCACACGGTGCGGGGCCACGGATACGTATTAAAGGGATAAGAGATGAAGCTGAAAACAAGACTGGTGCTTCTCCACACAGGGCTTATGGCGGTGGTCATGGGCCTTGTGCTGGGGATCCTGTTCTCCATAAGCTCCGGCGAGCTGCTCTCCAACGTACAGGCGGATCTGGAGCGGGGCACGGCCCGGGCGGTGGAATGGGTAGAATATCGAAACGGCAGGCTGGAATTTGATTCCGACCTTCTTGAGCTGGAAAACGGGGTCTATCTCTCCGTTTATCAGCCGGAGGGCGAGCTTTTGTACGGAAAGATCCCCTACGGCTTTTCCTACGGACTGTCTTTTTCAAGGGGGGAGCTGCGGAAGGTAAGCTCCGGCGGGACAGATTTTTACGTTCTGGATCTGGACTGCCCTGTGGAGGGCTATGGAAACCTGGTGCTCAGGGGGATTGTGTCCATAAGCGCCGCCCAGCGGGATTTCCGCTATACCATGGGGCTGGCGCTGGCGCTGTTTCCCGTGCTCCTTCTTCTGACCGCCTTCTGCGGCTATGTGCTGAGCCGCCGGGCCCTGCGTCCGGTGGACCGGATCACGGCTACGGTGCGGCAGATCCGGGGAGACGGAGATCTTTCCAGGCGGGTGCGGCTGGGAAAGGGACGGGACGAGATCCACACCCTGGCCGACACCTTTGACAGCCTGCTGGATACCATCGAGGAGGGGGTAAACCGTGAAAAGCAGTTTGCCGACGACGCGGCCCATGAGCTGCGCACTCCCGTGAGCGTGATCCTTCTGCAATGCGGGGAGCTTCTGGATAAGGGAGGGCTTGATCCGGAAACAGAGGCGGGGCTACGCCTGATTCAGAAAAAGGCGGCCTCCATGGCGGAGCTTCTGTCCCAGCTCCTTCTCCTTTCCAGGGCAGACGCCGGACGTCAGGAGCTCTTTAAGGAGCGGCTGGATCTTTCCCTGTTGGTCCGGGCGGCGGGCGAGGAATTTTCCGGGATCGCCGCGAAGAAGGGAATCCGCGTTTTTGCAGAGCCGTCCCCGGAGGCCTTTGTCATGGGAGACGAGACCCTGTTGATCCGTATGTGCGGGAACCTTTTGCAGAACGCGGTCACTTACGGAAGGGAAAACGGCTGCATCCGGCTTGGGGTCAGGCAGGGGGACGGCCAGGTGGAGCTGTCCGTGAAGGACGACGGGATCGGAATCAGCGATGAGGCCCTTCCAAGGATCTGGGACCGGTTCTATCAGGAGGAACCCTCCAGAAGCGGCGGCGGAAGCGGGCTGGGCCTTTCCATGGTAAAGTGGATCGTGACGGCCCACGGAGGGAACGTGTCCGTAAAAAGCAAAAAAGGGGAAGGCACAGAATTTATCTGCACCTTCCCGGCAGCTTAAGTTATTTGAGGATGCGGCTGTATTCCTGCATCAGCTCCCTGGCGGCGGGGCTGCAGATCAGGGAGCCGGTCTCGGTATCGAAGGCGGCGATCCTGGCCTGGCAGTAGCCGCTCCTGTAATAGCCGTAGCCCTTGTAATAGCGGAAACGGCGGATGAGACGGCGCACATCCTCATGGATATGCCGCTCGCTGATGAACACCCCGGTGATATAGGTATAGATATGGCCCGGCGGCGGGGCTTCTCCCCCGTCCCGTACAAGCCAGGGCTCAATATATCCGGTCACCTGCTCCCTGAACCGCAGGATATCGCCGCGGGACAGGGTGATGGTACTGCGTATAAAGGCGTGCTCAAAGCAGTTGAACTGCTCGTAAGCCGCGTAAGTGTCGTAGATGGTGTTTCCGATTTGATAGGGGCAGGAAAGCTCGTAGCCGGAGGCGTAATACTCCATGAGCCGTTCCAGGAGCCCGTAAGGATCTATCATAAAACTCCTCCCGGAGAATAAGGCTGTGTATCATAATAGCATTATTCCGACAGGACTGCAAGCAGAAAATCATGCAGGAAGCCGGGATCATGGAAAAGCTCTTCGCGGTATTCCAGGCAGAAGGGCTTTTTTTTGTAGCCCTCGGAAAAAAGAGGAAGGCCGGTCTCAAGCCCCCGGGGAACGGGGAAAAAGATCCCTTCCCTGGGCTGAAAACAGGTGGCGGCGGTGGCCTTCTTTTTATGGGCCTTATCCACGTAGGCTGCCACGCTCTTATGGATGGCCCGCCCCTCCTCGGGAAGATAATAATAATCGGCGGGGTTTTTGAAGAAGTAAAGCAGGGTCCCCTCCCTTAAGGGAAGGCGAAGGGTCAGCGTATCCTCCCGGAGAAGGACCCTGACGCCGCCCGCTCCAAAGGAGCAGGGGGCGGGAAGGGACTGATTTCCTTTAAAGGAGAGTATGGCTTCTTTTTGAACAGAGCCGTCAGGCTCCCGGTATTCCCGCAGCCGCGCGGAAAGGAAAGCGAGAGGCCCTTCCAGAAAGCGGCCGTAGGCCAGCAGACGGGGCAGGGCCGAAAGGCCCCTTACATCCTCCTCGTTGTGGAGAAGCAGGGCGTGGAGGGGCTCCTCTTTTCCTGTCCGCAGGTATTCGCCGTAAAAGCGGATCAGCTGGCCGCCGTCGTACACATCCTTCCGGTCTGTGCAAAGGACGGCCTCCAGGGTTTTCTGGCGGCAGTCGGGAAGGCAGAGAAGCTTTTTTAAGGGCCGGAGCCGTTTGTAAAGATCAAGGCTTTTTGGAAAGGCGCGGGGCAGGGGAGTGGAAAAGCGGGCCGCCCGCTCCCGGAGGAAGGGCAGGTCAAAGGCGTCTCCGTTAAAGTGGACCAGCAAAGAGAACCGGGAGGCGAAAAGATAAAAATGCACCAGAAGCTCCGCCTCCGCCGCAGGTGAATCGGCGAACCACTGCTTAAGCAGCAAGCGTCCGTCCCTTACGCAGGCGCAGCCGATCAGATAGACCTGATCTTTCGCGGAGGAAAGGCCGGTGGTCTCAATATCGAAAAAAAGAATGGATTCTACCGGGCCCAGGGCTTCAAGATCCGATAAATAAGGACAGGAAAATTCTTTCGTGATTGTTTTCATGGCTTCATTATAAGAGCCGCGGGCCGCCCTGTCAAGAAAACAGAACACACGTGCGGAAAGTCCTTGTCACCGTTCGGGAACTGTGCTAAACTGTATGGAGAAAAAAACGGAGGTAACGGGATGCTTGCATATATCAAGGGCCGGGTGGCCGCCATGGACGAGGAATCCCTGGTGCTTGAAAACGGGGGGATCGGCTACAGGATCCTGGCGCCCGTCCCGGCGCTCAATTCCCTGTCAAAGGGGCAGGAGGCCAGGCTTTACACCCATCTTCAGGTGCGCGAGGACGCCATGGTCCTCTACGGCTTTCTCTCCCAGGACGATCTGGCGCTTTTTAAGCTTTTGATCGGCGTAAACGGTATCGGCCCCAAGGGGGCCATGGGAATTTTGTCGGCGGTTCCGGCCGACGAGCTGCGCTTCGCCGTGCTCTCTGAGGATACAAAAGCGATCTGCCGGGCCCCCGGCATCGGGGTGAAAACGGCGAGAAAGCTGATTCTGGAGCTGAAAGACAGGCTGAGCCTTGAGGAAGCCTTCGAGGCGGCTTCCGCTCCCGGGGGCGCGGTATCGCCGGGACAGGCCGCCGACAACAGGGGCGAGGCCGTCCAGGCCCTCACGGCCCTGGGCTACAGCGGCGCCGAGGCCCTTCGGGCCGTAAACGCCGTGGAGGGCGGCGAGAGTATGGATACGGAGGCGCTTCTTAAGGCGGCTCTCAAATCCATGATGCTGTTTTAAGAGGTAGAAGCAGAATGGAAAAACGGATCATCAATACGGAATTTACCAGGGAGGACGCCGGGGTCGAGAACCATCTGCGTCCCCGCACGCTGGATGAATATGTGGGCCAGGAGAAGGCGAAGGATATGCTCCGGGTCTATATTGAGGCGGCGAAGTCCAGGGGAGAGGCCCTGGACCATGTGCTGTTTTACGGCCCTCCCGGCCTTGGAAAGACCACCCTGGCCGGTATCCTGGCCTGTGAAATGGGTTCGGAGCTTCGGATCACGGCGGGCCCGGCCATTGAGAAGCCGGGCGAGATGGCGGCCATCCTCAACAACTTAAACGACGGCGACGTGCTCTTTGTGGACGAGATCCACCGGCTCAACAGGCAGGTGGAGGAGGTTTTGTATCCGGCCATGGAGGATTACGCCATCGACATCGTCATCGGAAAGGGGGCCTCGGCCCGTTCCATCCGTCTGGATCTTCCCCACTTTACTCTGGTGGGGGCCACCACCAGGGCGGGGCTTCTCACGGCGCCCCTCAGGGACCGGTTCGGCATGGTATATCACCTTGAATTCTATACGGAGGAGGAGCTTCGCGCCATCGTGCTTCGCTCCGCCGGCGTGCTGGGGGTGCAGATCACGGAGGAGGGGGCGGCGCAGATCGCCTCCCGCTCCAGGGGAACCCCCAGGCTTGCCAACCGGTTTTTGAAGCGGGTGCGTGATTTCGCCCAGGTGCGCCGGGGCGGCGTGGTCACCGGCCAGGTGGCCGCCGAGGCTCTGGATCTTCTGGGAGTGGATCCTGTGGGCCTCGACGACACGGACCGCCGCGTCCTCCTCACCATGATCGAGAAATTCGGCGGAGGGCCCGTGGGTCTCGAGACCCTGGCGGCGGCCCTCTCGGAGGACGTGGGCACGCTGGAGGACGTCTGCGAGCCCTACCTTCTCAAAAGCGGCTTTCTGAACCGCACCCCCAGGGGACGGATGGCGACGGAACGGGCCTACCGTCATCTGGGACTGCCCTTTTCCTCCAATTCTGGTGGTGAATAGACAAAAATCCACCATATCTTGTATTTTGGCTGTTGTTTTTTGCGGAATCATCCTTTATAATAAAGGGAGGAAAGACAGCAAGGAGAAATAGGAATGAATTCCAGAAATTACACAGACGTGATTATTGCCGGTAAGGTTTATACCCTTGGGGGTTATGAGAGCGAGGAATACCTTCAGCGCGTGGCGGCCTATCTCAACGGAAAGCTGGGAGAGCTTAGGAAGCTGGACGGCTTCCTCAGGCAGACGGCGGATTATCAGAATATCCTGTTGGAGCTGAATGTGGCCGACGACTATTTCAAGGCCGAGGCGAAGCTTGCGCAGCTGGCTGAGCAGGCGGAGGAACAGGAAAAGGAGCTGTACCGTCTCAAGCACCAGCTGGTGACGACTCAGCTGAAGCTGGACGAAATGAAGAAGGAGCTGGAGGCTTACCAGAAACGGGAAAGCAGCAGACAGGCATAAAAAACGGGGGCGGCGTTCGCTGGCCCCTTGTTTTATGGGCGAAGGGCTCTCCGGGAGGCTGAAATGAAAAAGAAGAAACAGATCGAGGTGCTGGCTCCGGCCGGCTCTCTGGAAAGCATGAGGGCGGCGATTCAGGCGGGGGCCGACGCCGTATACATGGGCGGAACGCTTTTCGGCGCCAGGGCATACGCCGATAACCCGGAGCTTCCGGAGCTTCTTGAGGCCATCGACTACGTGCACCTGAGGGGGAAGCGGATCTATCTTACGGTGAACACCCTTCTCAAGGAGCGGGAGCTTTCCGGAGTCCTTTACGAATATCTGGCGCCCCTCTACGAGGCGGGGGTGGACGCCCTGCTGATCCAGGATCTGGGGGTCTGGGAACAGGTAAGAAGGTGGTTTCCGGGGCTTCCCCTTCACGCCAGCACGCAGATGACGGTGTCCGGCCTTTCCGGGGCTCTGGCGGTAAAGGCCATGGGCGGGAGCCGCGCCGTGCTGTCCAGGGAGCTTTCGGTGGACGAGATCCGAAGGGTCTGCGAAAACGCGGGCATCGAGATCGAGGTGTTCGTCCACGGCGCCCTGTGCTATTCCTATTCGGGCCAGTGCCTTTTCAGCAGCCTGGTGGGCGGACGGAGCGGAAACCGCGGGCGGTGCGCCCAGCCCTGCCGCCTTCCCTACAGCGTATGGGAGGGCAGGGAAAGCCTTACGCCGCGGGAAGGCCCTTATCTGATGAATCTGAAGGATCTTTGCGGCCTCGACAGCCTGGGGGAGCTTCTGGACGCCGGGGTGGATTCCCTGAAAATCGAGGGCCGCATGAAGAGCCCCCGGTACACGGCGGGAGTGGTGAGCGTATACAGAAGGTATGTGGACCGGTATCTGGAGACGGGAAGCGAAGGCCTTAAGGCTGCGGCAGAGGACCGGGAGCTTCTGCGGGAGCTCTTCGACCGGGGCGGCCTAAGCGACGGGTACTTTCACCGCCATAACGGACGGGATATGCTCTGGTTCGGCGAAAAGCCCCGGCGAAAGCCGGATCAGGAGCTTTTGAAAAAGATCGATAAGGCCTATATTGAAACAGAAAGAAAAGAAAAAATCAAAGGTTTCTTAACAATTACGCAAGATTTACCTGCTACACTGTCCTTACAGCTGGGAGACGTCCAGGTGACAGAAGAGGGGGACACAGTCCTTCCCGCCAAAAGCCGTCCCGTTACGGCCGGGGAGCTTTCCCGCCAGGTAAAAAAGCTGGGGAACACGCCCTTTGAGCTGGAAAGCCTTTCCATAGATCTTTCCGGTCAGTGCTTTATCCCCATGGGCGCGGTGAGCGAGCTTCGCAGACGCGCCGCAGCGGCCCTCATCGGGAAGGCGCTGGAACAATACAGGAGGCCGCCCGCGGCCCTTCCGGGAGAGGAAAAGCCCCGGGAGCATCCCGGTAAAAAAAAGGCGGAGCCCGTTCTTTCGGCCCTTGTGGAGGACGAGGCGTCGGCCCGGGCTGTTCTGGAGTCGGAGGCCGTATCCAGGCTCTACCTTTCGACGGAGCTTCTCTCCTTTAAGGAGCTTAAGGAGCTTTCTGCGGCCTGCGCTTCGGCGGGGACAGAATGTTTCCTGGCCCTTCCCCGGATCATAAGGACGGGGGATGAAAAAAGCCTTGAGGCCCTTTCAGAGCTTTCGGGACAGATTTCCCCTTCCGGCTTCCTGATCCGGAGCATAGACGGCCTCTCCTTTATGAAGCGGATGGGAGAGGGCTTTTCCTATGTGGCGGATCATTCTCTTTACACCTTCAACAGGGCCGCCAGAGAGGTTCTCTCCTCCATGGGCTTTTCCATGGATACGGCGCCTCTGGAGCTCTCCTTAAGAGAGCTTTCCGAGAGAGGGGCGGCGGGGAGCGAGCTCATCGTCTACGGCCGCCTGCCCATGATGGTGTCGGCCCAGTGCGTGAAAAGAAACGTGAAGGGCTGTGACAAAAGGCCGGGCCTTCTGTTTTTGAAGGACAGGAAGGGAAAGCGGTTCCCGGTCAGAAATTACTGCCGCTTCTGCTATAACGTAATCTATAACAGCGAGCCTCTGTGGCTGGCCGACGAGACGGAGGCCATAAGGAAGCTGGAAGCCGCCTCTTTCAGGCTCCAGTTCACCACAGAGCGGCCAGAGGAGATTCTCTCCATCTTAAAGGCCTATGAGAGGGCCCTTAAGGGGGAGGAGCCCGGTCTGATGCCGGCGGCCCGCACAAAGGGCCATTTCCGGCGGGGAGTGGAATAAGAGTGACGACTTTAGCGATTCAGGTGACAAAGTATCTGATGATCGTGCTGATCATCCTGTATACCCTGTCAGCCTTTCATTATCACAGGCTCAGGACCCATAAGGGAAGGAACCATACCAGCGGAATGCAGATCTTCTGCATCTTCGCCCTGCACCTGACCGGGTATCTGGCCATCATCCTGTATACGGGAAGCAAGGCCATGGCGGTCTTTTACGGAGCCCAGGCCGTATTTTTCATTCTGTACCTGGCGATCTTCCGCCTTCTGTACAGGAAGGCCTCAAGGCTTCTCATCAACAATACCTGTATGCTGCTGGCCATCGGCTTTATTATGCTCACAAGGCTGGATCCTTCCTCCGCCGTGCGCCAGTTCATCATAACGGCGGCGGCCGCCGCGGTGGCCATGGCCGTTCCGGTCATCATCAAAAGGACCAGGTATCTGTGGCGGTTCTGCTGGCTCTACGCCTGCCTGGGCATCGCGGCCCTGGCCTTTATCCTGGTGTTCGGCAGAACGGAGTACGGGGCGAACCTTTCCATCAGCATCGGAGGCTTTTTCTCTATTCAGCCCTCGGAGTTTGTAAAGATCACCTTTGTGTTCTTTGTGGCCTCCATGTTCCAGACAAGCTTAAGCTTCAAGCGGGTGTGCGCGGCCACGGCCATGGCGGCCCTCCACGTGCTGATTCTGGTGGCGTCAAGGGACCTGGGCGCGGCCCTGATCTTCTTTATCGCCTACCTGCTGATGCTCTTTGTGGCCACGAAAAGCTATCTCTATCTGTTCGGCGGGGCCCTGGCGGGAAGCGCGGCCTCGGTGCTGGCCTACAAGGCCTTCTCCCACGTGCGGGTGCGTGTGCAGGCCTGGCGGGATCCCACCCTGGACCCCACGGGCGACGGCTGGCAGGTGCTCCAGTCCCTGTTCGCCATCGGAAGCGGCGGCTGGCTGGGGACAGGCCTTTATCAGGGGATGCCCGATACGGTGCCGGTGGTGCGGTCCGATTTTATCTTTGCGGGAATCGCCGAGGAGTTCGGCGGCGTCTTTGCCATCGCCCTGGTACTGATCTGCTTGAGCTGCCTTTTGCAGTTTCTGTGGATCTCCACACGGATGGAGGGGATGTTCTATAAGATCATTGCCTTCGGTCTGGCGGCGGTTTACGGCGCCCAGGTGTTTTTAAACATCGGCGGCGTCATCAAGTTCATCCCCCTTACAGGCGTTACCCTTCCCTTCGTCAGCGAGGGCGGAAGCTCCATTATGAGCACCTTTATCCTTTTCGGTATCATTCAGGGCTTATACATCTTAAATCAGGACGAGGTCGATCGAATTGAGCAGGAAGAAGAAATGGAACGGCACAGATCAGCCGTATACCCGCCGGGATATGGAAAAAGTAAGGCGGGCGCTGGAAAATCAGGAGAAGGAAGAAGAAGAGATCCTTCAGGTGGAGGAGCGCACAAGAAAGGTTAACAGGGAGATCCGCATTGCGGCGGTTTTCTTTTCCCTCCTGTTTCTCTCTGCCATCTGTTATTTCGGATATTATCTGATCGCCAAAAGCGAGGATACCATCCAGAGCGCCTATAATTCCAGGCTGGACACCTTTTCAACCCGGGTGGCGCGGGGCGAGATCCGCGGAAGCGGCGGCGAGGTGCTGGCCCGCACCGTGACCGATGAGAACGGGGACGAGACCCGCGAATATCCCTACGAAAATCTTTTCGCCCACGTGGTGGGCTACTCCGACGCGGGCCAGACGGGCCTTGAGGCCTCGGCGGGCAAGTATCTTCTGGAGAGCCATGTGAGCGTGGTGGATCAGGTAAACAACGAGCTGAGCGGGGTGAAAAACCCCGGCGACAACGTGATTACGACCCTGGATCCCTATCTCCAGCAGCTGGCCTACGACGCTCTTGGCGATTATAACGGCGCCTGCGTGATCATGGAGCCGGACACGGGAAAAATTCTGGCCATGGTCTCCAGGCCCGACTATAACCCGGAAACCATCGCCCAGGACTGGGAGGAGCTGATCTCCGACGACAACACGGGTGCGAACCTGTTAAACAGGGCCACCCAGGGCCTTTATCCCCCCGGCTCCACCTTCAAGCTTCTGACGGCTCTGGAGTATATCCGGGAAAATCCCGCCACCTGGGAGGATTACCGGTACGAGTGCCAGGGAAGCATGACCTACGGCGATTCGGTGATGAACTGCTGGGAGGGCCATGTCCACGGCCTTCTGGATCTGAGGCTTTCCCTGGCCAACTCCTGCAACACCTCCTTCGGAAACATCGGAGAGCAGCTGAACGCGGACAGCTTTAAAAGCCTCTGCGAGAGCTTTTACTTCAACGGGGAGCTTCCCCTTTCCGAGGAGCTGTCCCAGACGGCCCAGGAAAGCTCCTTTGCCTTAAACGGCGAATCGGGCCTGGCGGAGCGGGTGCAGACGGCCATCGGCCAGGGAAAGACCATGATCTCTCCCCTTCACAACGCCATGATCGCCGCCTCCATCGCCAACGGCGGCACCATGATGAAGCCCTATGTGATCGACAGGGTGGAGAGCGCCGACGGCAGGACAGTGGAGCAGTTCATGCCCGAGGCGGCGGGAAAGGTCATGTCCGCCGCAGAGGCGGAGACCCTCACCAATTTCATGGTGGCGGTGGTCAACGAGGGCACCAGTCCCTCCCTTCAGTCCGACTCCTACCAGGTGGCCGGAAAGACCGGCTCCGCCGAGTTCAGCTCCAACAAGGACGAAAGCCACGCCTGGTTCATCGGCTTCGCTCCGGCGGAGGATCCGGAGATCGTCATCAGCATCGTTTACGAGAACGGCGGCATGGGCGGCTCCGTTGCCACCAAGGGCGCGAAGGCGCTGTTTGAGGGGTATTTTTCCCGGTAATAAATTTGGCACGATTCATAAAACAAATGCCAGTCTTCAGGAATTGTAATTAGAATGATATATACTCAAAAATGGATAAATTAATTTATATCTAATGCTTAATCAATATATGGATGCTTCTCTGTGCTTATCAGGAGGCATCCATTTTGTTTTAGCCTGAAATTTTTTCCATTATGTTTTAGCTTTTTTTACAGTATTTCACTAGAAAATACTTGCTTACTGATTGTGGGTTAAAAAAGAAGGTGACTATAATAATTAGATAATATATGCTTATTAGATTAATTTATATAAGTATATTTAAATATTTGATAATTATATAAAATATAAAAATAGTTATTCGTGATATAACGAAGATTTATTTTTTGAAATTTAATTTATAAAAAATATTGAAATGATTTTGCAAAAGTGCTATAATAAATAAAACAATAAGAATATTTATAGACTTTACTGCAAGCACAGAAAATTATGAATTTTGGATGGGTGATATAAGATGGGGAAAAAAAGAATTGCTTTATTAATAATCGCTGTCATTATACTTGCAGTGGGAATCCTGCTGGTATGCCGCTATGGAATTTCTTCCCCCCTGGTAAAAGGCGACGTCTCCATTGATAAGGTCGAGTATTATCATGCGCAGATACAGGATTCCATTCAAAAAGAAGAATTGGAGGAAATACTGTCGCGGTACAAAAAGAAAAGGAGTACGAAATATATCTTTAAAAGCTACGTTCCGTCAAGCACGCCTCAGGGGGAACGGGCAGAATGGAATCCGGACAAAATCATAAG
>CALWAW010000004.1 GCA_944375845.1 uncultured Lachnospiraceae bacterium
TATATCCGCGGCACCTTCACCCGCTACAACCTGGATTTCGCCAACGACGTGCTCCATTTTGCCGACGAGGGCTTCGACGAGATCTCCGTGGAGCCGGTGGTGGCCTCCCCCGATGAGGACTACGCCATCCAAAAGGAGGATCTCCCTCAGATCCTGGCGGAGTACGACCGGCTGGCGAAGGAGTATGTAAAGCGCAGAAAAGAAGGGCGCGGCTTCATCTTCTTCCACTTTATGATCGATTTAAGCCAGGGGCCCTGCGTGGCCAAGCGCCTTTCCGGCTGCGGCTCCGGCACCGAGTATCTGGCGGTGACGCCCTGGGGCGATCTTTATCCCTGCCATCAGTTTGTGGGACAGGAGGAGTTCCTTCTGGGCAACGTGGATGAGGGGATTGTCAACACGGCGGTGCGGGACGAGTTCAAGGCCTGCAACGTTTACGCCAAGGATGCCTGCAAGGACTGCTTCGCCCGTTTCTATTGCAGCGGCGGCTGCGCGGCCAACGCATGGAACTTCTCAGGCTCCATCACGGGCGCTTACGACATCGGCTGCGAGATGCAGAAGAAGCGGATCGAGTGCGCGCTGATGATTCAGGCGGCCTTAAACGACGGGGATGGTGAAGAAGCCGGGAGTGAAGCATGAAGTATCAGATCTTGACAAAGGACGGGCGGGCCAAGCGGGCCAGGCTTGAGACGGTACACGGGACCGTGGAGACCCCTCTTTTTATGAACGTGGGCACTGCGGCGGCCATCAAGGGCGCCGTGGCCACCTCGGATCTGGAGCAGATCGGGACCCAGGTGGAGCTTTCCAACACCTACCATCTCCATGTGCGCCCCGGCGATCAGGTGGTGAAGGCGATGGGCGGCATCCGCCGGTTTATGTCCTGGGACAGGCCGGTGCTCACCGACTCCGGCGGCTTTCAGGTGTTTTCCCTGGCGGGGCTCCGGAAGATCCGCGAGGAGGGCGTCTATTTCAGCTCCCATATTGACGGGCGGAAGATTTTCATGGGGCCCGAGGAGAGTATGCAGATCCAGTCGAACCTGGCCTCCACCATTGCCATGGCTTTTGACGAGTGCGCCCCGGCCAAGGCGGAGCGGGACTATATCGAGCGCTCCGTGGAGCGGACCACCAGATGGCTTGCCCGCTGCAAGGCGGAGATGGAGCGGCTGAACAGCCTTCCCGACACATTGAATCCGAACCAGCTTCTGTTCGGCATCAACCAGGGCGGCGTCCTGGAGGACGTGCGGATCGCCCACGCCCAGCAGATCGCGGAGCTTGACCTGGACGGCTACGCTGTGGGCGGCCTGGCGGTGGGCGAGAGCCATGAGGAGATGTACCGGATCCTGGACGTGACCGTGCCGCACCTGCCGGAGGACAAGCCCACCTACCTGATGGGCGTGGGAACCCCGGCCAATATCCTGGAGGGCGTGGAGCGGGGCGTGGACTTTTTCGACTGTGTTTATCCCAGCCGCAACGGCCGCCACGGCCACGTGTACACAAACCATGGAAAGCTGAACCTGTTCAACGCGAAGTATGAGCGGGACGAGCGTCCCATCGAGGAGGGCTGCGGCTGCCCCGCCTGTCAGAGATACAGCAGGGCCTATATCCGCCACCTTCTCAAGGCCAAGGAAATGCTGGGGATGCGTTTTTGCGTCTTGCATAATCTGTATTTTTATAATACAATGATGAGTGAGATTCGGGAAGCGATCGAAAATCATTGCTTTGCCCGGTATAAAAAAGAAAAGCTGGCGCGTATGCAGGGCGCCGGCGCAGAAGAAGGAGAATGAACATGAATTTATTGACAGCCAGCAGTATGGGCAACATAGGCTTCTGGGTCATCTACATCGTTGTCATCATCGCGTTTATGTATTTTATCGCGATCCGCCCTCAGAAAAAGCAGCAGAAGCAGCTTCAGTCCCTGATCAACAGCCTTGAGGTGGGCGATAGCGTGGAGACCACCAGCGGCTTTTACGGGGTCATCATTGACATCACCGACGACATGGTGATCGTGGAATTCGGCGGAAACAAGAACTGCCGCATCCCCATGGTCAAGACCGCCATCACCAGGGTGGAAAAGGCCGACGAGGGCGAGAGCAAATAATTGTTGACGGATTTTTCAAAGTGTGTTATATTCTTAACAGAAAAAGGAAAGGCTTCAGCGGCTGACGGATACGTGAGTCACACGGTGCCACTGAAGTCTATATGAGCCGACCGTCTGGGCAGCATTTGTAAATACGAATGCTGCCCATTTTGTTTGGAAAGCGCCGGACAGCGGCAAACGCCGGCCTGCTTGCAGGCCCGGGCGTTTAGCCATTGGACGGCCAAGGGGTCATGAGCAAGCAGGCCGTCAGGCCGAAATTGCGAATGGGCCCGGCGATGGCGGGAGTTCGTAGAACGGAGCCATCGGCTTTCCAAAGAAAAACCAGGTACGCCGGACAGCGGCAAACGCCGGCCTGCTTGCAGGCCCGGACGTTTGGCGGGCGGGAAGGCGCCGGCTCATTCCATTTAAGGGGAAAGAAGGTATAAGGTATGAAGGAACAAAAAGCGGACAACAGCACGTACATCCTCCGGATGCTCTTCGGCTTTTCAGCCGCCCTCATCATCGGAGCACTGTGCGCGGGAGATTTCGGGAACCTGATTCCCGGCTTTGTGACCATCTGCACGAGACCGGCCCAGTTCACCATGGATTATTTTGTGCTGGGCGGCCTGGGAAGCGCGTTTTTAAACGCCGGTCTGGTGGGCCTGATCTGCTGCGGGCTTCTGTATTTCAGCAAGGCGAAATGCACGGGCCTCACGGTGGCGGCCTTCTGGCTCAATGTGGGATTTGCCACCTTCGGCATGAATCCGGTCAATATGTGGCCCTTCTTTATCGGCGTGTGGATCTATTCCAGAATTAAGAAGGTCACCTTCGGGAGCGTCGCGAACCTGGCAATGTTCTCCACAGCCCTGGCTCCCTTTGCCAGCGAGCTGATGTTCCGCTATCCGGCCGCGGAGACCACGGGCTTTTCCTGGCTGGGCCTCTTAGGCGCGGTGATTCTGGGAATCGTGGTGGGGCTTGTGATGCCCGCCCTCTGCGCCCACGCCCCCAACTTCCATAAGGGCTACGACCTCTACAACGCCGGTCCCGCCGCAGGGTTCCTGGCCTTTCTGATCTTCTGCATCCTGTACAAATCGCCGGGTGTGCCCCAGCCGGAAAATACGAAGCTGGGCGACGGCTATCAGCTTTTTGTGAGCGTCTTTTTCCTGGTGGTGTTCCTTCTCTGCCTGGCGGCGGCCTATATGATGGACAAGAGCTGCTTTAAGAATTATAAGGCCCTCTGGAAAAGCGACGGCTATAAAACCGATTATACGGAAGCCTTCGGGATGCCTGTGACGCTGGTAAACGTGGGCTTTTACGGGCTGTTCATCTTGCTTTATTACAATCTGGTCCACGGCATGACCATGGTGGACGGAAGCCTGGTATTTACAGGCGCCAAGTTCACCGGAGCCACCATGGGGGCGATCATGTGCATGATGGCCTTCAGCGCCCAGGGCGCTCAGCCCAGGACCGTGTTCCCCATTATGATCGGATACGCCATAGCCTCCTTCCTGCCCTTCCTCATGTATGTGGGCGGAGTGGTGCCGGAGCAGAGCTGGACCCTTACCACCCAGGGAATTCTGGTGGGCCTCTGCTTCGCCAGCGGCCTGGCTCCCGTGGCAGGAAAGTTTGGATTCTTCGCCGGAGTGCTGGCCGGTGCTGTCCACGCGATTCTGGTGACTACGGTGCCTCAGCTTCACGGCGGCTTCTGCCTCTATAACGGCGGCTTCACCGCCGGAATCGTCGCCTTCCTCGTGGTGCCGGTGCTGGAATGCTTCCGCAGGGCCAAAAAAGAAGAGGCGAAGGAATAAAATAGTAAGACCTTAAAACTTATCCTCTCTGCCGTGAGGCAGAGGGGATTTTGTATTCCGGAGTTTTATGGGCGGCGCGAGATAAAAACAGTGCCCCGCGGTTTCGTTCCGCGGGGCACGATGTTACAGGTTATTTATTGTATTTTTCTTTGTGGCCGTAAAGCACGACGCCGGTCAGGGCAGCGCCCGCAGCCAGCATACCTGCGGCCCACAGGGCGATCTTTTTGTTGTCGCCGGTCTGAGGATACTTGGTGTCGTCTGTCTGGCTTTCACCCTTTGACGGTTCGGAAGGGGCTTCCTCCGGCTTTGAAGGCTTGGCGGGCTCAGTGGGCTCCTCCGGCTTTGAAGGCTCGGTGGGCTCAGTGGGCTCCTCCGGCTTTGAAGGCTCGGTGGGTTCAGTGGGGGCCTCCGTTGTTCCCGTCGCCGGGATTTCCACTGCCGCCTTTGCATAGCCGCAGACGGTGCATTCCTCGTGCCTGGAGCCTGCTTCCGTGGCGGTGGCTTCCTTATCCGTTACCCATGTAAGGGTGTGGGCGGCCTCGTTCAGCTTCTCGCCGCATTCACAGGTGTTCCAGTGGTTCGCTTCGTCAGAGTGCCAGCCGCTGTCGTCAGGGGTGTGTTCTTTCAGCTTTGGAATGGTGATTTCTTCCAAGCTCAGTTCATTGGTTCCTGCGGCGCTTTTATAGTATTTATCACAATATTCACAATACCAGCAGGCGATATTGCCATCTTCTAAGTGGGTCGGCTCTTTGGCTTCGACATATTTCATATCATGGCTCACAGCATAAGTTACATTAAAGCGAGCGTGCTCCCTGACTGTGCCATCTTCACTGGTATAAGTAATAAAACCTTTTAGGGTTGACTGTGTGACGGCACTTAGATCGTCTTTTAGCTTGATTGATACGGTTGCTTCTTCATTTGGTTCCAAAGTATTTTTATCAAGCGTAATGACAAGCCAGGGATTTTTTCCACGATCTTCTAAAAGGATCGTCTGATTACCGGTATTTTTAATTGTGATATACTTTGGCTCCTGGGGCTCATAACCTTCCTTTACAAAGGGCAGGCTGATTTTCTCTGGGTCAACGGAGACAGAGTAAACCGGGGCTTCTGTGTCAGAATCTGACGCTTCGCCGCCGTCGGCGGAGTCCATGACGGCCGCTGAATTGACTGGCAGTTCACTGTTTGTTTCTGAGCTGCCCTCAGCGCTTGCCGGAATCCATAATCCCAGTACCATCAATGCAGAGATCAGCAAAGTAAATAATCGTTTCATTTTTATCCTCCTCCTCACGTACCTATAACTTATCACAAAACAGGTTGATTTTCAAACTTTTCGGGAAAGAGTTCAGATTGTAGTTGACAAACCACTGTTCATATTGTATATATTATATATGTACAATATTTAAACCCATGGGAGCTGGAGCAATGAACATTCATATCAGCAACGCCGACGGAAGTCCCATCTATCAGCAGATCGTGGATCAGGTCAAGGCGCAGATCATTTCCGGGGAGCTCAAGGAGGGGGAGGCCCTTCCCTCCATGCGGCTTCTGGCAAAGGAGCTTCGGATCAGCGTGATCACCACCAAGCGCGCTTATGAGGAGCTGGAGCGGGAGGGCTTTCTCGTCTCCTACACAGGCAAGGGAAGCTTTGTGGCGGCGCCCAACAGAGAGCTCATAAGGGAGCAGAAAAGAAGGGCCGTGGAGGACTGCCTGGAGCAGGCGGTAAGGGAGGCCAGGGCCTGCGGCCTGGGCTTTCCGGAGCTTTCGGAAATGCTGGCCCTTTTAATGGAGGAGGAATAAATGGACGCATTGAGGCTGGAGCATGTCTCCAAACGGTACAGGGATTTTCTTCTGGATGATGTGAGCTTTACCCTGCCCTGCGGCTGCATCATGGGCTTTATCGGGGAAAACGGGGCGGGAAAGACCACCACCATCAGGCTGATTCTGGATATGGTAAGGCGGGATGGCGGCTCCATCGAGGTTCTGGGAAGAGAATGCAGCAAAAAGGACAGGAGAGTGCTGGAGCACGTGGGCGTGGTGCTGGATTCCTGCGGCTTCTCCGAAGAGATGACGGGAAACGAGGCCGGAAGGGTCATGGCGGGCTTCTATAAAACCTGGGACAGGGAAAAGTTCAGACGCCTCTTGTCAGATTATCATGTGGACGGAAAAAAACGGATCCGGGAATACTCAAGGGGCATGAAGATGAAGCTTTCCCTGGCGGCGGCCATGTCCCACGAGAGCAGGCTTCTGATCCTGGACGAGGCTTTGAACGCCCTGGATCCCATGGCGAGGGAGGAGCTTTTGGAGGCCTTTCAGGAATTTATCATGGACGAGGGCCACAGCATTTTCTTATCCTCCCACATTCTCAGTGACCTGGAAAAGATCAGCGACTACATTACCTTTATTCATAAGGGAAAAATCCTTTTTTCGGAGGAAAAGGACCGGCTTCTGGAAACCTACGGGATTCTCCGCTGTGACCGTCAGAGCTTAAAGGGGCTTCCAGAGGGCGCGGTGGCCGGAAAACGGGAGAACGCCTTCGGCGTGGACGCCCTGGTGCAGCGGAGACTTGTTCCTGCGGGAACCAGGCTGGATGCGGCGGGGCTTGAGGACATTATGCTCTATATGAGCAGGGAGGGTTAAAATGAGAGGGCTTTTGCGGAACGAATATTATTCCATGAAACGGTTGATGCTTCTGTATGCGGCCGTGCTGGCCTTTTACTTTATCCTGGGATTTTTGATAAGAGGCTCCTCCAACAGGGGAGTGCCCCTGGGGCTTCCGCTGTACGCGGATTTATTTGGCGTGGTGCTGGTGATCTATTCCTTTTCCTATGAAGAAAAGAGCGGCTGGAGCAGGCTGGTGAACACCCTTCCGGTCTCGAGGGGGAAGATCGTAAGGGGGAAATATCTCTTTTCCCTGATCGTTGTGCTCACGGCGGCCGCGGCGGGGCAGGTATTCTGGAGCCTGTCCAATATCCGGGCGGGAATTCCCGCCATGGACCTTTGGTGGTACTGCCCCATGTTCCTGGCCGGGGCGGCGGCTCTTCTGGCGGTCCTGCTTCCCTTGATGTTCCTTCTGGGAGCGGAAAAGGGACGGCTGATGGCGGCGGTGTTTTTCTTCGTCCTGATGTTTATCGGCGCGGCCAGGCAGATGTCCGGGAAATATATTTCTCTTGTGGACGTGCCGGTGTGGAAAATCCTGGCTGCTTCCTGCGGCGGAGCGGCCGTTTTACTGGCGGTTTCCTGCCTGATTTCGACGGTGATTTATAACCGCAAAGAATTTTAATAAACTTACAAAGATTTGTAAAAAAAATTAATATATTTAGAGTTGACAGCAATATCTACCGGTATTACTATGGGGATACCAAAGATTCGCAAAAGACTAGATGAGAGGTAAAGGATTATGATTCAGCTGGAGCATGTATCAAAGGTGTACAGCGGCGTCCACAAGGCGGTGGACGACTGCTCCTTCACAGTGGAGGACGGCAAGATCACCGGCTTCATCGGCCCCAACGGGGCGGGCAAGACGACGACGCTGAAAATGATCACCGGCATCCTGGAGGCGACGGAGGGGAAGATCTTTTTAGACGGGGACGACATCAGGAAAAATCCCCTCGAGGCAAAGAAGAAGATCGGCTTCGTATCCGATAATCCCGACAACTTCCTGCGGCTTAAGGGGGCGGAATACCTGAATTTCATGGCCGATATTTACGACGTGCCCTCCGAGGGCAGGCGGGAAAAGATCGCGGCCATGGCGGAGCGGTTCGAGATGACCGACGTGATGGGCGATAAGATCTTAAGCTATTCCCACGGTATGCGCCAGAAGATGATGGTCATGGGCGCGCTGATCCATGATCCCTCCATCTGGATCCTGGATGAGCCCCTTACGGGCCTGGATCCCAAGGCGTCCTTTGAGCTCAAGGAAATGATGCGGGAGCACGCCCAGAGCGGCCACGCCGTTCTGTTCTCCACCCATGTGCTGGAGGTGGCGGAAAAGCTCTGCGATCAGGTAGTCATTATCAACAGGGGAAGGATCGTATTCCAGGGTACGCTCGACCAGTTGAGAGAGGGCTATCCTGAGGGAACCGGCTTAGAGGAAATTTTCCTGACGGTGACAGAGCATGCGTAAATATCTTTTACTCACAAGGAAGCTGATGAAAACCGGCCTGGAAGGCTTTTCATCCTCCAAAAAGAAATCGAAATGGCAGGGAAAATTCGGGCAGGGGGCCCTGTGGGCGTTCATACTGGTGTGCCTGCTGCCCCTTCTGGTGATGCTGTACCGGTTCGGCGGCACGGCCTATTCCATGCTGGCCCCCGTGGGCCAGGAGGGCGTGGCCCTGGAGTTCGCCTTTTATGTGTCGTCCCTGGTGAGCCTGATGCTGGGCTTTCCCATGGTCATTTCCGTGTTTTACATGACTGACGACGTGGAAAAGCTTCTGTATCTTCCCGTCCGGCCCTGGCAGATCGTGGGGGCGAAGTTTACCATCTCCCTGATTTATACGTACCTGTCAAGCCTTTACTTTCTGCTTCCGTTTCTGGCGGGTTATGGGGTAAAGGCCGGGGCGGGCCCCCTTTACTGGGTGTTTTCCCTGGTGGCCATCCTGTTTGTTCCGGTGCTTCCGTTAATTTACGGCGGCCTCATCTCCATGGTGATTATGAGGCTCTTTAAGCGGGCCAAGAACAAGGATTTCCTCACGGTGGTGGGCGTGATCCTGGCGCTGGTGCTGGCGCTGGGAATCAGCACCGTAACCTCCAACATGGATATGGACGAGGGCTCCCTGATGACGCTGATCTTAGAGGGGCATAACTCCATGATGGGGATTATGAACGGCATTTTCCCCACCCTGCGGTTTATCGCCAGGGCGGTGGCGGAGGACAGCGCTTTATCGGCGCTCATATTTCTTGCTATCACGGCTGCTGCGCTGGCAGTTTTCTTCCTGATCGCCGAGAAGCTCTACTTTGCGGGGGCCATGGGGATGCAGGAGGCTGCCACAAAGAGAAAGAAGCTCACCGAGGCCCAGAGCCGGAAGCTGGGGAGAAGGAGAAGCGCCCGCGCGGCGTATTTCTGGAAGGAGATCCGCCTGCTGCTTCGCTCCCCCATTTACTTTATGAACTGCGTGATGCTGGTGTTTATCTGGCCGCTCTTTGTGGTGATCCCCATCGCCATCCAGATGGGCAGGGGAGAAATATCGGGGCTCGGCGCGGCTTTAAGAGCCCTGGACTATCAGTCCGATACGGTGGTGGCGGTCTTCTTGTTCGTCGCCTTATGTATCTCCCTTTGCGGAAGCTTTTTCAACTATGTGGCGGGAACGGCCATTTCCAGAGAGGGCAAGAACCTTTCCTTTATGAAGGCGATTCCGGTGCCCATGAGGACTCAGCTCCAGGCAAAGCTTCTGTCGGCCCTGTTCTTCTGCGTGCTGGGAACCGGCGGCTACTGCGTGATTATTATGGCGGTGTTCGCCGTACTGTTCGGCCTGCCCTGGTGGACCCTTCTTTTCGCCCTGGCGGGAAGCGTGTTCGCCAACCTGCTCCAGTGCAGCCTTCAGCTTCTGATTGACCTGATGAAGCCCAAGCTCAACTGGGAAAACGAGCAGCAGGCGGTGAAGCAGAATTACATGGTGGTGGTGGATATGTTCCTGGGCGCGGGCCTGACGGCCGGGATCGGCTTCCTGGTCTTTAAGGCCTACGGCTGGCTTTCCCTTCCGTTAATCGCCTACGCGGCGCTGGTGTGCGTCCTTCTGGCGGTCCTCAGCGCGGCGGTCTATCTGTTCGTCATGGCCTGCGGCGTGCGCAGAATGAACGGCCTGGAGGCGTGACAGCGGAATCCGGGCTTTACAAACCGCGCCGGATATAGTATAATCCTTGCAGATTTCAAATGTACAGGCTGTGAAGAAGAGGAGTACACCGGCAGCACAGACAGAGAGGGCGGCCCACCGGCTGAAAGGCGCCCATGGACGCACCGGCGGAAGGTAGCTTCGGAGCCTGGCCTCTGAACCCTGCGGCGGCCTTTTGTCCGGCAGAAAATAGGAGGCTGCGGCCGGCCCCCGTTACCGGGCAGAAAGAGGACTGCGAACGCAGTTGAACAAAGGTGGTACCGCGACAGATCATCGCCCTTTGCCGTTTTACGGCAAAGGGCGTTTTTGTTGAAGCGCGATGAAAAGAGAGGAGAACCGTATGAGCAGGGAACTGGAAAAAACCTATAATCCACAGGCCATAGAGAACCGTCTCTATGAACGGTGGATGGAAAAGAATTATTTTCACGCCGAGGTGGACAGGAGCAAAAAGCCCTTCACCATTGTGATGCCGCCGCCCAACATCACCGGGCAGCTTCACATGGGCCACGCCCTGGACAACACCATGCAGGACATTCTGATCCGCTATAAGCGGATGCAGGGCTATTCCGCCCTGTGGCAGCCGGGTACCGACCACGCGGCCATCGCCACCGAGGTTAAGGTCATCGACAAGCTGAGAAGCGAGGGCATCAACAAGGAGGATCTCACCCGGGAGGAATTCTTAAAATACGCCTGGGACTGGAAAAAGGAGTACGGCGGCCGCATCGTGAACCAGCTTAAGAAGCTGGGCTCCTCCGCCGACTGGGAGCGGGAGCGGTTCACCATGGACGAGGGCTGCTCCAGGGCCGTAAAGGAAGTGTTCGTGCGCCTTTTCGAGAAGGGCTATATCTACAAGGGCTCCAGGATCATCAACTGGTGCCCCGAATGCAAAACCTCCATCTCCGACGCCGAGGTGGTCCACGAGGAGCAGACCGGCCATTTCTGGCACATCAATTATCCGGTAAAGGACGAGCCGGGGCGCTTTGTGGAGATCGCCACCACCAGGCCCGAGACCATGCTGGGCGATACGGCGGTGGCGGTGCATCCCGACGATGAGCGCTATCAGGATCTCATCGGAAAAACCCTGATTCTGCCCATTGTGGGCAGAGAGATCCCGGTGGTGGCCGACGAGTACGTGGATAAGGAGTTCGGGACCGGCTGCGTAAAGATTACCCCCGCCCATGACCCCAACGACTTCGAGGTGGGAAGGCGCCACGGCCTGGAGGAGATCAATATCTTAAACGACGACGCCACCATCAATGAGAACGGCGGAAAGTTCGCGGGCATGGACCGCTACGAGGCCAGGAAGGCCATTGTGAAGGAGCTTGAAGAGCTGGGCCTTCTGGTGCGGATTGAGGAGCACGTCCATAACGTGGGCACCCACGACCGCTGCAAGACCACCATCGAGCCCATGGTGAAGCAGCAGTGGTTCGTCCGCATGGACGAGATGGCGAAGCCCGCCATTGAGGCCTTAAAATCGGGAAGGCTTAAGTTTGTGCCGGAAAGCTTCGGAAAAACCTATCTTCACTGGCTGGAGAACATCCGCGACTGGTGCATTTCCAGGCAGCTCTGGTGGGGACACCGGATTCCGGCCTATTACTGCGAGGACTGCGGCGAGATGATCGTTTCCAGAAAGGAGCCGGGCGTCTGCCCCAAGTGCGGAAGCGCCCACATCCATCAGGACGAGGACACCCTGGACACCTGGTTCAGCTCCGCCCTCTGGCCCTTCTCCACCCTGGGATGGCCCGACAAAACGCCGGAGCTTGATTACTTCTATCCCACGGACGTTCTGGTGACCGGGTACGACATCATCTTTTTCTGGGTGATCCGCATGGTATTCTCCGCTCTGGAGCAGACCGGAACGGAGCCCTTCCACACGGTGCTGATTCACGGGCTGGTGCGGGATTCCCAGGGCCGCAAGATGAGCAAATCCCTTGGAAACGGCATCGATCCGTTAGAGGTCATTGAAAAATACGGGGCCGACGCCCTGAGGATGACGTTAATCACCGGCAACGCCCCCGGAAATGATATGCGCTTTTACTGGGAGCGGGTGGAGGCCAGCAGGAACTTCGCCAACAAGGTCTGGAACGCCTCCCGCTTTATCCTGATGAATATCGAGAAGGCCCCCGTGAGGGAGGCGGCCCTTTCTGAGCTCACCGGAACAGACAGATGGATTCTCTCCCGGGTCAACACCCTGGCGAAGGATGTGACCGAAAACCTGGATAAATACGAGCTGGGCATCGCCCTTCAGAAGGTCTACGACTTTATCTGGGAGGAATTCTGCGACTGGTATATCGAGATGGTGAAGCCCCGCCTCTACAGCGATACGGACGAGACAAAGGCGGCGGCCATCTGGACCCTTAAGACGGTGTTGATTCAGGCCCTTAAGCTGCTTCATCCCTATATGCCCTTTATCACAGAGGAGATCTTCTTAAGCCTTCAGGACGCAGAGGAGTCCATTATGATCTCTTCCTGGCCCGCATACCGGGAGGAATGGCGGTTCGAGGCCGACGAGCGGGCGGTGGATATGATTAAGGAGGCCGTGCGGGGCATCCGGAACGTCCGCACCACCATGAACGTGCCCCCCAGCAGGAAGGCCAAGGTGTTCGTGGTGTCCGCCGACAAAGCGGCCAGGGAGGTCTTTGAGAAGGGAAGCCAGGTGTTCGCCTCTCTGGCCTCCGCCTCCGAGGTGGAGGTGCAGGCAGATAAGGCCGGGATCCCGGAGGACGCCGTATCGTCGGTGACCGGGAACGTGACGGTCTATATGCCCTTCTCGGATCTGGTGGATACGGCGAAGGAGATCGAGCGCCTGGAAAAGGAGGAGGCCCGTTTAAGTAAGGAGCTGGCCCGCTCCCGGGGAATGCTGGGCAACGAAAAATTCTTAAGCCGCGCCCCGGAGGCCAAGATCCGCGAGGAAAAGGAAAAGCTGGAAAAATACGAGCAGATGATGAGCCAGGTACAGGAACGGCTGGAAGCCTTGAGGAAGTAATGAAAATGGATATAAAAGAAGCGGAGGAGTATCTGAACGGGATTCCCAGATTCTCCAAAAAGACCACCATGGAAAACGAGAGAAAAATCCTGGAGCTTCTGGGAAATCCCCAGCAGGGCCAGAGATTCGTCCATGTGGCGGGCACCAACGGGAAGGGCTCCGTGTGCGCCTTCTTAAGCAGGATCCTTCTGGAGACGGGCCACCATGTGGGAACCTTCACCTCCCCCCATCTGGTGAAGATCACGGAGCGGTTCCTGATCGACGGAAAGCAGGTGTCCGATCAGGTGTTTTTAGACGCCTTCCACCGGGTGCTCGCCCTTTGCAGGACCCATGAGGAGATCGTTCATCCCTCTTATTTTGAGTTCCTGTTTCTGATCGGAATGCTTATCTTTAAAGAGGCGGGCGTGGACGTGACCGTGCTGGAGGTGGGCCTGGGCGGCCGCCTGGACGCCACCAACGTGATCGAGGAGCCGAAGGTGTGCGTGATCGCCTCCATCAGCCTGGATCACACCGAGATCCTGGGGGATACCATCCCTCAGATCGCCGGGGAGAAGGCCGGGATCATCAAGCCCGGCTGCCCCGTGGTCTATGACGGCACAGATCCCGAGGCGGCGGCGGTGATCGAGAGGACGGCGAAGGAGCGGGGCGCGAGGAGCGTTCCCGTAAGGCCGGAGGACTTTGAGATCACCGGGCGGGACCAGGCCGGAATCAGCTTCCGCCTTAAGGAGGGCGCCCTCGCGGGAAGAAAGCTCCGCCTGCCCTTCGTGGCGGATTACCAGGCCATGAACGCGTCCCTGGCCCTTAAGGCGGCCGGGATTTTAAGGGAGCGGCTCCATGAGGAGACGGACTGGGAGTCCCATTTTTCCTCCGCCCTGCTTCACACCTCCTGGCCGGGCAGGATGGAGCCGGTGCTTCCCGGCGTCTACATGGACGGGGCCCACAACGACGACGGCATCCGGGCCTTTCTGGAGACGGCCCGCCGGATCCCCTGCGAAGGGAAGAAATACCTGCTGTTTTCCGCCGTGTCCGATAAGGATTACAGGACCATGGTCCGGGAGATCTGCCGGGAGGGAGACTTCGCGGGCTTTGTCCTGACGCAGATCGACAGCTACAGGGCCCTCCCACTGGAAAAGCTCAGGGAGGCCTTTGACGGGGAGACGGATAAGCCCGTTTACACCTTTGACGAAGTCCGCGAGGCCCTCTCCTTTGTGAGGGAGAAGAAGGGGGCGGAGGATCTGGTGTTTATCGCCGGTTCCCTGTATCTTGCCGGAAGCGTGAAGGCCCTTTTAGGATAGGAAAGGGAAAAGACGGGCAGTTTTTGTCGTCCTGTTTTCGTTGTAAAACAGCCGGTTTTATAGTAGTATAAAAGAAATCTTAAGATGCAGGACAGCCTGATCTGTGATATACTGGCAGACAGGATACAGAAAGAAGGGATGAGGTTCCATGCTGAATTTTGAGGAGGAGCTGGCCAAATTCAAGCCCAGCCGGGACATTGACCAGGTAGAGGACACCATTGTAAACAGGGACATCACCGATATCACAGATATCATGGTAGAGTTTTTGAAAGAGCAGTATGAGCAGGACGACAGAGAGTAGGAAAATGATGAAACCCTTGTACAGAAAGGTCGTAAAGACTTCAAACGTCTATTATAATATCGGTCTGGAAAAGGCCAGGGTGCGTGATCTTTCCGGCGCCGCCGTCTATCTCAGGAAAAGCCTTGAGCTTTATAAGAAAAATACGGACGCCAGAAACCTTCTGGGCCTGATTTATTACGAGATGGGCGAGACTGTGGACGCCCTCGCGGAGTGGGTCATCAGCAAGAACCTTCAGCCTGAGGACAACCTGGCCTCCGAGTATCTGAAAAAGCTCCAGTCCAGGCAGTCCAGACTGAACCAGATGAACCAGACCCTGAAGAAATTCAACCAGGCGCTCTATTATGCCCGCCATGACAGCGAGGATCTGGCCCTTTTGCAGGCGAAAAAGGTTATCAGCATGAATCCCCGGTTTGTGAAGGCCTATCAGCTTCTGGGACTTCTGTACCTGAAAAAGGAGGAGTACGCCAAGGCTGAAAAGACCCTGAAGGCGGTGCTGGCCATCGACGTGAACAACACGGTGGCCCTGGCTTATCTGGACGAGCTTAAGGAGGTCGTAAAGAACAGAAAGACCACGGCCAGGGAAAAGAGCAGGCGGCAGGCGAAAAAGCTTCAGGAGCAGAACCTGTTCGAGGAGACCATGCGCGACGAGTCCATCGTCCCCACCTATAAAGAGGGGACCGGAAGCTGGGCCACGGTGTTCCTTCTGGCCATCGGCCTTGTGGTGGGCGTGCTGTTCACGTATTTTCTGCTGCTTCCGGTGAAGGAGCGGGAGTTAAACGCCGGCTTCAACGACCAGATCCTCTCGTACAATGAGAAGATCGCGGAGCGGGACACCAACATCACCAGTCTGGAAAATCAGATCGAGGACCTCAACAACGAAAAGGCCGACCTTCAGAACCAGCTGGCGGCCTACACCGGCGAGGGCGGCATCATCAACGAATACAACAAGCTTCTCAACGTGCTCACCCTTCGGGGGAACGGAGATTACATAGGGGCCATGGACGCCTTCGCTTCCATCGACTCCTCCATTGTCACCGACCAGACCTTCCAGAGCGTGTACGGCGCCCTGAACGCGGAGTTCAACGACAGCGGCGTCCAGAACCTGTACACCAGGGGAATGGAGGCCTACAACGCCAGGGACTGGGAGACCGCGAGGGTCTACTTTACCAGGATCCTGGAGCTCCAGCCCGATTATCCCGAGGTCATCTTCTACATGGGAATCTGTTACCAGAACCTGGGCGACTGGGCGACGGCGGTGAGCTTCTACAATCAGCTGATCGACAACCCCGCCTACGCTTCCACGGCCTGGGGAGCGGCGGCTTTGAATCAGAGAGGCTATTAAGACAGAACAGCTTAAGAGAGGATACATGCGAAAGAAAAGCGGCGTGTATCCTCTTTTTTATTTTCCGAAAATGGAGGTATAAAACAATGGAAAACGGGACAGACTACAGAGTCAGAGGCAGAGTCCTTTTTGTGAGGATGCCGGAGGAGGTGGACCACCACAGCAGCCTTGAGATGAAGCGGCAGATCCTGCGGCTGCGGGAGCAGAATCCGATCTCAGAGCTGGTCTTTGACTTTTCCGATACAGGCTTTATGGACAGCGCCGGAATCGGGATGCTTCTGGGGCGCTACCGGGAGATGGCCGCTGCGGGAGGCCGCGTCTATGTAAGAAGGGTAAGCCCCAGGGTTTCAAGGATCCTTGAAATGTCGGGGATCTACAGGATCATCGGGGACTGGGACAAACGGAATCAGGAAGGGGACAGATAGCATGAAGGAAAAAGAAACGGTGAGAGTGGATTTTGAGAGCCGCTCCCACAACGAGCAGTTTGCCAGGGTGGTGGCCGCGGTGTTCGCCGCCAGGCTGGATCCCACGGTGGAGGAGGTGGAGGACATCAAGACCGCCGTATCCGAGGCGGTGACCAACGCCGTCATCCATGGCTATGAAAACGGGGAGGGGATCGTACATATGGCCCTCACCATCGAGGGCAGGGCCTTTACGGTGGAGATCCGGGACGACGGGGTGGGGATCCCCGACGTGAAAAAGGCCATGGAGCCCCTTTACACCTCCAAGCCGGGAAGGGAGCGCTCCGGGATGGGCTTTTCCTTTATGGAGGCCTTTATGGATCAGGTGAGCGTGGAATCGGAGCCGGGAAAGGGAACCACGGTGCGGATGACAAGACAGATCGGAAGCGAAGGCCTTCTGTAGGGAGGGCGGCGTGTATGGATGAGATGATGGAGCTGATCCGGTCCGCGCACGCAGGGGATAAAGAGGCAAGGAACAGACTGGTGGCGGAGAACATGGGGCTTGTCTGGAGCGTGGTGCGCCGCTTTCTGGGGCGGGGCCACGAGCCGGAGGATCTGTTTCAGATCGGGAGCATCGGCCTCATCAAGGCCATCGACAAATTCGATACAAGCTTTGAGGTACGGTTTTCCACCTACGCGGTGCCCATGATTACGGGGGAGATCAAGCGCTTCCTCAGGGACGACGGGATGATTAAGGTCAGCCGTTCCCTAAAAGAACTGGCGGCCAGGGCGAAGGCCGAGAGGGAAAAGCTCGGTGGCCTTCTGGGAAGGGACCCCACCCTGGAGGAGCTTGCGAAGGCCCTGGGGGAGGAGCCGTCGGAGCTGGCGGCCGCCATGGAATCAGGGGCCGAGGTGGAATCCCTTTATAAGACCATCTACCGGGGCGACGGGAACGATATCTGTCTCATCGACCGTCTGGAGGATACGAAAAAGGAGGACGAGGCGGTCCTTAACAAGATGGTGGTGTCAAGGCTCATAAGAGAGCTTCCGCCCCAGGACGCCAGGCTCATCGTTATGCGCTATTACATGGACAAGACCCAGAGCCAGGTGGCGAAGGAGCTGGGAATCTCCCAGGTGCAGGTGTCCCGCCTGGAAAAAAAGATTCTGAAGGCCATGAGAAGAAGGCTGTGACCATGTATAACTGAGGCCGTTTTTTTCCATACTAGGGAAGGAAAGGAGCTGGTGATATGGGATCGTCAGGGGCGAGGCGCTGGGTGGTTCTGGCGCTTCTGGCGGCGGCGGTGGTGATCGCCGCAGGCTATATGATTTCCATGAGGGAGCAGGAGGGGCGCGTCAGGGGCACGCTGGTGCAGAATATGGAGAGCTATGAGCGAAACGATCTATCTGAAGCTTAAGGAGAGCGCCCGCGTCCGCGAGCGGCGGGTGCTTTTAGGCGACCTGGCGGAGCTTGGGTGCAGGGATCAGGAAACGGCGCGCCGGTGCCGCCTTCTGGAGGTCATGGACATCCCGGAGGGCAGCAGGGAAAGCTATGTGATCTCCGTGGTCTCCCTGATCGGAAAAATTGAGAAAAAATGGGGGCAGGTCCAGGTGGAAAGCATCGGGGAGACCGACTGCGTCGTCTCGTTTTGCCCCTTAAAAAAGCCGCGTCCCCTCTGGGAGGGGGCGAAGGCCGCCTTTGTGTGCCTGGTGTCCTTTTTCGGCTCGGCCTTCGCCATTATGACCTTCAACAACGACGGCGACGTTCCCCGCCTGTTTCAGGAAATCTACCGGCAGGTGCTGGGATACGCGCCGGAGGGGCCGGGGATTCTGGAGCTTTCCTATTCCATCGGCCTGCCCCTGGGGATCCTGGTGTTTTTCAACCATTTTTCCAGGGCGGCCCTCTCAAAGGATCCCACCCCCGTGGAGGTGCAGATGCGCGCCTATGAGACGGACGTGAACACCACCCTGGTCAAGGAGGCGGACAGGGAGGGAAGAGAGCAGTGATAGCAAGACAGGGCTTTCTCGCCTTTGTGGGGTTCTGCGCCGGGGGCGTGATCGCGGCGGGGATCTTTGCCTTTATCGCCACCATCGGCGTGGTGGTGCGGCTGGTGGGGAAAACCCGCATCGCCTCCCATATCCGGACGGTGGAGGATTCCATTGTCTTAGGCGGCGCCTTCGGGAACCTGGCCTGCCTTTACGGCCCAAATCTTCCCGGAGGCGTGATCGCGGCGGGGCTTTTCGGAGGCTTTGCCGGGATTTTCACAGGCTGCCTGATTATGTCCCTGGCGGAGACTCTGAACGCCCTTCCGGTCTTAAGCAGAAGGCTTCGGCTGAAAACGGGGCTCCCCTACGTGATTCTGGGGATCGCCGCCGGAAAATGCGCCGGAGCGGTATTTTATTTTTTCAGATAAAGGTGAGAGCATGAACGTAAAAAAGAAAATGACCCCGGAGGAATACGCGGCTTATGTAAAAAACGTGACGCCGGTGCACAGCGTCCCCCTGAACATGGTTAAGGCGTTTTTCACAGGGGGCTTCATCTGCGCGGCGGCCCAGGCTTTTCTCTATATCCTCACGGAAAACGGGGTGGAGAGGGAGGCTGCGGCCTCCTGGACGACGCTGTTTCTGATCGTGACGGCAGTGCTGCTTACGGGCCTTAACCTGTTTTCTAAAATCGTAAGCTTCGGCGGCGCCGGGGCGCTGGTGCCCATCACCGGCTTTGCCAATTCGGTGGCGGCCCCCGCCATTGAGTATAAAAAAGAGGGCCAGGTGTTCGGAATCGGCTGCAAGATCTTCACCATCGCAGGGCCGGTGATCCTTTACGGGACCTTCACCAGTTGGGTGCTGGGGATTCTCTACTGCCTCTTTCAGTGGACAAATATTTATTGGGCATAAATATTTGAATTTCAATATATTTTGTGCTATGATAAAATAATCATAGAACAGTGAAGGATGCGGTAAAACATGAGCGGGATCAGGATCGTCACCGATACGGCGTCGGACATTACGGCACAGCAGGCACAGCAGATGAATGTGCGGCTTGTGCCGCTTTCCATTGCCTTCGGGGAAAGAAAGATGCCCATGGAGTCCGAGGAGGATTTCCAGAACTTTTTTGAACAGCTTTACGAGGAGCGGGAGCTTCCCACCACAGGCCAGCCCTCGCCGGAGGCTTATCTCAACGAGTACCGCGAGGCGGAAAAGAATCAGGAGGACGTTCTGGTGCTGACCCTCTCCGGGGGCCTAAGCGGCACCATCCGCTCCGCTCAGGTGGCGAAGGAGTTAAGCGGCTACGACAGGGTCACCATCCTGGATACCAGGCAGGCCATCCTCACCCAGAGGATGCTGGTGGAGCGGGCGGTGCTCCGCCGCTCCCAGGGAAGGAGCGTGGAGGAGATCGCCGAAGAGCTCCTTGAGGCCAGGGACAGGCTTGTGGTGTGCGGGGTGCTGGATACCCTCACATTCCTCCGGAAGGGAGGAAGGATCCCGGCGGGCTTCGACGTGATCGGGAACGTGCTGGCTTTAAAGCCCATCATCGAGCTTAAGGACGGGGCGCTGATCAAGCTGGGTGTGGCCAGAGGGCAGAGAAAGGGGCGCGAATATCTCTTTAAGGAATTCGAGGCCGCGCCCGTGGATCCGGAATGGCCGGTCTATACCGGCTATACATACGACAGGAAACTGGGAGAGGACTTTTACCGGGAGGCCTGTGAGCGGTTCGGCCTCTCAGCCGCCAGGATGTACCCGGTGGGCGGCGTCATCGGGACCCATGTGGGGAAAAACTGCGCAGCCCTGGCCTTCGCCAGGAAGGCGCCCTTGGGCGGACAGGTTTAAAAGCCGGGAAACCGCGCATACTAACTGCAAAAAGGATGCAGGAGGAATGGGCGGTTATGAAGGGAAATGTGTTTCAGAGGGGAAAGGCCAGCATTGGGTTTGAGGAGGGGCCCCTGATCATCGGCTGCGCCTCCGTGGCCGGGAAAAAAGAGGGGGAGGGCCCCCTGGGAGAGCTCTTCGACGTGATCGAGCCGGATCCCATGGTGGGAAGGGAAACCTGGGAGCAGGCGGAGAGCGCCCTCCAGAAGGAGGCGGCGGATCTCGCCATTGAGCGGGCGGGCCTGGTGCGAAGCGAGGTGCGCTATCTCTTTGCCGGGGATCTTTTAAGCCAGCTCATCGCCACCTCCTTCGGGACGGTGGATCTGGAGGTGCCGGTCTTTGGCCTTTACGGCGCCTGCTCCACCATCGGCGAAGCCCTGTGCCTGGGAGCCATGACCGTGGAGGCGGGATATGCCGACTATGTGATGGCCATGTCCTCCAGCCATTTCGCCAGCGCCGAAAAGCAGTTCCGCTTTCCGCTGGAATACGGGAACCAGAGACCCTTCTCGGCCACCTGGACCGTCACCGGCTGCGGCTCCTTTATTCTGGGGAAAAAGGGCGGCCATGTGCGGATTTCCGGAATCACGCCGGGAAAAATCGTGGATATGGGCCTTAAGGATTCCATGAACATGGGAGCCTGCATGGCCCCCGCCGCCTGCGATACCATCTGCCGGAACCTGAAGGATTTCGGGCGGGAGCCGGGGGATTATGACCGGATCATCACCGGGGATCTGGGACAGGTGGGAAGAAGGATTCTTCTGGATTTTATGAGAAATAACGGTTACAGCATCCGGGAGCGCCATACAGACTGCGGAATCGAGGTCTTTGACAGCGAGGCTCAGGACACCCATGCAGGGGGAAGCGGCTGCGGCTGCTCGGCCATTGTGCTGGCGGCCTATATCCTTCCGAAGCTTGCAAGCGGCGAGTGGAGGCGGGTGCTGTTCGTGCCCACCGGGGCCCTGCTTTCCAGCGTAAGCTTCAACGAGGGGCAGAGCGTTCCGGGCATCGCCCATGGGGTGGTGCTGGAGCACGCATAGGCGGCCGGGCAGGCCGCTTTTTGGAAGACGCGGGATTGACATTCCCGGAAAAATAAGCTACAATCATGGCACCGTCATATCCGGCGGTGCTTCTTTTCGGGGCTTCTCCCGGATTTCCCAGAAAATGCAGAAACGCAGTTCACAAGGCGGCCTTTCCCGGCTTCTATTGCTATGGGGAGGACTGTGTGATAAAATGGCAGTAAACAAGAGAAAATTATGGGAGGCAGCAAAATGAATTATCTGATTGGAATCGATCTGGGAACCTCCGCCACAAAGACGGTCCTCTTTGACGAGGACGGAAACGTGGTCGCGTCCGCGTCGAAGGAGTATCCCATGTACCAGCCTCAGAACGGCTGGGCGGAGCAGAAGCCGGAGGACTGGAAGGAGGCGGCCCTTGAGACCATCGCGGCCGTGGTGCGCCAGTCCGGCGTCAATAAGGAGGACATTAAGGGACTGGGGATCTCCGGGCAGATGCACGGCCTGGTGATGCTCGACGAAAACAACGAGGTGATCCGTCCCTCCATTATCTGGTGCGACCAGCGCACCGCCGCCGAGTGCGAGGAGATCACAAAGAAGGTGGGCAAGGAGCGGCTGATCGAGATCACGGCGAACCCGGCCCTCACAGGCTTTACGGCCTCCAAGATCCTCTGGGTGCGAAACCACGAGCCGGAAAACTACGCCCGCTGCCGTCACATCCTTCTTCCCAAGGATTACGTGCGCCTGATTCTCACCGGCGAGTACGCCACCGAGGTGTCCGACGCCTCGGGCATGCAGCTTCTGGACGTGCCTCACCGCTGCTGGTCCGACGAGGTCCTTGAAAAGCTGGAGATCGACAAGTCCATGCTGGCGAAGGTGTACGAATCCCCCGAGGTGACGGGAACCATTTTGCCTGAGATCGCGGCCCTGACCGGCCTTTCGGAAAAGACCGTGGTGGTGGGCGGCGCCGGCGACAATGCCGCCGCGGCCGTGGGAACCGGCGTGGTGGCCGACGGAAAGGCCTTTACCACCATCGGAACCAGCGGCGTGGTTTTCGCCCACAGCAAGAACGTGACCATTGACCCCAAGGGCCGCGTCCACACCTTCTGCTGCGCCGTACCGGGCTGCTGGCATGTGATGGGCGTGACCCAGGGCGCGGGCCTTTCCCTTCAGTGGTTCCGCAACAACCTCTGCCGCGACTACATGGAGCGGGCCGAAAAAGAGGGAAGGGACGCCTACGATTACATCAACGAGGACGTGGAGAGTGTGCCTTTAGGCTCCAACAGGCTGATCTACCTGCCCTATCTCATGGGGGAGCGGACGCCTCATCTGGATCCCGACTGCCGCGGCGTGTTCTTCGGCCTTTCGGCCATCCATACCAGAAAGGATATGCTGAGGGCCGTCATGGAGGGCGTTTCCTATTCCATGAAGGACTGCAACGACATCTTGAAGGAGATGGGCGTTGAGGTGGACGATATGATGGCCTGCGGAGGCGGCGGGCGAAGCGCCGTATGGCGTCAGATGCTGGCCGATATGTACGGCTGCACCGTAAAGACCGTGGCGGCCAAGGAGGGCCCCGCCCTGGGCGTGGCGATCCTGGCGGGCGTGGGCGCGGGGATTTACGAGAGCGTGGAGGCGGCCTGTGAAAAGATGATTCACACCGACAAGTCCTGCGACCCCATTCCGGAGCACACGGAAAAATACGCGCAGTACCATAAGATCTACCAGAACCTTTACGGCTGCTTAAAGGAGCAGTATAAGGAGCTGGCGAAGCTTTAAGCGGAAAGGGCAAAAAAAGCGCGGCAGTTTTTCTGCCGCGCGAACGCCCTGATGTTTAATCTGCCAGAAGCTTTTCATAGCCTTTGATGACTTCCCTCATGGCGGAGGGGCCGGGAGCGCCCAGGGTGGTGCGCTTTTCCACACAGGTCTTTAAGCTGATGGCCTCGTAAATATCATTCTCAAAAACAGGGCTGATGGCCTTGTATTCTTCTAAGGACATTTCGTCCAGAGAAATCCCTTTATCAAGACAATAGAGCACCAGCCGCCCTACGATTCCGTGGGCGTCGCGGAAGGGAACGCCGTGGTTTACCAGGTAGTCCGCCGCGTCGGTGGCGTTGGTGAAGCCGTTCATGGCGCTTTTCTTCATGGCCTCTTTGTTGAATTTCATGGTGGAGACCATTCCGGTGAACAGGGCCAGGCACCCCTTCGTGGTGTCGATGGCGTCGAATATCATCTCCTTATCCTCCTGCATATCCTTGTTGTAGGCCAGGGGGATTCCCTTCATAACGGTGAGGATGGACGTCAGCGCGCCGTAGACCCGTCCGGTCTTTCCGCGGACCAGCTCGGCAATGTCCGGGTTCTTCTTCTGGGGCATGATGCTGCTGCCGGTGCTGTAGGCGTCGTCCAGCTCCACAAACTGGTATTCATTGGAGTTCCAGAGGATCACTTCCTCGGAGAAGCGGCTCAGGTGCATCATAATGGTGGCCATGGCGCTTGCCAGCTCGATCAGGTAATCCCGGTCAGAGACGGCGTCCATGCTGTTTTTCGCGGCTCCGTCAAAGTCCAGCAGGGAGGCGGTGTATTCCCGGTCCAGGGGATAGGTGGTGCCCGCCAGGGCCCCCGCGCCCAGAGGACAGGTGTTCATCCGCCTTCTGATGTCCGAAAGGCGGCTTCTGTCCCGAAGGAACATTTCAAAGTAGGCGCCGATATGGTGGGCCAGGGTCACGGGCTGGGCCTTCTGCAAATGGGTAAAGCCCGGCATATAGGTTTCCAGGTTTTCCTCCATGATCGTTAAGAGGGCCTCTAAAAGCTCCTTAACCAGGACGTCCAGCTGGCCGATCTCATCCCGCACATAGAGCTTCATATCCAGGGCCACCTGGTCGTTGCGGCTTCTTCCCGTGTGGAGCTTCTTTCCCACGTCGCCGACGCGGCTTATAAGCTCCGCCTCCACAAAGCTGTGAATGTCCTCGGCGGAGGGGTCGATGGAGAGCGCTCCCGTCTCCAGATCGGAGAGGATCCCCTCAAGGCCCTTTACGATCTGATCGCGCTCCTCGTCCTTCAGGATCCCCTGCTTTGCCAGCATGGTCACATGGGCGATGCTGCCCCGGATATCCTGACGGTAAAATCTCTGGTCAAAGGAGATGGAGGCGTTGAACCGGTTCACCAGCTCGTTTTCCTCCTTTGTAAAACGTCCTCCCCATAATTTCATGGCTGTTCCTCGCTTTCTGAATGGTTTTCGGCGGCAGTCAGATATTTTTCCGCCCGGTGGGCCGCCTGCCGCTCCAGCCCGGCTGCCCGGCGCTCCCTCTCAATGTCCTCCTCGTCCTCTCTGGCCCTTTCCAGGCTGCGGTTCTTAAAGGCCCGCTTCGCCGCGGTCAGAAGGATCAGGATCAGCAAAGAGGCCAGGGAAATCAGGACCCCCGTCCCCAGCCCGGCGGGGCTGTAGGAAAGCTCGATGGAATGGGAGCCTGCCGTCACGGGGATGGCAAGCATGGTGCCGGCGAAGGCCTCCGCCCTGACCGGTTCCCCGTCCACCTTTACGCTCCACCCCTCCTCATAGGGGATCGAGGTGTAAAGGAGGCCGTCGGACTGGGCGGTCACCCGTCCTGTGACGGTGGTGTCAGTAAAGTGATCCACGGTGAGGGGCTCCCTTCCCAGAATGTCCACGCATTCTCCCAGCACCTCCGTATCCAGCATATAGGCGGTGGCGGTGAAGTGCTCGTCAGTCTGGTCGGTGGTCAGGGTAATCATGGTCCCCGCCTGGCATTTTCCCAGATCCAGCAGGTAGCCTCTGTTTACGTTGGAAAAGCTTAAGGTGGAGGCGCCGCTTAAGGAGGCGTCCACATCCTGGATGGAGGTGTTGGTCACATGCACATACACAAAGCCCGTTCTGGGCACGGTCAGTGTAAACTGGCCGATGGAGGCGCTTCCGCCCTGAACGGCGGAGAGCACGGCGCCCGTTCCCAGGGCGGCCGAGAGGGAATTCTGGTTTTCCACCGGATTTAAGGAATCGGGCTCCCAGTACTCGGAAACCGACTGGGGCAGCATGAAGCCGATGGGAAGATAATACCGGTTTTCATAGAGGGTGATGTTTCCGTCGGTGCTGTGGGCCGTGTAAAGGTCGCTGTCCAGGGTTTTAGAGGACATGGTGTACTTGACCCCCAGAAGGGCGGAGGCCAGGGGCGTGGCCCCGGTAAAGCTGTAGGCGTTGGTGTTTCCCTCGAGGCCCAGCGCCTTGTAAAGATCGCTTAAATGGGCGTTTGCCGTGGAGGAAAACAGGGAGGCGGAGCGGTAGCCCGCCAGGGCCGCGTCGTTTTTTGTCTTTCTCGTATCCTTCTCAATGCGGAACAGCGAGGAATCCTCTTCCTCCACCGCTTTCGCCAGGGCCCGGTAGGAGGGCTGGTTTTCCAGGTAGGCGGTCCTGCTCACGGTGGATACACTGGTGACAGCCGTGTTGACGCTGGCCTCGATGGAGATCACCGTCACCGCCAGGATGGCCAGCGTAGGCCCCCAGGCCTTCCTGTTTTTGTGATAGTAGAGCAAAAGCGCGTAAAGGCCCACGAACAAAAGGGTCAGGTAATAGGTCTGGAAGGAGAAATCCTCTTCCACAATAATGGCCTCGCACAGGAAAATAAAGAGGGCCGCGCCCCAGAAGCTTCCCGCCAGCTGGGCTCCCGTGTTTGCCCGGATGTTTTTGTAGGCCTCATAGCACATGGCAAGAAGCAGGATGATATACAAAAACGACTGCCTTGCCGGAAGGCTGTTGGGATAGTGGAAGCCGTGCCAGATAAAGTTGGGGATGTTTAAGGAAAAGCCCAGAAGCATCATCAGAAGCAGCACGCCCTTTACCGCCTTTTCCCTCCGACTGATGTTTTTGTTCATCATATAGAGCGGGAGGAGCATCAGCACTCCCACGCCGCAGTAAATGTTGGGCCAGTGGTCCAGGCCGGTCTCCGTCTCCACGTTGATAAAGTGGCGGGCCGCCATTTCAAGGACGGAGAAATAGGAGGTGAGGGTCTTTGGCATATTGATGTCGCCGGAGGCGGTCATACCCAGGGCCAGAAGCACCGGAATCAGAAGCACGGCGGCCAGCCCGCCTGCCAGCAGGGAATAGACGCCGAAGTTCAGGATCTTTTTGAGGCTCCCCTTATGCTCGGGCTCCATGGCTAAAAGGGCGATGAAGTAGAGCACCAGGAAGATGCAGATCATAATGGAGATATAGTAGTTGGTCAGGATGGAGAGGGCCAGGGAAAGGCAGTAGAGCAGGCATTTGCCCTCTTTTACCAGACGCTCCAGCCCCAGAAGAATCACGGGGGCCAGCACCAGGCAGTCCAGCCACATCACGTTCCAGCTGTAGGCGGCCATGTAGGCCGACAGGGCGTAGAATACCGCGAAGAAGGACATGCCCAGGTCCCGGGTCTTGAAATGGCGGCTTAAGTACCAGCAGAAGGTGAGGCCGCACAGTCCGATCTTCAGCACGATCATGTAGGTGAGAAATTCGATCATCAGGCTCTGGGGCATCAGGATGGCCAGCCAGTTGAAGGGGCTCGCCAGATAGTAGGCGTAGAGGGCCACGAAGTTGGAGCCCATGCCCACGTTCCAGGAATAGCTGAGGCTGCCGCCGTTTTTCAGCTTATCCATGAACTCGTTCATAAAGGGGGCGTACTGATGGTACATATCGGTACGCAGAAAGCTGCTTTCGCCGAAGGGAAAGATCTGCCGTTGGACAAAGATCCCGATCATAATGAGGACCGGGACAAAAAACGAGATGAGAAAAGGAGCCTTTTCCAGCATCGTTGTCTTTTTTCGGGGGATCTGTCTGCTCATAACTATTTATCGCCTTTCTTGTCTGAGGTGTGGCTATCCAGATTGCTTTGCTTTATGATGTAGATGGGACGGTCCTTCGCTTCCATATAAATATGGGCGATATATTCCCCCAGGATCCCCACGGAAAGCTCGATGATCCCGCCTAAAAACAGGACGGCGCAGAGCGTTGTCACGTAGCCCGGCACCGCGATGCCGAAGATCAGCGTCTGGATCAGGGTCACGATGATATAGATAAAGGCCACGGACGAGATTAAAAAGCCCAGGCCCGACACGATGCGAAGGGGGGTGATGGAAAAGGAGGTGATCCCGCTTACCGCGTATTTTAAGAGGCTGCGGAAGCTCCACTTTGTGGAGCCCAGGGTGCGCTCCACATTTTCGTAGGGATACCATTTTGTGTCATAGCCCACCCAGGCGAAGATTCCCTTGGAGAACCGCTCCACCTCGGAAAGCTTCAGGATTGAATCCACCATCTGCCTGGTCATGATGCGGAAATCCACCGCGTCCTGGGGCATTTTCACGTTGGTCATCCGGTTGCTGACCCGGTAGAAGAGATTGGAGAAGGCGCTGCGGAGCCGGGATTCCCCGGCCCTGGTGGTGCGCCTGGCGGCGGCGCAGTCATAGCCCTCCTCAATGCCCTTCATCATCACGGGAATCATGGCGGGGGGATGCTGGAGATCGGCGTCCATCACAATCACAAGATCTCCCGAGGAGTGGGAAAGGCCCGCGTACATGGCGGCCTCCTTCCCGAAGTTCCGGGAAAAGGAAAGCCAGCGGACATTTTTATGGGCCGCGGCCAGCCCCTTCATTCTGGAAAGGGTCGAGTCGCGGCTCCCGTCGTCCACAAGGATATAAGTAAACTGATAGCCCTCCATGGAGGAGACCACGCTCTCGGTGGTTTCATAGAAGGTTTCCAGGACCTCCTCCTCGTTGTAGCAGGGCACGATAATATCGACTGTTTTCATGGGTATACCTGGCCTGTGCTGTTGATTTTACATAACACATCTATTGTAGTATACCCACTGATAAATGTAAATGAATAAAATTTTAAAAATTTACGTATAAAATCCGTCAGGCAGGAATAGACATAGTATTAGCCTGAAACGGCGGGGAGCGAAAAAAGACGAAACAATCTGAAAGGAGAAATACCAATGGCAGAAAAAATCATGGAAAACAATAAGGTTACTGTGATCGGGGAGATCATATCGGGCTTTACCTTCAGCCACGAGGTGTTCGGCGAGGGCTTTTACCTGACGGAGATCTCCATCAACAGGCTCAGCGACCAGAAGGATATCATCCCCCTTCTGATCTCGGAACGGCTTTTGGATATCACAGGGGACTATACGGGGATGATCGTGGAGGCCTCCGGCCAGTTCCGTTCCTACAACCGCCACGAGGGGACCAGGAACCGCCTTGTGCTCTCGGTGTTCGTGCGGGAGATTTCGTTTCTGGAATCCTTTAACGACTGCACAAAGACCAATCAGATCTTTCTGGACGGCTACATCTGCAAGACGCCCATTTACAGGAAAACGCCCCTGGGGCGGGAGATCGCCGATCTTCTGGTGGCGGTGAACCGGCCCTACGGAAAATCGGACTATATTCCCTGCATCGCCTGGGGACGGAACGCCAGGTACGCCTCAGGCTTCGAGGTGGGGAGCCGCATCTGCGTCTGGGGGCGGGTCCAGAGCCGGGAATATGTGAAGCGCTTAAGCGAAACGGAGAGCGAAAAGCGGGTGGCCTACGAGGTGTCTGTAAGCAAGCTGGAATGGATGGAATAGGTTGCATTCTATGGCAAAGGGTGGTAGAATGTAAAAAAATACGGAGAGGATTGTCCTAAAGGGGGAGCCATGAGAAAAGGAAAGATCCAGGTACTCTGCGGCCAGGGCAGCGGAAAAAGCGCCTGCGCAGTGGGATTGGCTGTAAACGCCGCCGGAAGGAATCAGAATATTGTCATCATCCAGTTTTTAAAGGGGAAGAGCGAGGAGAACGAGATCCGGGACCGTCTGGAGCCTGAGATCAAGGTGTTTTCCTTTGAAAAATCCGAAAAGCCCTTCGCGCAGCTGGGGAAAGAGGAGCAGGAGGAGGAGGCCGCCAATATGCGGAACGGCCTCTGCTTCGCCAAAAAGGTTCTCTCCACCAGGGACTGCGACGTGCTGATCCTGGATGAGATTTTAGGGCTGGTGGATTACGGCATCATCGACGCGGCCGAGATCGTTAAGCTTTTAGAGGCCCGCGACGAGGATGTGGACGTCATCATGACCGGAATCGTATTTCCGCAGGAGCTTTCCGCCTATGTGGATAAGATCACCAGGATCGATTCCGTGGAAATCAAAAAAGAATCTTAGCGGCCCGTCCTGTTGACAGGGGCGGCGGTTCGTGCTATGATGATGAAAACAAAACAGAAACAGTAAATGTAGAGGTTGCATTTTTTATCAGTACGCCGGCGGATATGTACAGGCATAGGGGACGCCGGAGGAAAGGAAAAAATGCCGAAGGGGCGGGCAGCCTGAATGTCCTTCCCTGGGCGCAGGGTTAAGAGCCCTGCGACTGTCATCCTGCCGGATGGAGCGCTACTTGCAAGACGAACAGCATGCGGTATCACCGCAGCGGCGGTCTTTAGGGGCTGACCTTCCGGTCAACCCCTTTTATTGTGCCCGGGCCGGGCCCGCCGCGCGATAACCTTACGGAAAGCAGGAGCCATTGCATGAGAAAAGGAGGAGCATTATGGCAATTTTCAAAGGAGCAGGCGTTGCGATCGTCACCCCCTTCCATGAGGACGGGAGCGTAAATTACGAGAAGCTGACGGAGCTTTTAGAGGAGCAGATCGCGGGCGGCACCGACAGCATCATCATCTGCGGCACCACGGGAGAGGCGTCCACCCTGTCCCACGAGGAGCACCTGGACGTGATCGCCCATGCGGTCAAGGTGGTGAACGGAAGGATTCCGGTGATCGCGGGAACCGGCTCCAACTCCACCGAGACGGCCATTTATCTTTCCGTGGAGGCGGAAAAGGCGGGGGCCGACGCCCTTCTCCAGGTGACGCCCTATTATAACAAGGCAACCCAGAAGGGGCTGATCGCCCACTTTACGGCTGTGGCCCAGGCGGTGAAAATTCCCATCATCTTATACAACGTGCCCAGCCGCACCGGCTGCAATATCCTGCCCGAGACGGCGGTTTATCTGGCAAAGAACGTGCCCAACATCGTGGGCATCAAGGAGGCCTGCGGAAACATCGCCCAGATCGCGAAGCTGGCCCAGCTGGCGGACGGCTGCATCGACATTTATTCCGGAAACGACGACGAGGTGGTGCCCATCATGGCCCTGGGCGGCCTGGGCGTGATCTCCGTGCTCTCCAACGTGGCGCCGAAGCAGACCCACGACATGGCGATGAAGTTTTTAGAGGGCGACATCGAGGGCAGCAGAAAGCTTCAGCTTGAAGCCCTTCCGTTGATCAACGCCCTGTTCTGCGAGGTGAACCCCATTCCGGTGAAAACGGCCATGAACCTTCTGGGCAAGGAGTGCGGCCCCCTTCGCGGCCCTCTGTGCCCCATGGAGCCTCAGAATGAGGAACGCCTGAAAAAGGCGCTGACAGATTACGGCTTTACGCTGGCGTAATTAAGAAAGGAAGGGATTCGTATGGTAAGAGCCATCATGCACGGCTGCAACGGCCACATGGGCCAGGTGATCTCGGGCCTTGCCCAGGCCGACGAGGGGATTGAAATCGTAGCGGGGGTGGATCTGAACGACACGCAGTTAAATTCTTATCCGGTGTTCAGGACGCTGGAGGAATGCACCGTTCCCGCCGACGTGATTATTGATTTCTGTTCCGCGAAGGCCATCGACGGCCTTCTGGATTACAGCCTGAACCATCAGATTCCCGTGGTGGTGTGCACAACGGGACTTTCCCCGGAGCAGACGGCGCGGGTGAAGGAGATCTCCTCCGGCGTGGCGGTCCTCAAATCGGCCAATATGTCCCTGGGGATCAATATGCTCCTGAAGCTTCTGAAGGAGGCGGCCCTGACGCTGGCGCCTGCCGGCTTTGACATTGAGATCGTGGAAAAGCACCATAATCAGAAGGTGGACGCCCCCAGCGGCACCGCCCTGGCCCTGGCCGACTCCATGAACGAGGCGCTGGATAACCGGTATGTCTACAAGTACGACCGCTCCCAGGTGCGGGAGAAGCGCTCCAGGGACGAGATCGGCATCAGCGCCGTGCGCGGCGGAAACATCGTCGGGGAGCACGAGGTGATCTTCGCGGGGGTCGACGAGGTGATCGAGTTCAAGCACACGGCCTACTCAAAGACCGTGTTCGCCAAGGGCGCCATTGAGGCGGCGAAGTTCCTGGCCGGGAAGCCCGCGGGCTTCTACGACATGAGCGATGTCATCGGTTGATTTTTCTGGAAGAATCTTCCTCATTAAATTCCTTCGGACAGCGCATATTAAAGGATAGAATATGTGTAAAAGGAGGAAACTGCAATGAGGACAAAAAAGCTGGCCCTGGCGGCCATGCTGATTCTTCTGGCCGTTTTCACGGCGGGAGGCTGCGCCGGGCGGGACGATGAAAAGGACGTCACCAACGGGGCCGAGACCCACGAATCCGCGAAGGACGAGGACGAGAGCGACAAAAACGACGGGCAGACCGGAGCCTCCGACGACGGCGGCGAGGACGAAAAGGACGGCGAAGGCGTCCTGGAGGACGCGGAGGATAAGCTGGAGAGCGCTCTGGATCAGGCCGAAACGGACGTGAGCCGGGGCCTTAACGAGGCGGAAGAATAGAAAAACGAGGAGCGGCGTGTCAGAAAGGCCAGATACGCCGTTCTTTTTGTGTAAAATTGCGGTTGCGTTCTCCATGGCCTTATATTATAATTTGCTTGTCAGCGGCTATGGCCGCCGGATGCAACTCCCACATGTTTTTTTGGAAAGGAAAGACTATGTACGACAGATACCAAAGCCCCTTATCGGAGCGCTATGCCAGCAAAGAAATGCAGTATATCTTCTCCCCGGATAAAAAATTCCGGACCTGGAGGCGGCTGTGGATCGCCCTTGCGGAGGCCGAGCACGAGCTGGGGCTTCCCATCACGGAAGAGCAGATCGAGGAGCTCAAGGCTCACAAGGACGACATTAACTACGAGGTGGCAAAGCAGAGAGAAAAAGAAGTGCGCCACGACGTGATGTCCCATGTGTACGCCTACGGCGTCCAGTGCCCCAAGGCGAAGGGAATCATCCATCTGGGGGCGACCTCCTGCTATGTGGGAGACAATACCGATATTATCCTGATGACCGAGGCCCTTAAGCTGGTCCGCAAAAAGCTGGTCAACGTCATCGCCGAGCTTGCGAAGTTCGCCGATCAGTATAAGGCCCAGCCGACGCTGGCTTTTACCCATTTCCAGCCGGCCCAGCCCACCACCGTGGGAAAGCGGGCCACCCTCTGGCTTCAGGATCTGACGATGGATCTTCAGGATGTGGAATACGTCTTAAGCACCATAAAGCTTCTGGGCTCCAAGGGCACCACCGGCACCCAGGCCAGCTTCTTAGAGCTCTTTGACGGCGACCATGAGAAGGTCAAGCTGGTCGATAAAAAGATCGCGGAAAAAATGGGCTTTTCCGGCTGCTATCCCGTTTCGGGCCAGACCTATTCCAGAAAGGTTGACAGCCGCGTGGTGAACGTGTTGGCGGGCATCGCCCAGAGCGCCCACAAGTTTTCCAATGACATCCGCCTTCTCCAGCACCTGAAGGAGGTGGAGGAGCCCTTTGAAAAGAGCCAGATCGGCTCTTCGGCCATGGCCTACAAGCGCAACCCCATGCGCAGCGAGCGCATGGCCTCCCTGGCCGACTATGTGATGGCCGACGCCATGAACCCGATGCTTGTGGCCTCCACTCAGTGGTTCGAGCGGACCCTGGATGATTCTGCCAACAAGCGCCTGAGCATCCCCGAGGGCTTCCTGGCCGTGGACGGGATCCTGGATCTTTACCTCAACGTGGTGGACGGCCTTGTGGTCTATCCCAAGGTCATCGAAAAGCGCCTGATGTCCGAGCTTCCTTTCATGGCCACGGAGAACATCATGATGGACGCCGTCAAGGCGGGCGGAGACCGTCAGGAGCTCCACGAGCGCATCCGGGAGCTTTCCATGGAGGCGGGAAGGAACGTGAAGGTCTACGGAAAAGAGAACAACCTTCTTGAGCTGATCGCGGCGGATCCGGCCTTCAACATGAGCCTGGAGGAGCTGAAAAAGACCATGGACCCCTCCCGCTACGTGGGCCGCTCCAAGGAGCAGGTGGAGGAATTCCTCCGTGAGGCGGTGCAGCCGATCCTTGAGGAAAACAAAGAGCTTCTCGGCGTGAAGGCAGAGATCAACGTTTAATAGGAGGATAAAAGCATGGTAAGAGCGATAGTAGGAGCCAACTGGGGTGACGAGGGCAAGGGCAAGATCACCGATATGCTGGCTGAAAAATCAGATATCATCATCCGCTTCCAGGGAGGAAGCAACGCGGGCCATACGATCATCAACGATTACGGAAAGTTCGCCCTCCATCTTCTGCCCTCCGGCGTTTTTTATGACCATACCACCAGTATCATCGGAAACGGAGTGGCTTTGAACATCCCCTATCTGGTAAAGGAGATCCAGGATCTTGTTTCCAAGGGAGTGCCGGAGCCGAAGATCCTGGTTTCCGACAGGGCTCAGATCCTGATGCCCTATCATATCCTGTTCGACACCTGCGAGGAGGCAAGGCTTGCGGGGAAATCCTTCGGCTCCACCAAGTCCGGGATCGCCCCCTTCTATTCTGATAAATACGCGAAGATCGGCTTTCAGGTCAGCGAGCTCTTCGGCGACGCCGATGAGCTGATGGACAAGGTGAAGAACGTCTGCACCCTGAAGAACGTGATGCTGGAAAATCTCTATCATCAGCCGCCTCTTGTTCCCGAGGAGGTTTTCGCCACCCTTCAGGAGTATAAAGAGATGGTGGCGCCCTATGTGTGCGACGTGTCCGCCTACCTCCACCAGGCCATTCAGGAAGGAAAGAATATTCTGCTGGAGGGGCAGCTGGGCTCCCTCAAGGACCCGGACCACGGGATCTATCCCATGGTGACCTCCTCCTCCACGCTGGCGGCCTACGGCGCCATCGGCGCGGGGATCCCGCCCTATGAGATCAAAAACATCACCACCGTGGTCAAGGCCTATTCCAGCGCCGTGGGCGCGGGTGCCTTCGTCAGCGAGCTTTTCGGCGACGAGGCGGTGGAGCTTCGCAACCGGGGCGGCGACGGCGGAGAGTACGGCGCCACTACGGGACGGCCCAGAAGGGTGGGCTGGTTCGATGCGGTGGCCACCCGCTACGGCTGCCGTATCCAGGGGACAACGGAGGTGGCCCTGACCGTTCTGGACGTGCTGGGCTATCTGGACGAGATCTCCATCTGCGTCGGCTACGAGGTGGACGGAAAGGTTCTCACCGATTTCCCCGTGACCTCGGTGCTGGAGCGCTGCAAGCCTGTTTATAAGAAGCTTCCCGGCTGGAAATGCGACATCCGCGGAATCCAAAAATACGAGGATCTGCCGGAGAACTGCAAGAATTATATCTGCGAGATCGAAAAAGAGATCGGCGTTCCCATTACCATGGTCTCCAACGGCCCCAAGCGCCACGAGATCATTGAAAGGAAGCCTCAATGATCCGCACGCTGATTTTCGATATCGGCAATGTGCTGGCTGATTTTGACTGGAAGGGGTATCTGGCGGGATGGAAGCTCCCGGAGGAGGAAAGGCGCGTTGTGGAGCGGGAGCTTTTCTTAAGCCCCCTCTGGAAGGAGATCGACAGAGGCGTCCTCTCTGACGAGGAGATCCTTAGGCGCGTCTGCGCCGCCGCGCCTGAGCTTTCGGAAACGTTCCGGAAGATTTACCGGGGCGCCGCCGCGGCCGTTTCCCAGTACGATTACGCCCCCGGCCTTTTAAAGGCCCTCAGGGAAAAGGGCTTTCCCATCTACATCCTTTCCAATTACGGAAAGACCTTTTACGAGGACAGGCTGTCGCAGTTTGATTTTCTGGCCTACACGGACGGCCAGGTGATCTCCTACGAGGTGCGGCATATCAAGCCGGAGCCGGAGATCTACAAGATCCTGCTGTCGCGGTTTTCCATCGACCCGAAGGAGGCGCTTTTCTTCGACGACTTGCCCGCCAACGTCGAGGCGGCGAGGGCCTTCGGCATCCATGCGGTGCAGGTGAAGGGATATGCCTCCATTGTGCGGGGCTTAAAAGAATATGGGATTGAGATTTAGGGAAAGTGCTGTCGTACCAATGATTAGAAAATCACAGGTGCGGCAGCATCTTTTTGCCTGTTTTGGGGCAAAAGCTTAAAATGATCAGATTCAGGGCGTGCCTGAGAAGGTCAAGAATATCTTGAATACAATATCGGCTTATGATACAGTAATAACAGGGATTTTGGGCATAAAATAAATGGATGAGAGAATGGAAATCCTTCCGGAAGACCGTTGAAAGGGCAGGATGATATGGATATAGAAAAGTACATAGACAATGATCTTTTGAATCGGTTTGAGTTTTACAATTATGGTCATGCTTTGGAGATCCTTCACGATGCTTTCCCGGCAGAATGGAACGAATTGCAGGAATGCTTAAGAAAGCTGAGACTTACTTTGGCAGATATAAAAAAAGCAGGCGGGAATGAATCGCCGATACCCAAGAAATTTGATGACGTGTTATATCCCTATGGATGGAGGGAAATCAGGATCAGCGGCGATCTGATTGTTAAAAAATATCCCCGGCAGACAGCGCAGCGGAGAGGACGTTTTGCGGATGAGCCGTATGAGGTTGAGACAATCGAAGGATATATTGATGGTCATAATATTGATTTCCTGAAAAACAGAGTCGCCTTTGACCTGGAATGGAACAGCAAGGATCAGACCTTTGACCGCGATCTGCTTGCCATGAGAACATATTTTGATTGCGGCCTGATCGATGTGGGAGTGATCGTGACAAGAGCGGAGGCGCTCAATGACATTTTTAAGCTGGAAAAGGACAGCAATGGCCAGCCGTTGATCAGGAAATACGGCGCAAGTACTACTTGGATGGGGAAACTGATTTATAGACTTGATTCAAGACGCAATGGCGGATGTCCGATTTTAGCAATAGGAATTGGAAAGGAATGTGTGGAAGGATATGGGAGACTTAACGAGTACTATACAAAACTTGCAGAGCTTCACGAAGGGGAAGAAATATAATACCATTTATGCGGATCCGCCGTGGCAGTTTCAAAACAGAACAGGAAAAGTTGCTCCGGAGCATAAACGCCTGACCCGTTATGAAACCATGACGATGACAGATATTAAAGCGCTGCCTGTTTCGGATATTGCAGGAGAAAAGGCGCATTTGTATTTATGGGTGCCCAATGCGCTGCTTCCGGATGGCTTGGCGGTAATGGACGCATGGGGATTTGAATATAAGGGCAATATTGTGTGGGAAAAAGTAAGAAAAGACGGCGGGCCGGATGGCCGTGGCGTCGGGTTTTACTTTAGAAACGTTACGGAACTGATTCTGTTTGGCATTAAGAAAAAAAGCGCGCCGAACAGAACCTTGCAGCCGGCCCGCTCACAGGTGAATCTTATCCGGGCAATGAAGCGGGAGCACAGCCGTAAACCAGATGAAATTATCCCCATTATTGAGGCTTGCAGTCAGGGGCCCAGAATTGAATTGTTTGCAAGAGGGGTCAGAGAAGGCTGGGATATGTGGGGAAATCAGGCTACAGAAGATTATGAGCCAACCTGGGATACCTATGCGAATCATACGGTTGCTCATGCAAAATAGATTGAGCCATAGTGAATACACCAAGAGCCAGGTCCTGTACAGACCTGGCTCTTATTCTCTGCAAAAAGTGCTGCCGCATAATGATTTTATTCTGCCGCTTCCCACGCGGCCTCGTTATCGAAGAATTCCACATTGATTTCAAAGCGGCGGGTCTCGCCGGGTTTGATGAACTGGAGGGCGCCGTTCTTTCTGAGCTCGGCGCGGCCCTCAAGCTTGCTGATGCAGGGCTCCAGTCCCAGGACGTAATCCCGCTCGCCCATCATCTTCCACTCGGTCATGTAGGGGATCTGGGAGGCGTCCCAGCGGATGGCAAGGCCTACGCCCGCGTCGGGATTGTAAAGCTTGGCGCAGGGGCGTTTCTCCTTAAACTCGTGGTAATAGCACTGCTCCTGGAAATTGGGAACGGGGGCAAGCATTTTGTCCCAGGTGTCCAGATCCTTCGCGGCCCAGTCGTCCCTGGGCGTCACGGTGCTGGAGGATACGGCCAGCCTTGACTTTTCGCTGAGGAGGGGATAACCCATATTCATGTGGTATAAGAGCATGAAGGGCTCGTCGGAGGAGCCTTCATTGGTCACCGTATCGGATATGGTGAGGACATTGCTTCCGTGCTCGCAGGAGATCACCCGGTTTAAAACAAGCTTCTGCTTGAAGATCTCGGCGTCGGTGACTCTGGCGTGAATCTGGATTTTTCCGCTTTCCTCGGTGTAATAGATCCGGTCCGCGGGGATGTTGGAGATGGTGCCGTGGAGCGGGCAGGGGGTGTCGCCGTCCACGCTGGGAGTGCCGATGGCCTGAAGGCCGCAGGTGGTCAGAAAGCCGCAGGTGAAGGATTTTAAAAATCCGAACTCCGGCTGGTCGTAGTAAGCGGGGGCCACATACCCGGCGGATCCCATGTAGCTTAAGTTGACGCTCTTATAGGAAATGCGGGAGATGTCGGCGGCTCTGTCCGCGGAGACCGTAAATTCCAGGCCGCTGCCGTTGCGCACCTCAAAAAGGCGCATACCGTCGCCCTTGCCGCCCACCAGACGATGCTCCTCCACGCCGAAGAGCTGGGTGTCGTGTCCGTAATAGCTTCTGTTTACCATGATAGGAAACCCCTCCTTATTCATTTTCTTTCATTATAATCCCGGCGGCGGAGGAGGTCAACTAAAGCTTCCCGTCAGTTACAGAAGCCCTGCAAGACGGACCGCCCCCGTAAACAGCGCGCAGCAGACGAAGCCGAAGGCGGCGGGCAGCAGGATGGCCGCCCCGGTCCACTTGAGGCTTCCCGTCTCCCGGCGGATGGTCAGGCAGGTGGTGGCGCAGGGCCAGTGCATCAGGGAAAACAGGATCATGGAGCAGGCGGTGGCCCAGGTCCAGCCGTGGGATACAAGGAGGGCGCGCAGGCTTTCCAGGCTTCCCGTTTCCACAAGGGCTCCCGAGGCCAGATACCCCATCATAACAATGGGAAGGACGATCTCGTTGGCGGGAAAGCCCAGGATAAAGGCGAGAAGGATCACCCCGTCCAGGCCCATGAGAAGGCCCGCGGGCTCCAGGAAGGAGGCGGCGTGCTGAAACAGGGAGACGCCTCCGGCCTTTACATTGGCGGCCAGCCAGATGAGAAGCCCCGCGGGGACCGCCACAGTCACGGCCCGGCCCAGCACAAAGATCGTGCGGTCCAGGACAGAGCGAAGCAGCACCTTTCTGATCTGGGGCTTCCTGTAGGGCGGAAGCTCCAGGATAAAGGAGGAGGGCTTTCCCCGGAGGACGGTCGCTGACAGAAGCTTTGAGGCGGCGAAGGTGGCCAGCACAGAGAAGGCGATGACGCCGGTCAGCGCCAGGGCGCCCTTAAGGCTTCCCAGAAGTCCTCCTTTTGTGCCGGTGAAGAACATGGAGATCATGGCCATCAGGGTGGGAAACCGGCCGTTGCAGGGCACGAAGGAGTTGGTCAGAACCGCCATGAGCCGTTCTCTGGGGGAGCGGATGATGCGGCATCCGGTGACTCCGGCGGCGTTGCAGCCCAGCCCCATGCACATGGAGAGGGCCGGGAGCTTATGCTTCGGCATCTTCTGCTGTCCAGAAGGGCGGCCGCCGCGAAAAAGGTGTCCGGATCGGTGAGAGCCTCGTGGGTGTTTTTTACCAGGATCCAGGATTCCCGGGGGTTTGCGATGGTGACGCCCGACCGGAAGGAGAGCTTCCGGGAGCGGCCCTGGGCCATGTGTCCCAGATAGACCGGGTTTCGCAGAACCTTGATTACCGTGCGGGCGGACCAGGGACAGGGGGCGGAGGGCCTTTTCCTGGCGGAGGGGGAGGGGATCTTTTTTTTTTTTTTTTGGGCGGCGATGGAGGAGGGGGTGAGGCCTCCGGCGGCCAGACGGAAGATCCGGGAGGCGAAGGGAGCGGTTTCCGGATCCGGAATCAGGCGGTGCCTGTCGGCGGGATCCTTTATGTAGCCGTAGGGGGCCAGGCTTCCCACGTAGCTTCCCTCCTGCATCCGCACCAGAAAGGCGGAGCGGATCTTGCGGCTTAAGTCCCGGGCGTACATTTCGTTGACCACGTTGCGGAAGGGGGCCATGTCGGAGCCGGGCGCCTCGGAGTCGAAGCCGTCGTTGACGGCGATGAGCCGCACCCGCCGCGAGGGGAAATAGATCTCCGTATACTGGCCGGTGGCGATATAATCGCGGCCAAGCCGGGAAAGATCCTTTACCAGGATCAGATTGATCTTTTTTGCCTCAATATCCGCCAGAAGCCTCCGGAAGGCGGGGCGGTTGAAGGTGGTGCCGGAAAAGCCGTCGTCGGCGTACTCGCCGCACACAGGAAAGCCTTTTAAGGCGGCGTAGGAGCGTAAAAGCTTTCTCTGATTGGTGATGCTGGAGCTTTCCCGCACTTCGCCGTCGTCCTTGGACAGGCGCATATAAAGGGCGGCGCGGACCGGCGGGGACTGGAAATTTTTTCCAATAGTCATAAAGTGCCTCCTTGATTAAAATCATATATTGCCAATATGCACAAAAAAAGGTATACTTTTAGGAGATGATAGAAAGGGGGTTCAGGGCCTTGGAAAAGGAAGTGCGGGAGCGCAGGTTCGCGCTGTCCCTGAGCCAGCACAACATTTGGGATCTGGAGTGTATCATTCCGGGGACTTCAGTCAACAACATCAGCACCACCATCCGGATCCGGGGAAGGGTCGACATGGTGGCATTGCAGGAGAGCATCTACAGAGTGCTTGAATCAGACGCTTCTCTCCGCACAAGGCTGACGCTTGAGGACGGGGTTCCCGTTCAGTATCATGCGCCCTTTTTCAGGGAGGATTTCCCTGTCTACGATTTTTCCGGCTCCGGCGGACAGGGGCTGGAAAGCTGGGAGAAGGCGGTCACCAGGGAGACGATCCCCCTGACGGGCGGCCCCCTTTACCGGTTTATCCTGTTTCGCACAGGCGAAAATTCCGGCGGCGTTCTGGTGAAGCTTCATCACATCATTTCCGACGGGTGGTCCCAGGTCATGGTGTGCAACAAGATCGGACAGACCTACCTGGCCCTTCTGGCGGGAAAGGAGCCGGAGCTTTCCGAGGCCCCTGATTACGAGCTTCACGTAGAGGAGGAGCAGGAATATCTTTCCTCCCGCGCATACAAAAAAGACGAGGAATACTGGCGGGCGATTCTTCAGAAGGCGGGAGAGCCTTCGGTGTTAAAGTCCGTGAGCAGCGCGGCCGTAAGCCCTGTGGGGCGGCGGGTGAGCTACGATCTTCCCCAGGTGCTGAATCACGCCATTTACTCCTTCTGCCTGGAAAAGCGGGTGGCCCCCTTCGCCGTGTTCTACATGGCCCTGGCCATCTACTTCAAAAGAATCGGGGGCGCGGACCGGTTCACCATCGGCGTGCCCATTTTCAACAGGACCAATTTCCAGTTCAAGCAGAGCACGGGAATGTTCGTGACCACGCTTCCCTTTTACAACGAGATCGACGAGGGCTGGACGCTGAATGAGTTCAACGAACAGCTGATGGAGGCGTGGTACGAGATGCTCCGCCATCAGCGCTTCCCCTTCTCGCATATTGAAAAGCTGGCGGGCCGTGAGGGCCGCCTGTTCAACATTGCCCTTTCCTATCAGGACAGTAAGATCTTTGAGAGCCGGGACGCCTCCGTCCTCCTTTCGGGCCGCTGGCATTACAGCGGCTATCAGATGGAACAGCTCTGCATCCATCTTACAAACCTGATGGATAATAAATGTTATTCCGTTGATTACGATTATTTGACACAGTTTTTTGCCGAGGAGGAGATCCGGAAGCTCCACGAGAGCCTGTGCGGAATCCTCATGGAGGCTCTTTCAGAGCCCGATAAGCCCATTTACCGCCTGGACGTGCTGACGGCGGGAGAGCGGGAGCGGGTGCTCTATACCTTCAACAGGACGGACCGCTTCCTTCAGGACCGTTCCGTGTACGAGGCCCTCGAGGAAAACGCGGCGGAATATCCCGACAGGGCCGCCGTGATCTGCGGCGGCAGACGGAGCTCCTACAGCGAGCTTTTGTGGCGGGCCACAGAGATATCCGGGGCCCTTCTGCCCCATAAGAACGAAAACGAGACCCTGGCGGCCATTCTGCTGCCCAGGGGTTTTGAGCTGCTTGCCTCCATGGCGGGAGTCCTGAGGGCGGGCTGCGCTTATCTGATTCTGTCGCCCTCCTATCCCGACGGACGGCTTTCCCGGATCCTGGAAAAAAGCGGCGCCGCCGTCCTGCTCACCGACGAGGCGGGAGCGGGCCGTCTTGCGAACGCGGGCATTCCGGTGATCCTCACGGAATCCACAAGGGGAGCCATCGGAGCGGGAATCCGGGGAGACGTGGGCGAACGGCTCCGCCGCTTGGCGGAGGAAGGCCCCCGAAAAGAGGAAAAAGCAGGGGACCGGCTGGCCTATGTGGTCTACACGTCGGGGAGCACAGGGGAGCCCAAGGGGGTGGAGATCACCCAGCGGAACCTTCTGAACCTGGCTCAGTCCATGGCGCCCGTTTACGGGAAGGGCGCCGTGCTTTCCGTGTGCAACGTGGGCTTTGACGCCTTTATGCTGGAGAGCATCGTGGCCCTTTTGAACGGGCGCACCATCGTGCTTCCCGCCGAGGAGGAGCTGGAATCCCCCAGGCGCCTGGCCACCCTGATCGGAAGTTACGGCGTGGGCTTCATCTCCCTGACGCCCTCAAGGCTTTCGGCCTTTTTGAATGACGACGGATTTGCCAGGGCCATGCGGCGCATGGAGAGCGTGGTGTGCGGCGGCGAGGCCTTCCCGGCGGATCTTTTGAAAAAGTTAAAAAATGTAAGCCATGCCAGGATCTATAACCAGTACGGCCCGTCGGAGACCACGGTGGGCGTCAGCATCGGGGAGCTTTCGGACGCCGGAAGAATCACGGCCGGAAGGCCCATGGACAACTGCCGCCTTTATGTGCTGGACGCCTGGATGAATCCCCTTCCCGTGGGCGTGTACGGAAACCTGTATGTGGGCGGCCTCTGCGTGGGAAGGGGCTACAGAAACAGGCCGGATCTCACCGGAGAGGTCTTTGTGCCCAGCCCCTTTGAGAACGGGGAGCGGCTGTACGCCACCGGTGATATGGCCTGCTGGACGGCTGAGGGAGAGATCGTCCTGGCGGGACGAAGGGACAGCCAGGTGAAGCTCAGGGGGCTTCGGGTGGAGCCCCAGGAGGCTGCCGCCTGCATCGCCGCCTATCCCGGCGTCACGGCTGCCGCGGCCAGAGTCACGGAGCTTGAGGGACAGCCTGTGCTGGCGGTCTATTACTGCTCGGAGGAGCCTATTCCGGAGCGGGAGCTTCTGGCCCACGCGGCCACCTACCTTCCCACCTATATGATCCCTTCCTTTGTGATGCGGATCCCGGAGATCCCCAGGGGACAGAACGGAAAGGTGGACGAAAAGCGTCTTCCCCTTCCTGAAAAGCGGGGCGGCGGCACGGCGGTGGGCACCGGCCTGGTGGTTCTCGACATCTTCAAAAAGGTGCTGAACAGAGGAGATCTGGGCGCCGACAGCGATTATTTTCTGTCGGGCGGCAATTCATTAAACGCCATGGAAACCATTGCGAAAATTGAGGAGGCCTTAAACAGAAGACTCCGGGTGGCAGACCTTTACGCCTGCCGCACGGCGGCCCGTCTCGGGGCCCTTTTAGACGGGGAGGAGGCCGGGGCGGTTCCGGTCAGGCGGCTGGAAAAGGCGCCCCTGCTCTCCCGGTATCCCCTTTCGCCCATGCAGCAGGGGATCTATGTCCAGTGCTTTTTGGATAAGAGCGGCCTCTCCTACAATATGCCCGGCGCGTTCCGGCTGAAAAAAGCCCCGGATAAGAAACGGCTGGAGCAGGCCTTTCTCGAGGTGATCCGAAAGGACGCGGCCTTCCGGACTTATTTCGTCCAGGAGCCCGACGGGATCTTTGTCCATATCGCGGACCAGGTCTCCTTCGGGATCGAGGAGCTTGAGGCGGCAGACTTTGAGGCCGCCTGCGCAGCTTTCCTGCGGCCCTTCGACCTTGCGAAGGCTCCGCTTCTTCGGGCTGCCCTCTGGAAAGAGCCGGATGGGGACTGGGTGCTGTTCTTAGACAGCCATCACATCATCGGCGACGGCATGAGCACGCCCATTGTGCTGGAACGGCTTAAAAAGGCCTACGGCGGGGAGAGCCTTCCGGAAAGCCTGGGCTACCAGGACTACAGCTACGCCCTCCAGAGCCGGAGCGGCGCCGGAAGAGAGGGCTGCCTGGAATACTGGAAGGAGCATCTTAAGAGCCTTCCGGAGCCCCTTGAGCTTCCGGGGGATTTCACAAGACAGAAGCATTTTGATTTCAAAGGAAAAGAATACGGCTTTGTTCTCCCTGAAAAAGAGAGCGGGGCCATAAGAGAATACTGCCATCGGGAGGGCGTATCCTCCTTCGCCCTGTTCCTGGCGGCCTACGGGCTCCTTCTGTCCGCCGTATCGGGCCGGGAGGATTTCACGGTGGGAGCGCCCGTTGCGGGCCGGACCATGCCGGGAACGGAGGAGATCTGCGGCCCCTTCATCAATACGCTGCCCCTCAGGCTTTCCCCTGAGAAGGAACTGCGCTCCTCAGACTGGATCAAAGAGGTCAGCGGCGAGGTGGCCGGGCTTCTGGACCATCAGGAGGTCTCCCTGGAGGAGCTTCTCTCTGCCCTGGAGCTTCCCAGAGGGGAGCAGAACCTGCTGTACCAGGTGATGCTCACAGAAAGCCCCGTGGACGAGGAGGCCTTTGAGCTGGACGGCGCGCCCATGGAGTTTCGCCCCGTCCCCACGGGCTCCGTAAAAATGGACCTGATTCTGGAGGCCTCCAGAAAGGGCCCGTGCTTCCAGTTCCGGTTTTCCTATGCCACAGGCCTGTTTCTGGACGAGACCATCCGCTATTACGGAAGATGCCTCAGGCAGATTCTGTCAGAGCTGGTCTCCGGGCAGGATAAGGCCCTTAAGGATATCCGCCTCCTTTCGCCGGAGGATTATGAGAAATACGTGGAGGCTCCCAATTACAGGGTGGTTCCCTTTACCAATCTGCCCATCCACAGGATGGTGGAGAACCGGGTGCGGCGGACGCCGGAGCAGGCGGCCGTGATTTTCCACGGCGAAGAAACCAGTTTTCTCGCTCTTCACAGAAGAGCCTGCCGCATCGCCGCCTTCTTAAGGGAGCAGGGTCTGGAAAAGGGAAGCGCGGTGGGCCTCTGCCTGAGCAGGACGCCCGATATGCTGGCGGCCATGCTCGGCGTTTTAAAGGCGGGCTGCGCCTATGTGTTCATGCTGCCCGGCTTCCCTGCCGCAAGGCTTTCCTATATGCTGGAGATTTCAAAGGCCGGGCTGTTCCTCTACGATGAGGAGGCCGGGAAAAAGCTTCCGGACGACTTCCTTTCCGGGGAGCTTCCCTGCCCTGCGTCCCTGCTTCCCCAGGGGGAGGCCGATTCCTTTGAGGACGCGGCCGTAAGCGGCGACGACCTGGTGAACGTGCTCTTTACCTCCGGCTCCACGGGAAAGCCCAAGGGAGTCATGCTGAGGCACCGTTCCATCTCGAACCTGTACGGGCAGATGCGGGATCTTCTGGCGGATATTCCCGGCCGGGTGCTCTGCTCCACCAATTCTGTTTTTGACTGCTTTGTGGTGGAGACCATGATCGCCCTGGCGCTGGGGCGGACCGTGGTGCTGGCCGACGAGGAGGAGATGATGCTTCCCTGGAAGCTGGCAGATCTGGTTTCCCGGTATCACACCGGGATCTTTGAGATGACCCCCTCCCGCCTTCAGATGTGCCTGGGGAACGAAGCCTTCTTTGAGGCGGTGAAGGAGATCCGGATCGTCCTTCTGGGCGGCGAGGTTCTGAGCAGGACGCTGCTGGACCAGTTCTACAGGGCCAGCGGCGGAATTATGATGAATATGTACGGGCCCACCGAGGCCACGGTGTTCACCACCATGGCCGCAGTGGGGCCCGAGGACCATATCACGGTGGGCGCTCCCCTCTATAACACCAGGACCTATGTGCTGGACGAGGAGAGAAGGCCCGTCATGCCCACGGCGGTGGGCGAGCTCTACATCGCGGGCGAGTGCCTGTCGGCGGGATACATCTCCCGGCCGGAGCTTACGGAGGCCTCGTTCGTGCCGGATATTTACTTCCCCGGAGAGCGCATGTATAAGAGCGGAGACCTGGTGAGGCTCAGGCTGGACGGCACCTACGACTTCATGGGCCGCCGGGATTCCCAGGTGAAGCTCAACGGCCAGCGGGTGGAGCTGGGCGAGATCACCGGAGCCGTTTTGAGCTCCGGCCAGGCCCTCCGGGCCGCCACGCTTCCCATCCGGAAGGACGACGGCTCCATGGAGCTGTGGTGCTTCTATGAGCCCGCGGCGGGAGCCGACGCGGAAAAGCTTTCCGGCGAGCTTAAAAAGACGCTCCCCGCCTATATGATTCCTTCCCGGATGGTTTCCATGGAAAAGCTTCCGGAGACGGCCACGGGAAAGATCGATCTTCAGGCCCTGAAGCGGGCGGCCCTGGAGGGGCTCTCCCATGTGGCGAAGGAGCCCGCGGCGGCAGTCAGCGCGGCGGCAGCGCCCGCGCCCGTAAAAGCGCCTGAGCCCGCGCCCGGCGCCCCCGCGGTAAACACGACTGCGCCCGTAAAATCGCCTGAGCCCGCGGTAAACGCGCCCGCGCCTGAAAAGGCGCCCGAACCGGCGGCTATTGTGCCCGCGGTAAACACGTCCGCGCCTGCAAAAGCGCCTGAACCGGCGGCCGGCGCCCCCGCGCCGAAGGTTTCGGTTTCATACGTCCTTGAGGTGTGGAACCGGGTGCTCACCACCCCCGCGAAGGATCCGGACGTCTCCTTCTTTGAACAGGGAGGCACGTCCCTGGGCGCCCTCAGCATCTTAAGCAGCTACTTTAACGACAAGCTAGAAATGTCCCTCGCGGATTTTTACGAGCATCCCACGGCCAGGGAGCAGGCTGTGCTCCTGGGCGGCGAGGCCGCCCTGGCCTCTCCCGAAGCGGAGCCTGAAGAAAAAACAGACGGCGCGTCCGCAAAGGACGCCTTTGCCGCGCAGGTCTATCCGCCCCGCCCCGCAAAGGAGGAGCAGCGGTACGTGCTGGTGACCGGGGCCACGGGATTTTTCGGGATCCATCTGGTCAAGGCCCTTCTGGATCAGGGAGAGAAGAAGATTCTCTGCCTGCTGCGGGACGGAAGCCAGGAAAGGCTCATGGACTGCCTGGCCTGGTACTTCGGAAAGGGCGCGGCTATGCGTGAGAAAAAGCGGCTGGAGGCCGTGACCGGGGATATTTCCAAAGAGAGGCTGGGCCTTTCTTCGGAGGAATACGAAAGCCTCTCCCTGAGGGTCAGGGAGATCTTCCACTGCGCCGCCGACGTGCGCCATTACGCGGCGGATACAGAGGACTTTTTAGAAGCCAACGTGGCGGGCACCGCCCGTATGGTGGAGCTGGCAAAGAAGGCGGGAGCGGCGTTTTATCACATGTCCACCCTAAGCGTCAGCGGCGAGCTTTTAAAGAACGGCGGTGAAAAGGCCGTCTTTACGGAGGCCGATTACGATATCGGCCAGATCTGGGAGAATAACCTTTACGTAAAGAGCAAGTTCCAGGCGGAGGGGATTGTTTTCAAGGCCATGGACGAGGGCCTTCCCGCGAAGATATTCCGGCTGGGCCGTCTGATCGGCCGCTCCGACGACGGGATCTTCCAGAAAAATCCCGATACAAACGCCTTCTATCTTCTGATGCGGGGCTTCTACCTTGTGGGGGCCATCCCGGAGCTTACGAAGAAGGTGAAGGTGGAGTTAATGCCGGTGGACATTGCGGCGGCCGAGGTGCTGGCCCTTAAGGACAGCGGCGGCCGGGTATTCCATATCATGAATCCGGATCCGCCTACGGCGGAGACGGCGGCGAAGGCGGTGGACGAGGGAACCTACGTGGTGCCCGACGAGGTGTTCACCCAGATGCTTTCCGAGACGGCCAAGGGGCCCTGCCGGGAGCTCCTTTCGCCCCTCATCGATTACTGGCACCGGGTAAGGGTGGAAACGCCGGTGATCGACGTGACCTGCGCCATGACGCAGCGCGCCCTTGAGGAGAAGGGCGTCCATATCAAGTTCCCGCCGGTAAGGCAGCTTCTGGGCGGCTTCACGCTCCTGGATTCATGGCCGGCAAAGGGGGGAGAGCAATGATCTCAACAGCGACCATCATTTTCTTTTTCTGTATGCTGGCGGCCCTGATCGCCTTTCTGATCTGGAGCCTCAGAGGAGACAAGCAGGAGCTTCACCTGCTCCACAAGCTTTATATCGCCATGGCGGTCTGCTACGCCATCTGGATGCTTCCGCTGATCGGCATTTATTTTTCCGATCCGGATAACCAGGCCCTGATGTTTTTCTGGGACTGCGCCATGCAGCCGGGCGGCGTGATTCTGGCGCCCATTTTCCTCTGCATCGCCATTACCCTGGACGGGAGCCTGGAAAAGATGAGCGGGAAAATGAAGGCACTGTTCATCGTTCCCATAGCGACCATCCTCATCACCTGGACCAACCCGCTGCACCATCTCCAGTACCGGGTGTTTTCCGTGGTGCGCAGCGAGATCGTGTTCGGCCCCTGGATCCTTGTGAGCGGCGCCTACAATTACCTGTGCCTGCTGGCGGCCATTGTGATTATCATCCGGTTCGCCCTGAAGAACAGGAGCAGCATTTATTTAAAGCAGAGCATCCTCCTGACCATCGGCGGCCTGGTGCCCCTGATCGTGAACTTCTACGCCACCTTCAGCGGAAAAGAGGTGTCCATAGCGGCCACGCCCACAGGCTTCGCGCCCACGATCATCTGCAACGGCATCGCCATTTATATGCTTCACTTATTTGACATCCGACCCATCGCAAACAGGCATATCCTGGACTGGATTTCCGACGGGTATCTGGTGGTCAGCGAGACGGGGCTTGTAATCAACTACAACAAAAGCTTCGCCTCCCTCTTCGCCTCCCAGTACGGGATCGCGGAAAACCGGTACTTGAGCGACTGCGTCCGGGAGGAGGACGTCTCCAAAAAAACGGCCATCTATAACATGATTACCGCTATAGAATCCAGCAGGCAGGCAGAATCCACCATTTCCTACGAGCAGTCCGTGAGCATCCAGAACGGAAACGAGGTGCAGAAATATTATTATGTGACCGACGTATCGCCCCTGGAGTTAAACGGAAAGGTGGCCGGCTTCGTGGTGCTCTTCAAGGACGTGACCCAGATCAAGAAGAGCATGCAGCAGATCCAGGAAAGCCAGGAGCGGATGATGGAGCAGGAGCGGCTGGCCGTTCTCGGTCAGATGATCGGCGGCCTGGCCCACAACCTGAAGACTCCGGTGATGAGCGTTTCCGGCTGCATCTCCGCCGTGGAGGCGCTGGTGGACGAGTGCAGCGAGAGCCTGGGCGATCCCCAGGTGACGGAGAAGGATTTCCGGGAGATATACGGGGAGATGAAGGACTGGTTCCAGAAAATGCGGGAGGCCTCGTCCTACATGTCGGATATCATCACCGCCATCAAGGGCCAGGCGGCCAACGTGAACACAGACGAGGAATCCGTATTCACCATAGAAGAGATGATCAAACGATGCGCCCTTCTGATGCGCCACGAGTTTCTGCGGGGCGGCTGCCAGATGGAGGTGCGGTATGACCTGAGCCGGGACATCGCCCTGAAGGGAGACATCAACAACCTGATCCAGGTGCTCACGAACCTGCTCTCCAACGCGGTCTACGCCCAGCACGAGGCGGGAGGCGGAAAGATCGTGGTGCAGATCGGATACGACAAGGAGAACCTGAACATTTCCGTAAAGGACCATGGAAGCGGCATCAGTCCGGCAGTCCGGGGAAGGCTCTTCAAATCCATGGTCACAAACAAGGGAGCCCTGGGAACCGGGCTGGGCCTTTACATATCCAACGCCGTGATCCGGGGAAAGTTCGGCGGGACCATGTGGTTTGAGGATAACGAGGGCGGAGGTTCCATATTCGGGATTTCGATCCCCCTTTCCCTGGCGATCATCGGGGAAGAGGCAGAACATAGCGCGGGGTACGATCAATGAGAAAGAACAGACAGACAGCAGAGAAAGAAATATCCATACTGACATTGGACGATGATCCCATCATCACATCGACGATCCAGGCGTATTTTGAGCGCTCCGGCTACCAGGTGGATGTGGAGAACGACCCGTATCAGGGCATCGAGCGGGTACGGGAGCACCATTACGACATCCTCCTCCTGGACTTTTTAATGGCGCCCATCTGCGGCGATCAGGTGGTGGAGGAGATCCGGAAGTTCAACAAAGAGATCTTTATCATCCTGCTGACGGGCCATAAAAGCATGGCGCCGCCCATCAAGACCATCCGCCAGCTGGATATCCAGGGATATTACGAAAAGAGCGACAGGTTCGACCAGCTTGAGCTTCTGGTGGAGTCCTGCGTAAAATCCATCTGGCAGATCCGCACCATCCGCGGCTACCAGAGGGGGCTTTCCGCCGTGGTGGACGAGCTGCCGGCCATTTACAGCCTGCAAAACGGGGATCACCTCTCGGAGGGCGTCCTGGACCTGGCAGAAAAGCTCCTGCCCTCCAGGGGAAGCTTCCTGATGTGGGGAGGAGACCAGGAAAAGCCCAGGGTCTGGGCCCGGGGAGAGCTGCCCGCCCTTGATTTCGAGGGGTTTATGGCGGAGGAAAACTGGGAGGAGGGCGACCTGCTCCAGAAGGACGGCTGCCTGGTCTGCCGCATGACCGACGAGGATAAGCGGACGGCGGGCTGCCTGGGCCTTTCTCTGGGAAAGAAGGCCGGGGAGGGCTCCATCCAGTTTCTGCGGATCCTGGTGCGCCAGGTCTCGGCGGCCTTAAGCAACAGCCGCCTTCACGCCCATGTGAACCGGCAGAACGAGAGGCTGACCCAGGCCTATATGCAGACCATCGAGACCCTGCGGTTTGTGGTGGAATTAAAGGATAAGGAGACAAAGGGCCATTCGGAGCGGGTATCCGTCCTGGCCGCCGCCCTGGCTACAGAGCTTGGAATGGACGAGGCGGAGGCGGAGAGCATCCGCCAGGCGGGGCTTTTCCACGACATCGGAAAGATCCAGATCCCCGACGCGGTGCTCCTTAAGCCGGAGCCTCTGCTGGACGAGGAATACGCCATGATTAAGGAGCATCCGGTCACAGGCGAGAAGATCCTCTCCACCTTCCGGCCCTTCGCCCACATGCTCCCCATCGTGCGGGGGCACCATGAGCGCTACGACGGGACCGGCTATCCCGACGGGCTGAAGGGCGAAGAGATCGCGCTGGGCGCCCGGGTGATCTCCGTGGCGGACGCCTTTGACGCCATGGTATCCAACCGCCCCTACAGGCACGGCTTCAGCCTGGAAAAGGCGGTGGGGGAAATCAAGAGCGGCTGCGGCAGCCAGTTTGACCCGGCTGTGGGAAAGGCCTTCCTCTCCCTTCTGGATAAGCTGGGGAAGGATGAGTTTGTCCGCAGGTTCTGCGATCATACAGAAGAAGGAGTAGGAGGAAGCTTAAAATGAAAAATTATCCGTTGTATTCCGCCGACAGGTATCGGGATTTCGCGGAGCTCATAGAGGGACTTGGAAAAAAATACGCAAAGAACAGGGCGCTTGTCTGGTACACCAGAAGCCGCGAGGAAAAAAGCGTCACCTTCGGCCAGATGGCGAAGGATGTGGAGGCCCTTAAGGAGACCTTTATCCGCAAAGGGCTCGCGGGAAAGCACCTGGCCATTGTGGGCGAGAACAGCTATCAGTGGCTTCTGGCCTATATGGCGGCCACAGGCTGCGGCTCCGTGGCCGTGTGCATCGACATCGAGCAGTCCGACGAAACCATCATGCAGATGCTGAGAGCCGCCGACGCTGCCGCCGTCTTCGCTGCGCCTCCCTATCTGGAGATCTGCCGGAAGGCCCTGGAGGGGAAGGGAGAGGTCCTCAGGCTCCACGGGAAGGGGACAGAGACCTCCCTTTCAGACTGGGTACAGGAGGGAGCGGAGCAGATCGCTTCAGGCGGAAAAAGTCCGGCTCCCCTCATCGAGCCGGGGCAGACGGCCTCCATCGTGTTCACCTCCGGCACAACCAGCACGTCGAAGCCGGTGATGTTAAGCCACCGGGCGATTCTCACCAACGCCTCCGACGCCTGGAATTACGTTCTGGTGGGAGAGAAGGTCTTTACGAACCTGCCCTTTTACCATACCTACGGCCTCACCTGCGCCGTGGTTTCCGTGTGGATGCGGGGCTCCACCCTGTACATCAACGGAAACTTAAAGACGGTGATGCGGGATCTCCACGAGGCGGGCGCCCACAGCATGCTGACGGTGCCCCTGATGCTGGAGGCCATCCACAACCAGATCTGGCTGGCGGCCGAGCAGGCGGGAAAGGCCGACGGGCTTAAAAAGCTTTTAAAGCTTCAGAGGGCCAGGAAAAAGCTGGGGATCCGGAAGCCGGTGAAGGCCCTGGAGGCCGTCCGGGATAAAAGCGTGGGCACCCTGAGGCTCATCATCTGCGGCGGAGCCCACATGAGCCGCGAGATCATGGAGGAATTTGAGCTCATGGGCGTGACGATCCTCCAGGGCTACGGCATCACGGAGTGCGCCCCTCTCGTGTGCGTCAACAGGAACGAGTACAACAGGCTGGATTCCGTGGGACTGGTGCTTCCCCACTGCCAGGTGAAGCTTCAGGAGGGAGAGATCCTGGTGCGGGGCGACAACGTGATGAACGGCTACTACAATTCGCCGGAGCTGACGGCCGAGGCCATGGAGGACGGCTGGTTCCACACCGGCGACGTGGGCGAGCTGGATAAGGACGGCTTCTTATATATCACGGGAAGAAAGAAGAATCTGGTGGTATTCAAGAACGGGAAAAAGGTTTCCCCTGAAAAGCTGGAGGATCAGATCAAAAAGCTCCCTCTGGTGAAGGACGTGGTGGTTTACGGGGCGGCCAGCGGCGCCTCCGCCGACGATGTGAAGCTGGCGGCCAGCATTTACCCGGATCCGGACCGGACTGCCGGGATGGATTCCTACGAGATATTGGAGGAGCTGCAGGAGGGGATCAACGAGATCAACGACAGCCTCCCCTTCTACCAGCAGATCCAGATGGTCAACATCAGGGAGCAGGAATTCGCAAAGACGGCCATGCAGAAGATCAAGAGATATATGGTTTAACATACGAAGGGAAGATGGATGGACATGGAAGAAGAAATGCTTGGATTTATTCAGGACGTGGTGCGGCGTGTCACAGGCAAGGGGAACCTCACCTACGATACGGATTTCGTACAGGATCTGGGACTGAACTCCTTTGACATCATGAACGTGGTCTGCGCCTTTGAGGAGCATTTTGACACCGACATCCCCACCAGGGACGTGTGGCAGATGCGCCAGGTGAAGGACGTGATCGAGTACATGAAAAAGAGGGGAATCACCCAGGTATGAGCAGGTCTTATGTGTTCCTGTTTTCCGGGGACGATAAAAGAAGCCCGGAGGAAAGGCTGAAAACTGCGGCGGCGGCGTATCTAGCAGACGGGGAGGAGCCGGAGCTTTTAAGGGCGCCCTCCCGGGAGGCCGGAGAGGGCTGGGAGGTGGCCAGGGGAGAGCGGGGAAAGCCCTATTTTCCCCAAAGGCCGGAGCTTGGTTTTTCCATCAGCCATACGGGGCCCCTCTGGGCCTGCGCCTTTCACAGGGGGCCGGTGGGCCTGGATATTCAGGAGCATACCCGTTTTCGCGGCGAGGACTGGGCGGCGGCGGATGAGCGCCTGGGGCGCCTGGCCGTCCGCTTTTTCCACAAAAAAGAGGCGGCCTATGTGGGAGGACACCATGAGCGGTTTTTCCAGATATGGGCCGCGAAGGAAAGCTATGTGAAATATACGGGCCGGGGGATTGACGAGAGCTTCGGGGAATTTTCGGTCCTTCCCTCCGATTTGGGAGAGGGCCTTCCGGAAAGCTGGGAAGCCCTGGGGGTCCGCTTCCATGAGACCGCGCTTTCCAACGGTTTCACCGTCTGCGTCTGCATGGAGAGGGGAGCAGGCTGCGCCCTCTACACATGCACAGGGCCTGCTTTCCGCAGGCAGAGCATTTTTTAAAGCAGGGGTCCAGGTTGAAGGCGGCCCGGGGCAGATACCCCAGATCCTCAAGGAGAGTGAACAGGGGAAAGAAAATGGCCATGGGCGGCAGCATGACGGCCGCCACCCAGGCGGTGACCCGGTAGACGCCAAGAATCAGGGCTCCCGAAAGCCAGGAGGGCGCGCCCAGGGCCTCGGCCGCAAGGAGCAGCTTTCCCTCCAGCAGGGAAAAGAGGCGGCTTAAAAGGGCGCTGGGGTAATTGGCGCCGCTTAGGGAGATCCAGAACAGAAGGAACAGAAGTCCCAGCATCACAAGGGTCCCGGTGACGGGGCCCGTTAAGATCCGGTCGGCCCGAAGGTCCCGCCTCCGGAAGGCGGGACGGTTCTCCCGCACAGCCTCCGCTGCGATGGCCCCGGCCTTTTGAAAGATGTGCTCCGGAGGCGGTTCGCAGGTGGAGAGAAGAAGAGGCGGCTGATCCTTATAGGAGACCGTCTTTTTTAAAAGCTCATGGAGCCCCTCACCCCGGGCGGCGCTGATGGCGGCCACAGGGATCCCGAGACGCTTTTCCAGAAGGGGAAGGTCGATGGTGATTCCTTTTTTTTGCGCCTCGTCCCAGAGGTTTACGCAGAGAATTACGCTGGGCGTAAGCTCCAGAAGCTGAAGGGCCAGCCTTACGCCCCGCTCCAGGCAGGTGGCGTCGCAGACGGCCAGGATCACCTGGAAGCCTCCGGCCGCGATGGCTTCTCTGGCGGCCTCCTCGTCGGGGGAGTCGCTTCTTAAGGAATAGATTCCGGGAAGGTCGGTGAGCTCCAGGCGGGTGCCCTCAAAGACGCAGGTCCCGAAGGCGCAGGCCACCGTCTTTCCCGTCCAGTTTCCCACATGCTGGTGAAGGCCCGTGAGGGCGTTGAACAGCGTGCTCTTTCCCACGTTGGGATTTCCCGCCAGGGCGGCCCTGCATGTCTCTTCCATGGTCAGCCCGCCTCCCGGACAGGCGATACGAGGATACCGGCCGCGTCCTCCCGCCGCAGGGCGATCAGGGCGCCGCCAAGGGCGTAGGCGGCGTTTTCCCCGCGGCGGCCCTTAAAGGCGCAGGCGACGGAAACGCCGGGGAAAAAGCCCAGCTCCCCTAAGCGGGCGGCGCAGGGGAGGTCTTGGTCTATTTTTGCAAGGACGGCGCGGCCGCCGGCCTCAAGCTGGTCCAGAGGAAAAAAAGATGACATAAAAGCCTCCTTGTGAGATGTTATGATATGGTATGAAAAAGGAGGCTTCTGCGTGCGGATACGGGTGTGCGGTGAAATATTATTTCATGTGTTTATACAATCCCCACAATTTATACAAAGGACATCGTGAAAATTTCCCTAATTTATACAAGAGACACTTGACATGGTGACTTATTTGAGATAGTATGAAGACATAAAAGGTTCTTATAAGGAGGAAGTAAGCTATGTTAATGAACATGAAAGAAATCCTTGCTCCGGCCAACGAGCACAATTTCGCTGTTCCGGCCTTCAATGTGAGCAGCAATATGATCTTAAAGGGCGTTATGCACACCTGCGAGGAAATGCAGGCTCCCGTGATCATCGCCATCCATCCCGACGAGCTGTCATTCGTTGAGGACAGCTTTGTAAAGGCTGTTATTGAGGAGGCCCATAAGGCCACCGTTCCCGTCTGCATCCATCTGGATCACGGTTCAAAGTTCGAGCAGGTGCTCCGCGCCATCCAGGACGGCTTCACCTCCGTTATGATCGACGGCGCTCATCTTCCTCTTGAAGAGAATATCGCCATCACCAAGAAGGTGGTAGAGGTGGCTCATCCCGTAAACGTATCCGTTGAGGCTGAGCTGGGCACCATCGGCACCGCCGATGATTACGGCGAGGCCGGTTCCAAGGAGATCATCTACACCGAGGTAGACGACGCCGTTAAGTTCATCAAAGAGACCGACATCGACTGCCTGGCCATCGCCATCGGTACTGCCCACGGCCTGTATCCGAAGGACAGGAAGCCGAAGCTGGCCCTTGACAGGTTACAGGAGATCAAGGCCAACGTAAGCATTCCGCTGGTACTGCACGGCGGTTCCGGAAACCCCGACGAGGAGATCGCTCAGTCCGTCAAGCTCGGCGTGAACAAGATCAACATCTCCAGCGACATCAAGGACGCCTTCTATCAGAAGTGCCGTCAGGTTCTTCAGGACAAGGCCCTGCGCGAGCCCATGGCCATTTATCCTGAGTGCATCGACGCCATGAACGAGGTGGTCCGTCATAAGATCAACCTGTTCGACGACGCTGACAAGGCGAAATACTACAAATAAGCTGCAAGGCTTTCAGACGATGCAAAACCGCACCCCTGCGGAGCGTAAGCTCCGCAAGGGTGTTTTTGCGTAGAGAAAAGGAGGAGCCATGAGATACGAGGGCGTAAGCCGGGGAAGGTTCTTGAAAAGGCCCAACAGGTTCCTGGCCGACGTGGAGACGGACGGCCGGGTGCTCCGGTGCCATGTGAAGAACACGGGAAGGCTCCGGGAGCTTCTGATCCCGGGGGCCCCGGTGTGGATCCAGAAAAAGGATGCGCCGGGAAGAAAGACAGGCTGGGATCTGATCAGCGTGGGAAAGGAGACAGACGGAGGAAGCCTCTCCATTGTCAACATCGATTCCCAGGCACCCAACGAGGAGGCTGCCAGATGGATCCGGGAGGGCGGGCTCTTTCCCCGGGTCACGGAGGTGAAACGGGAGAGGCGGTTCGGCGATTCCCGGTTCGACCTCTATATCGAGGCCGGCGGCGAAAGGAGCTTCATGGAGGTGAAGGGCGTCACCCTTGACGCGGGCGGAAGGGCCCTGTTTCCCGACGCGCCCACGGCGCGGGGCGTAAAGCACGTGGAGGAGCTTATCAAATGCGCGGCCGCGGGCTTCGGGGCGTATCTGCTCTTTGTGATCCAGATGAAGGGGATCCGGGAATTTTCCCCAAATGAAAACACCCATCCTGAATTTGCCGCCGCCTTGAGGCGGGCAGATCAGGAGGGTGTCCGTATTCTTGCTTATGACTGTGCGGTCACGGAGGACTCCATGACCATAGACGCGCCGGTGAGGGTCAGGCTCTGATCAGAGCTTGACGATCCTCATCATGTCGATGGCGCTGTTCTTCTCGTGGGGGCCGCCGGAGATCACGATGGTGTCCCCCTCCTCCACGATGCCGGAGCTCAGGGCGATCTCCTCGGCGTGGCAGAACAGGTCGTCGGCGCTTTCCTGCTCCTTTGCCTGGAAGGGATAGACGCCCCAGGTCAGGTTCAGCTGGCGGATGGCCTTCTGATCTACGGTGGGCGCGATCACAGGGGAGGCGGGCCGGTAATCGGCGATCATCCTGGCGCTGCGTCCCGTTCTGGTGACGGCCACGATGGCCTTGGCGTCCAGATAGTTGGCCGAGGTGATGGCGGAGATGCCCACGGCCACAGCCGGGATCTTTTCCAGGCACAGGGATTCATGGAGCTCGGAAAACTGCTTCTTGTAGTCGATGTTGCTCTCGGTGGCCTCGGCGATCTCGGCCATGGTGCGGACCGCGTCGGTGGGATAATCCCCGGCGGCCGTCTCGCCGGAGAGCATGATGGCCGTGGTGCCGTCGTAAATGGCGTTGGCCACGTCGGAGACCTCGGCCCTGGTGGGACGGGGGCTGTGGGTCATGGATTCCAGCATCTGGGTGGCGGTCACCACGTGCTTTCCTGCCAGATAGCACTTGTGGATGATCTCCTTCTGGATGCCGGGCAGCAGGCGGAAGGGGATCTCAACGCCCATGTCGCCTCTGGCCACCATGATGCCGTCGGCCAGCTCCAGGATCTGGTCCAGGTTTTCAATGCCCTGGGTGTTCTCGATCTTGGCGATGATCTGGATCCGGCGGCCGCCGTTGTCGTCCAGAAGCTTCCGGAGCTTGTGGATATCGTCGGCGGTCCTGGTGAAGGAGGCGGCGATGAAATCCACGTCCTGGGAAATGCCGAAGAGAATATCGCTTCGGTCCGTTTCGCTGATATAGGGCATGGGAATGTTCAGGTTGGGGATGTTGATGCTCTTTCTGTTGCTGACCTTCCCGCCGTTGATGACGCGGCAGATCACGGAGCTTCCCTCGATCCGCTCCACGAACATGGCGATCTTTCCGTCGTCGATGAGGATCCTGGTGCCGATGGTGACGGCCGCCGCCAGATGGGGATAGGAAAGGCCGATGCCCTCGGCGGTTCCCGGCTCGGATGAGGCGGTCAGCGCGAAGGTCTGGCCCGGCTCCAGAACCACGGAGCCCTCCTCAAAATCCTTTAAGCGGATCTCAGGCCCCTTGGTGTCTAAAAGCAGGGCCACGGGCACGTTCATTTCGGCGCTGATGCGCTTCACCCGGTCCATGCGGGCCTTCTGCTCCTCGTGGGAGCCGTGGGAAAAATTAAAGCGGGCGCAGTCCATGCCGCCGCCGATCAGGGCGCGGATGGCCTCGTCGCTGTCGACGGCAGGGCCCATTGTGCAGATGATCTTTGTCTTTCTCATTGATATTCAACTCCTTTTCGCAGGCCGAAGCATCTGGATATAAGCAAGCTTTTCATAGCCGTATTTTTCATAAAGTCCTAAAACGTCCGCGTTTTTCGGCGCCACCTCCAGGCGGTAGCCGGCGGCCCGGCCTTTATATTCCTCAAAGAACCAGTCGAAGAATTTTGCCGCAAGGCCAAGGCCTCTGGCCGCGGGCTCAAGGTAGAGCTCCTCCAGGATAATCATGGGCCCGCCCGCCTCGCTGCTCCAGGAATGGGCGATGACGGCGTAGCCCGAGGGCGTTCCCGCCGTTTCCTCCAGCATCAGGCAGCGCACGTAAGGCGAGCCGGAAAGGGCGCCCTCCAGGTTCTGCTCTGTGATCCTTGCGGAGAAATCGTGGAGCACGGCGTCGCTATGGTAGAAATTTTCGGACATTTTAAGAAAAATTTTCTTGTCAGCCCCAGTCATATCTCTTATAATCATATCATGAATTCTCCTTGAAAAAAAAATTCCCTTCTATCATAGTTGATATGGCGGGAAATATCAAGTAAATAGATCGTTAAATCGAAAGACAGGTGTGGATATGACAACAAAATGGATAAAAAAAAGGCGTTCCCGCGTCATCCGGACCGTGGTGTTTGTGATTGCGCTGGCGGTTTTTCTGATTTCGGCCTGGCAGCTTCTTTCCATTTTTCTGGAATATAAAAGAGGGAGCGACGAGTACGACAGCCTGGCCAGTCAGGCAGAGCAGCTTCTTGAGACGGCGCAGGCGGAAAACCCCGGAGAGACCCAGGCGGCGGAGGAACGGCCGTCTACGGGCCCCTGGACGCAGTTTCACAATACGATGCTGGCCCAGAACGAGGATTACGTGGGTTGGATCATCATCGAGGATACGAAGATCAATTACCCCATCGTCCAGTTTTCGGACAACAGCTGGTATCTGAACCATACCTTCGAGGGGCAGGAAAACTCCTCCGGGGCGCTGTTTGAGGACTGCGGGATCCCCGAAAAAATGGAGGGGAAGAATGTGATCGTCTACGGCCACAACATGAAGAACGGCTCCATGTTCGCCAACCTGAAGAAGTTCCGCGAGGACGATTTTTACGAATCCCACAAAACCTTCCAGGTCTATACGGAGACGGGCTTTTACACCTACGAGATTTTCGCGGTGTGCGTGGTGTCCCCCGACAGCGACGCCTACACCTTAAGCTTTGCGGACGACGCGGCCTTCCTCTCTTATGTGGAGCAGATGCAGGCACAGTCCATCATGGATACCGGCGTCCAGGTGCAGGCCGAGGACCGGATTATCACCCTCTCCACCTGCGTCAACAACAACCGGGACCGTCTCATTGTTCAGGCCCGCCGTTTAGAATCTTAAGTGAAAAAGGCGGGAATACCGAAAAAAGTGCTTGCATTTCTGAATAAAATGAGGTATCTTATATGACATAGACTTGATAATCGAACGAAGGCGTTCCAAAGCGGGCGCCTTTTCTTTATGAGAACGCCTGCCGGGGCGCCGGAAGCGGTTACGGTCCGGGGAGAAAAAATTATGGAGGAAGAGCTATGAGCGAAAAGGTAATGAACATCGAGGAAATCTTCAACGAGAACGTATTTACCATGGGCAAGATGGAAGAGCGCCTGCCCAAGAAGGTGTTCGCCGAGGTGAAGAACGTCATTGAGCACGGCGGCGAGCTTTCCATGGCGACGGCGGATGTGGTGGCCAAGGCCATGAAGGACTGGGCGGTGGAGCACGGCGCGACCCATTACACCCACTGGTTCCAGCCTCTTACCGGCATCACGGCGGAAAAGCACGATTCCTTTGTGACCAACCCCGACGCCAAGGGACGGATGCTGATGGAATTTTCCGGCAAGGAGTTAATCAAGGGCGAGCCCGACGCCTCCTCCTTCCCCTCCGGCGGCCTGCGGGCAACCTTCGAAGCCAGGGGCTACACCGCCTGGGACTGCACCTCGCCGGCATTTATCAAGGAGGACGCCGTGGGCGCGATCCTCTGCATCCCCACGGCCTTCTGCTCTTATAAGGGCGAGGCGCTGGACAAAAAAACCCCGCTGCTGCGCTCCCTGGAGGCCATCAATGAGCAGGCCCTGCGCATTGTGCGGCTCTTCGGGAACACCACGGCCACGAAGGTCACGGTTTCCGTGGGCCCTGAGCAGGAATATTTCCTGGTTGACCGGGACCTGTACTTACAGAGAAAGGATTTGATCTACACCGGACGCACCCTGTTCGGCGCTCCCGCCCCCAAGGGCCAGGAGATGGACGATCATTACTTTGGCGTGATCCAGGAGCGGGTGGGCTCCTTTATGAAGGATCTGAACATCGAGCTCTGGAAGCTGGGCATCTCCGCAAAGACCCAGCACAACGAGGTGGCCCCCGCCCAGCACGAGCTGGCGCCCATCTATAATAATGTAAACATCGCGGTGGATCACAACCAGCTTGTGATGGAGACCATGAAGAAGGTGGCCCAGCGCCACGGCCTGGCCTGCCTGCTTCACGAGAAGCCCTTCGCCGGCGTCAACGGCTCCGGAAAGCACGACAACTGGTCCCTGTGTACCGACGACGGCATGAACCTTCTGGATCCCGGCGAGACGCCCAACCAGAACATCCAGTTCCTTCTGGTGCTGGCCTGCATCATCAAGGCGGTGGATATCCACGCCGACCTGCTGCGCCAGTCGGCCTCCAACGTGGGCAACGACCACAGGCTGGGCGCCAATGAGGCGCCGCCGGCGATCATCTCCATTTTCCTGGGCGAGCAGCTGGAGGACGTGGTAAAACAGTTAATCGAGACCGGCGAGGCCACTTCTTATAAGAAGGGAGAACGGCTCTATACCGGTGTCAGCACCCTGCCCGACCTGCAGAAGGACGCGACGGACCGCAACAGGACCTCACCCTTTGCCTTCACGGGCAATAAATTCGAGTTCCGCATGGTGGGCTCCTCCGACTCCATCGCGAGCCCCAACACTACCCTGAACGCTATCG
>CALWAW010000005.1 GCA_944375845.1 uncultured Lachnospiraceae bacterium
ATGGTCCCGGATCTGGAGATCGATTTCGACGAGGTGGACGACGGAAACGGCGGGAGCTATCAGGTGATGACCGTCCATCACCTGGAAATGGGCGCCTACAGCGGGAAGGAAAACCAGTACCGGGATACTTACTATCATCCGGGGGACCAGCTGACCCTCACCCGCCTTTACTCGGAGGATCCGGGCCTTCGCGGCTTTATAAAAGAGGACGTGCTGAAAAAAGAGGTGCGCCGTCAGGACGTCACCGTGACCATCGGGGCGGTGATCCGCTGTCAGGCCGGATGGTTCGAGAAATCCAACTCGCCCCTTCCCTACTTTAACTTCCTCTGCCTCAACGAAACCTTCGACGCCCTGGGCATCTCAAGCACCTACACCAGGGTGCGGGTCTACGGGCAGGAGGGAAAAGAGGATTCCTTAAGACAGACCGTTTACCGGGTGAGCGGGGATCTTCCCGAGATGGATCTGGAGGATCGGTGCGCTTTCATGGAGGAGTACCGCGGGTATCATCTGCTCCTTCAGGTATTGAGCTTTCTGCTGGCGGGTCTTTCTGCTATAATGGGGGCAGGCGTGCTTTTGGGGCAGCTCTTTTCCAGGATCCGGCAGGAGCGCAGGCGGACCGGCCTCTATCAGGTGGCCGGGTATACCAGGCGCAGGCTGTTTGTGAGGCTGATTCTCCCTGCGGTGATTCTTCTGCCCCTGACCTGGGCCCTTTCCATGGGGGCCGTGTCCCTTCTTGCCGATCGGTATTATTTCCTGGAGGATTACTGGGGCCTGTCGAAGGCCCTGGGCTCCCTGGCCATAGCGGCGGCCCTGACCGGGCTTTCCCTTCTGGCGGCGGCAAGGAGATTTTTCAAAGAAAGCATCAGCAGTCTGATCCGCGGGGAGGACTGAGAAAGGATGACCGTTGCGCTTCATTGAGCTTTTATTCACACAGAACTACAACAGGATATACGAATACTGCTACTGGAAGCTGGGGAGTCATCAGGACGCGGAGGACAGCGCCATGGAGACCTTTCTGCGGGCGGCCGGAAGGGAGGAGGCCTTAAAGGCCCATCCCTGCCCGGAGCGGTGGCTCTATGTGACGGCCAGGAACGTATCCATGGAGGTTATGAAAAAGCGGGCCCGCACCGTGAGCCTGGAGGATTTTTCCGGGGAGCCCTCGGGGGAGGAGGTTTCCGCGGCTTACCTGGCGCGGGAGCTGGAGGAAAGCCTCACCGGCTGCCTGAAGCCGGAGGAGCTGGAGCTTTACCGGCTGGTGGTGAAGGAGGAGCAGAAAACGGCCCAGGTGGCCGAGCGGCTCTCCATCTCTTATACAAACGCGGCCACCAGGATCTACCGGATGCGGAAAAAGCTGAAGCGGCAGCTTTCGCCCGCGCGGGGAAAGGAGGACAGCCATGGGAAAAAAGCCAGATGAATACCTGGACAGCCTGGAATTTCATCCCTCCAGGATGGAGGAGCTGGTGAAGGAGGCCATAAAAAAACGGGAAGGAACCGTGCCGCCTCCCCTTTCGGAACAGGAGACCTGCGCGCGGCTTAAGCTGTTTCGGGAAAAGCGCCGGATGAAGCGGCTCTTAAAATACAGGGCGGCTCTGGCGGCGGCCTGCGTGCTTCTGACCGTGGGCATGGCGGCGGCCATCTTAAGGCCGGTGGGCGTAAGCGGCGGCAGCGCCTATATCACCTTTTATACGGAGGACGGCGGGGAGGAGCGGTTTCCCCTCCGCTTTCAGGAGGTGGATACGCCCTACGGAAGGACCCACGATTACGGAAGCTATGAAGAGCTGGAAAAGACGCTGGGGATTCCCCTTGCGAGAGTGCCGGGGCAGGAGGTGGAGAACGTCTGGCTGGAGGCCAGGCCCGGAAGCGAGCTGTACTGCGTGAACGCGACCTTTAAGGAAAGCGCCGCGCTGTCGGGCTGTCAGGCCTATCTGGCGGGAAACGGCGATACGGACTACGGCCACAGCATCAGCCAGAACTGGGAAAGGCTGGGAGAAAAGGAGCTTGGCGGGCGAAGCATCGTCCTCTACGAGATCGGGGACAGCGGCGGGGCCTTCGGGGCCGCCTTCTCGGAAAACGGCGTCCTCTATGTGACGGCCTCAAAGGGCGGCGTAAGCCTTTCGGCCTTTGAGGAGCTTCTGGCCTCCATAAGCTACAGGCCGTAATAGTCCTGCCTGTTTACGGTGAGAAAGCCCATGGACTGATAGAGGGAGAAGGCGGGCGCGTTTTCGGTGGACACCTGCAAAAACAGCCTGCCTTCCGCGGGGCAGTCCGCCAGGATCCGGGAAAGGGCGGCCTTCGCCAGGCCCCGCCCCCGGAATCCGGGAAGGATCCCGAAGCCGCACAGGTAAAAAAGAGCCCCGCCGCTTTTGGTCAGATGAAAAAGACCGGCGGGCTCCCCGTCCGCCAGGATCACGCGGGATAAGGAATCCTGGTCAGAAAGCACCGTGTCGATGAAGCCCTCGGGGGACTCTCCGAAGGCTTTTTTATGGAGGGAAAGCAGCAAAGGGCGCTCAGCGCTTCCCGCCGCGCGGAAGGATACGGCCGTCTTCGCCAGGCCTCCCGCTCCCGGGCCGGTTTTCGTCTCTGCGCCGTGGGAGGCGCCTGTGCGCTCTGCCTCCATAAGGCACTCCCCCCGCAGAAAGGAAAGTCCTTTGGCCTTTATGAAGGCCTCGGCGTCGGGATCCCTTGTAAGACACTGATAGACCACCTCAGGGCTTCCAAAGAGGCTCTTAAGCCTTTTGAGGGCGGGCCCCAGAAGGGCGGAAAAATGCCCGCGCCTGCGAAGGGACGGGTGGGTGAAGCCGGAGATCTCCGCCACCTTCCCGTCGGGGCAGAATACCGACAAAAAAGACGCCAGGCGGCCTTCTGAAAAGGAGAGGCCGTAAAAGGAATCGGAAAGGCGTTCCCCCGGCTCCGGAAGCGCCAGGCACAGTCCCCAGGGGGGCGCGGCCTTCTGCATCACAAGATGATAGAGGGCTTCGGCCTGACGGCACTGACCGGCGGTCAGGGTATCGTAAAGCTTTGAGGACATGGCTGGGCTCCTTTCTTTTTCTCCAGTATAGCATAGTTTTTCCCGGAGTGTGGACAATACGGAAAGAAAGGAGTATAATTTCCACAGTCAAAGCCATTGCAGGGAGGAAAGAATATGGACGAGATCAGGCGGATCCGGAAAAGAGAGGAGGTTCCCAGGGAGGAAACCTGGGCCACGGAGGATATTTTTCCTGACGACGCCGCCTGGGAGGCGGAATTTAAGGCGGTAAAGGAGGAACTTAAGGGCTACGGGGACTTTAAGGGACGGCTGGGAGCCTCGGCCGGGGCCCTTTACGGAGTCCTGCGCTTCGACGCCATGATCGGAGAGCGGCTGGACAGGCTTTATAGCTACGCCCATCTGAATTCCGACGCAGACACTAACAATCAGAAATACCAGCAGATGGTGGGGAAGGCCGCAGGCCTGTGCGCGGCGGCCTCGGCGGCCTCTGCCTATATCCCCTCGGAGATCCTGGCGATCCCGGAAGAGCAGCTGGACGCCCTGCGCGCCTCGGAGGAGGCCGACAGGGAATTTGACATAAGCCTTGACGAGGTGCTCAGAAAAAAGGCCCACACCAGAAGCCCCGAGGTGGAGGAGCTTCTGGCCGACGCCTCCGAGATGGCCGGAGGGCCTTCCCGGATTTTTCAGATGTTCAACAACGCGGATACCAGATTCCCCGCCATTCCCAACGAGGAGGGACAGCTTGAGGAGCTGACCCACGGGCGCTATATCCGCTTTCTGGAAAGCGGGAACCGGAATGTGCGCCGCGCCGCCTTCAAAGCCATGTACGAGACCTTCGGACGCCATAAGAACACCCTGGCGGCCGCCTTCCAGGCCAACGTAAAGCAGGCGTGGTTCTACGCGAAGGCGAGAAGGTATCCGTCCTCGCGGGCTTTTTATATGGACGACGCCGACGTGCCGGAGCAGGTCTACGACACGCTGATCGAAACGGTCCGGGAGTCCCTGCCGCTCATGTACCGCTATGTGGAGCTCCGGAAAAAGGTTCTGGGTCTTTCCGAGCTTCATCTGTACGACCTTTATACGCCCCTCGTGCCCCAGGCGGGAAGGCGCATCCCCTACGGCGAGGCGAAGGAGCTGGTAAAGGAGGCGCTGGCGCCTCTGGGGGATGAATATCTCGCGGCCCTTGAGAAGGGCTTTTCAGAGCGCTGGGTGGACTACGGAGAAAACGAAGGAAAAAGAAGCGGTGCCTACAGCGGCGGCCCCTATGGCGTCCACCCCTATGTGCTGATGTCTTATCAGGGAAATCTGGACAGCGTCTTTACCCTTGCCCATGAGATGGGCCACGCCATGCACTCCTATTTTTCCGGCGAAAGCCAGAACTATCCGAACGCCCAGTACAGGATTTTCGTGGCTGAGGTGGCCTCCACCTGCAACGAGAATCTGCTGAACCGGTATCTGCTGGAGCACACCTCCGACCCCATGGAGCGGGCCTATATCCTCAATCATTTCCTGGACGGCTTCAAGGGAACGGTGTTCCGTCAGACCATGTTCGCGGAATTCGAGAAAACGGCCCATGACCTGAGCCGGGCGGGAGAGGTGCTGACGGCGGAGCGGCTCTGCGGCATTTACAAAAAGCTCAATGAGGATTATTTTGGGGACGGAGTGGTCATCGACGACGAGATCGCCCTGGAATGGGCCAGGATCCCTCATTTTTACCGGCCCTTCTATGTTTACCAGTACGCTACGGGCTTTTCGGCGGCGACAGCCCTCTCGGAGCGGATCCTGTCAGAGGGCGGGGACGCTGTCCGGGATTACATGGGCTTTTTGAGAGGCGGCTGCACCAGGCCGCCCATCCGTCTCCTGGCGGACGCGGGGGTGGATATGCGGTCTCCGGAGGCGGTGAGAAAGGCCATGGGAGCCTTTGGGGAGGCCCTCACAGAACTTTGTGAAATTCTTAAGAATTGATTCCCTTTTCTGTGATATAATGGTACAAGCAGAAACTGTGGGAGGGAGTATGACACTTTACGAGGCGGTTTTTAAGAGAAGATCGGTGCGGCGCTATAAGAAAGAGCCTCTGCCCCCGGAGTTCTTCAAGAACCTCCGGAAATTTGAGCTGGGGCTCCAGCCGTTAAACAGCGCGATCCCCTATTCCGTGGAGATCATCGACGCGCTTTCCCAGGAGACGAAGGTCAGGGGGCTTTTCAGGGTAAAGGCGCCCTACTATCTGGTGTTCTTTTCCGAGCCCGGCGAGGAGGCGGAAAAAAACGCCGGCTATCTGATGGAGCAGCTGGTGCTCTACCTGACGGAAAAGGGCGTGGGAACCTGCTACCAGGGTCTGGCGAAGCTTCCGTCCATCCCCGAGCCCGACGGCCTGAAGCCCCTTATGGTGCTGGCCTTCGGCTATGCCGAGGGAGAGCTGTACCGGGAATCCTTCAAAGCAAGGAGGCTTTCCCTCAAGGAGCTCTGCGTGTTCCGCGAGCCGGTCACCGACGAGACGCGGCTGATGATGCAGGCGGCCCGCCTTGCCCCCTCGGCCATGAACGGACAGCCCTGGCGGTTCATGGTGTACCAGAACAGGATCCACGTGTTCGCCAAAAAGGAGCGCCTGCCCTTTTCCCGCTTCACAGCCTTCGACATCGGAATTGTCCTCTGCCACATCTCCCTGGCGGCGGAGGAGGTCTGGCGTGACATCTCCTTTGAGCGGCGGGAGCAGATCGCCGTGAAAGAATTCAAAAATAATCAGTATTTTTTAAGCATTATATTTATTTGATGAAATTTAAAAAAGCTGTTGACAAAGAGCCCCGTCCGTAGTATAGTATTACTTGTCCGACGGAGCGGGGCTCCCACGGACAGCAAAAATCCAATATGCGCGAGTGGCTCAGTGGTGGAGTATCGCCTTGCCAAGGCGAGGGTCGCGGGTTCGAATCCCGTCTCGCGCTCTAGAAACCCTTGTAAATCAAGGGTTTTTTTGTTGTCAGTAAAATAGTTATAACACCATCGGCTTAACGTAAAAATCGCTATTAAAGTCCTTTTCAGCGCCGATGATCTTTATAGTGCCACCCTTGTAAAACATTTTTTGCTATGATATACAAAAAATGCTTGACTGCGCTCCGGAGTATATGTATAAAAACAGCTATGAGTATCATGTTGAAAATTTAGCATAATATATTGTTTTAATGAGGGCAGACACGTTGCGGTCTGCCCTTTTAAATTCACCCCTCATCCTCCGCCTGCGAAAGCAGCTCCTGGAGAGAGCGCAGCAGCGCCATGACAACGCGGGAGCTTCATGTACCGTTTATTTGGCACAAAAAGAATTGACACCAAATATGACACCAACTATAATATAAATAGGAGGTATGTCAGATACCGTAATGGATAAATGTAAGGGACATTGTGGAAAGTGAGGTCGGGAGCAGTGAAAACATTGAGTGAATACATGAAAATACCTTATCGCATGGAAATTATAGAAGATAAAGACGAGGGCGGTTTTGTGGTGTCTTATCCGGATTTGCCTGGCTGTATTACTTGCGGTGAGACAATAGAAAGCGCAGTATCAAACGCACTGGATGCAAAAAGAGCATGGCTTGAGGCTGCGATTGAAGACGGCGTAGAAATTCAGGAGCCGGATAATTTAAGCAATTATTCCGGGCAATTTAAATTAAGGATACCGCGAAGCCTGCACAAATCCCTTGCAGAACACGCTCAGAAAGAGGGGATCAGTATGAATCAGTATTGCGTATATCTTTTGTCAAAAAACGACGCGGTATTTTCTAAATAACCTGCTTGCAGGCAGATCAAGGGGCGGCTTCATGCCGCCTTTCGATGTGCCTGAAACGGGGAATCAGCCTTTATCCTCCGCCTGCGAAAGCAGCTCCTGGAGGGAGCGCAGCAGCGCCTCGGCGGAACAAAAGCTCATGACAACGGAGGCGATCTCTGTGACATTGGTCCGGATCGGCTCCGCTTTATGTTCAGATGAGGCAGACAGGTCCGGCTCGTGCTGAACGAACTGGATGGAAAGGGCGTCTCTGTTTTGATTTACCGCGCAGGTAAAGCCGTCAACGTATTGAAGCATGGTGGCAAGCCTCCTTTTTATCTGTGAATGACGCCGACCGGGAATAGGAACCGGCGGGCCGAAATAAACGGTTTCGGTTGATTCTGCCCCGGCATCAGGATATAATATACACAAAAAGCCGCGTCAGGAGGTGCAGCATGAAGTACGATTTCGAGTCCATGATCGACAGGCGTGGAATGGACGCCATGGCCATCGAGGATCTGGGAAAAATGCCGGGCTTCAGCCCGGAGCCGCCCGGGGAGGGCTTCGACCTGATCCCCATGTGGGTGGCCGATATGAACTTTGCCACGGTGCCCACCATACCCGAGGCGATCATCCGGCGGGCGTCCCATCCCCTTTACGGGTACTTTTCGCCCACAGAGGAATATTATGACAGCATCATCCGCTGGCACAGGGAGCGCAACGGCGTCACAGGCCTTTCGCGGGAGCATATCGGCTACGAGAACGGCGTGCTGGGCGGCCTCATAAGCGCCATGGGCGTATTCTGCTCCCGGGGAGACAAGGTTCTGGTCCACAGCCCCACCTACATCGGCTTCACCAACAGCCTGAAAAACAGCGGCTATGAGATCGTGCTGAGCCCCCTTAAGGAGGATGAGAACGGCATCTGGCGGATGGATCTGACCGACATGGAGGAAAAGCTTAAGACCCAGGGCATCCATGCGGCCATCCTCTGCTCGCCCCATAACCCCACGGGGCGGGTCTGGGAGCGGGAGGAGCTTCAGGCGGCCATGGAGCTTTTCCGCAAGTACGATGTGTTCGTGGTCTCCGACGAGATCTGGTCTGATATTCTGTTAAACGGGGCGAAGCACATCCCCACCCAGAGCGTCTCGGAGGACGCGAAAATGAGAACCGTGGCCCTTTACGCCCCCAGCAAGACCTTCAACCTGGCGGGGCTGATCGGAAGCTATCATATCGTCTATAACAGATGGATCCGGGAGAGGATGGATAAAGAGGCCTCCCTCTGCCACTATAATTCCATGAACGTCCTCTCCATGCACGCGCTGATCGGCGCCTATCAGAAGGAGGGCCATGAGTGGACGGACCAGCTCTGCGCCGTGCTCTCAGAGAACGTGAACGACGCCTGCCGTTACATAGAGGAGCGCTTTTCCGGCGTAAGGCTCACAAAGCCCCAGGGGACCTATATCCTGTTTCTGGACTGTGAAAAGTGGTGCAGGGAGCATCAGAAGACCATCGACGAGGTGTTAAAGGCCGGATGGCGAGTGGGAGTGGCCTGGCAGGACGGCCGTCCCTTCCACGGGCCCTGCCATGTAAGAATGAACCTGGCGCTGCCCCATGCCCGCGTGATGGAGGCACTGGAGCGCCTTGACCGGTATGTATTCAATGGAAAGGAGCAGTTATGAAAAAACAGAGTATCGAGATTCTGCAAAAGCAGGAGGAGCTTTTATGGTTCGACGCCTTTGACGGCAATACGGCGTGGGAGCTGGGAACCTTTATGAAGAGCGAGGCGGAGGCGAAGGGCATCAGCATCGCCGTCTGCATCCGGTTAAACAACGGCTGCCGCCTGTTCCAGTACGTGCCCGTGGGGACGAACGTTTCCAACCAGTCCTGGATGGAGCGCAAGTACGAGACCGTAAAGCGCATGGAGAGGAGCACCCTTTTAAGCCGCTATGTGTTAGAAGCCAAGGAGCAGACCCTGGCGGACCACGGGACCTCCGAGAGGGAGTGCACCCTTTACGGCGGCGGCTTTCCCATCCGCGTGCGGGGCGCGGGCATGATCGGCGTGCTCACGGTGTCGGCCCTTCCCCACGAGGAGGATCACGAGTTCATCGTCCGCTGCCTTGAAAAATACCTGAAGGCAGAGAACGTTCCCCATTTATTCTGATCGTTAGGAGACAGCATGGATATCATCGGATATTTGACAGAAGCCACAAAAGAGGGAGCCTCCGACGTGTTCATCGTGGTGGGGCGTCCCCTTTCCGTAAAGATCAACGGGGTCCTGAAGGAGATCACCGACACGCCCTTAAAGCCGGCGGACGCCGAGGCGCTGATCGACGGCATTTACGCCCTGGACGGAAACCGGGACAGGAAGAACCTGAGGGAGAAGGGCGACGACGACTTTTCCTTCGCCATCCGCGGCGTTTCCCGGTTCCGGGTCAGCGTCTATAAGCAGAGGGGCACCCTGGCGGCGGTGGTGCGGGTGATCACCTTCCAGATTCCCGAGCCGGAGGCCATGGGAATTATACCCGAGGTCATGAGCCTGGCCGATTACACCAAGGGCCTGGTACTGGTGACGGGGCCCGCCGGAAGCGGAAAATCCACCACCCTGGCCTGCATCATCGACAGAATCAATTCCACCAGGGAGGATCACATCATCACCCTGGAGGATCCGCTGGAGTTCCTTCATTCCCATAAAAAAAGCATCGTGAGCCAGCGGGAGGTGGGCTCCGATACCATAAGCTATCTGTCGGCGCTGCGGGCGGCCCTGCGGCAGAGCCCCGACGCCATTTTACTGGGAGAGATGCGCGACTACGAGACCATCCAGGTGGCCATGACGGCGGCGGAGACCGGACATCTGATTCTCTCCACCCTCCACACCATCGGCGCGGCCAACACCATCGACAGGATCATCGACGTGTTTCCGCCCAACCAGCAGAGGCAGATCGCCGTGCAGCTTTCCATGGTGCTGCGGGCCGTGGTGTCCCAGCAGCTGGTGCCCGACGTGGAGGGAAAGCTGATTCCGGTCTTTGAGCGGATGACCGTCACGCCCGCCATCCGAAACATGATTCGTGAAAACAAAATCCACCAGATCGACGGCGCCGTATACGCCTCCGGCGGAAAAGAGATGCTCTCCATGGACGCGGGCCTTTTAAAGCTCTGCAAGAGCGGCAGGATCACGGCGGAGACGGCGCTGCAATGCGCCGCCAATCCGGAGCTGCTCGCCAAAAGGCTGTAGCGCTAGTCCAGCACGTTCAGGTGCTCGTCAGGCTCCCAGGCCTCGGCAGGAGCCGTGACCCAGGCGGTGATCCGGTAGTAGCGCTCACCCGCCGGGGGCTCCTTGGGAATCTCGACGGTAACAGAGAGGTACTGGGTTTCGTCCACGGACTCCGTGAAGGAGAAGGAGAGGGCGTCTCCCAGATCCTCCGTCCGGCCGGAGAGAGTTCCGAGGAAGGCGGCCGCAGAGTCCGCGTAGGAATCAGGCTCCGCCCGGTAACGTTCGTCCAGGCCCCGGTCCACCTCCTCCAGAAGGGAATCGGCCCTGGCGCAGGCCTCATAGTAGGCGGAGGCGCGGCCAAAAAGCCGGTCCTCCAGCCGCCGGCCGGCCCTGGCGCTCACCAGGGACAGCATGGCGAACACCATCAGGCAGAGCAGAACGAATATAATCAGGATAGAAGAAAGTCCGATCCCGAAAAAAGAGGGGGAGGACTTTTTTTTCATGGCGTCTTTCATGGCTGTACTCCTGTGGGCTCCGGAACGGTCCGGGGGATCTGGACGGAGGCGGTCAGCTGGCAGACGGTCTCGTTGTCCCGGCTCACCCGCACCAGGGCGAGAAGCAGGGAGGAATCCCCGCCGGAAGGCTCCGGCGTGACCGAAAGGGTATAGCAGGCCTCCTCCCCGTCATCGGGGCCCAGAGGCCGGAAATCCTCGTCGTAGGCCACGCTGAAGGCGGTTTCGTCACTGTTTAAATGGCCCTCGGGAAAAGAGGCGGAAAGGCCGGAAAGGTCTCCCCCCGCGCTTCTGAAGGCGCTGCAGGCGCTTTCGGCCAGGGGAACGGCGCTTCCAAGCTCCGAGGTCTCTTCCTGGGTCAGGCCCGCCTCCGCGTAAAGGCGGATGCAGACTGCGGCGGCCAGGGAAAAGAAGAATATGGCGATGATGAGCTCCATCAGAAACAGGCTGGAGCGGTGATCCTTTCGTGACATGGGTATCCTTTCTGAAAACAGGCCAAAGGGCTAACGGGAGGCCCGGGGGCAGAGGAGCATGGAGGCCTCGTCCCCGCCCTCCGCCCGCACGGAAACGCGGATCATTCCCTCCGCGGTCTCCGATACGGAAAAATCGGAAAGCTTCAGGAGCTTCTGGCCCGCCTCCGGGGAAAAGTCCAGATCCTCGCGGGTGGAAAGCTCCGTCAGATAGCCCTCATAGCTGTAGATATAGAGCACGTAAGCGCCGTTTTCGTCCGAGTCATAGAGGGAGAGCACGTTATCCGAGACGGATACGGCCCCCGCCCTGTCGTTCTGGCGGAGCTTCTCGGCCACGTAGGCCAGGGCCGTGCGGGAGCTGTAGCCCTCCTCCATGGAGGAGACGGTGCGGCTGTAGACCCCGGCGCCGGTGACCACCAGTCCCAGGGCCATGACCGCGAATACGCAGAACAGAATCAGGGGAAACAGCACGTCTGTCTTATGCCTCAATTCGCTCCCTCCCTCTCGATGATGGTCACATCGGGCATCAGGTTGGGCCCGATGGGTTGATAGTCGATAAAATACCGGTCCTCATTCCAGGAAAGGCCGTAGCGCTCCTTTAAATAGTCCAGGCTGGGCGGATAGAAGCCGTCGGAGGCGTAGCTGTGGACAATATCCCGGTAGAGGGCCTGGGAAAGGCTTTCCTTTTCCTGCCGCCTGGCAGCCCCCGAGATGGAGGAAATCCCGCCCAGGGCCAGAAAGATCAGCAGGGAAAACAGGATGATGGAAAACAGGAGGCCGGGAAGGCGGACCTGTTTTTTGCTGTCAAAGCGGTTCATGGCGCCTCCTTATCCGATGCCGTTCATAATGCCCATAAGGGGGAGCATCACAGAGAGCAGGATCATGCCCACCAGCACCGACATGATGGCCACCAGAACCGGCTCCAGCCGGGAGACGGCGCGGCCGATGCGCTCGTCGGCGTCCTCGGCGTACCGGGCGGCGGCCTGCTCCATCACCTGATCCAGAGAGCCGGAGAGCACGCCCACCCGCACCATGCGGGCGTGAAGGCCCGAGAAAATGCCGGATTCCCGAAGGGCGGTCCCCAGGTCGGTTCCCTCCTCCGTAAGGCTTCTGCATTTACTTACTTTATCCCTTAAAACGGGATCCTCCGTAAGGCGGCCTGAAAGCTCCAGCCCCTGGTCAGAATCCAGGCCGCTCTTTAAGGCGATGGCCATGCCGTCGGCAAAACGGCTCACCGAAAGGGCGGAGAGGATCCGCCTTGTGAAGGGCAGCCTTCTGGCAAGGGCAGAGCGCAGGCTCCGGCCTTTTTTCGTGCAGAATAAAAAGATCAGGAAGGCCGCGAGAAGGGCGGCGAGGGCCAGAAGTACCAGGCTGTAGCGCCCCAGCCAGACGCCCAGATCCAGGATTCCCCTGGAAAAGCCGCTCATCCGAGCGCCCAGCTGGGCGTAGACCTGGTCGAATACCGGCATGACCCGGATCATCAGCACCAGAATCACCGCCAGCATCATGGCGATCATGATACAGGGATAGGTGACGGCGCTTCGGATGCTTTTTGCCAGGGACTCCTGCCGGTCATAGTAGGAGGAGAGAGAGTCAAAGACCTCGTCGAGACGCCCGGCCTCCTCGCCGATATGGACCATATCCAGCATATAAGCGGGAAAAAGGCCGACGCTCTTTAAAGCCCCGTAAAGGCTTCCCGCCTCCTCAAAGCCGCTCTCAATCCCCGAAAGGACGGCGGCGCCGTCGGCGTTCTCCATGCTCTCCTTTAAAATGGACACGGCCTCGGGAACCGGGATTCCGGCCCGGACCATCATGGACATCTGGCCGCAGAAAACGGACAGCTCCCTGTTGTTCAGGGGCTTCTGGCGCTTATTTTCCATGGTATCCTCCTGTCAGTAAACGTATTTCGTCTGGTAATTTCCGCCGTCTCCGATAAAATCCTTCAGATCCTTTTCGCTGGAATTGGCGGCGAAGGTGGGATCCATCAGCTTCCATCGGGAGCCGTCGAACTCGATGATTCCGTTGACCCAGCCCAGCTCCTCGATGTGGGTGCTGATCCAGGCGTGGTAGACCTCGCCCGCGTAGCCGATCTCCATTCTGGTGGGGATCCGCTGGCTGCGGAGCATGGTGGCCATGACGGCGGCGTAGTCGAAGCAGATCCCCTGTCCCGCCTCCAGGACCTGATCCACATCGGGCACGTAGCCGCTCTGGACCGTTTCGGCCTTGTCGTAGTCGTAGGAGATGTGCTCCGTCACATAATCATAGATCCGCGCCACCACGTCCAGGTCGTCGGCGGCGCCCTCGGAGAGGCGCTCGCCCAGGGCCACGGTCTCGCAGTCCGGCGTGAAATTCACATATTGATTGGGGTAAAGATAGGGAGAAAATTCGTTGTCAATGACGGCCTCCACCGTCTGGGACAGAATGTTCAGATAGTCTCCGGTGGCGGGCCGCTGCTCCCACACCGTCACCTTGTAGCTGCCGTCGCCGTCCGTAAGGGGAAAAGCCTCATATCCATCCCTCATGGTGTAGGTATAGGTGACGCCCGAGGGGGTCTGGATCTGAAGCTTTACCTTGGATACGGTTCCTTTATACCGGGCCATCACATATCCCTCGGAAAGGTTCGAGGCGTCGATGGCGGCCAGGTCGTTTTCGTAGACGGTGACGCCGGAGGCCTCCGGCACAAGAACCCTGGGCGTGCTGTCGCGGCTTCCGGCGGAGGATTCCTCCTCCTTCGTCGGCCCGGCGGTCCCGGGGACGGTCTCGGAGGGCCCGTCCTTCCCGCAGCCCCAGGAGCCAAGAAGCAGGCACAGGGAGACTATTATAATGAGAAGATTCTGCTTACGATTCATAGAAAAGGCTCCTGAAAGACCCGGTCACAGAAGCTCCCTCATATCCACCCGCATGGCCACGTTGGGGCATTTGCGCTCGGTTTCGTAGCGGGCGCGGGTCCTGTCGATGGCCACGTGGCAGCCGTCCTCATTGGGGACGGTTAAGATCAGGGAATACTGGGAAAAGCTGGACTGGGTAAACACGTCGTTCTTACGGAGATAGTGGCTGATCACATAGCGGAGGTTCTTCATCTCTGACTGGAGATCCGCCGTGACGTTCCCGGGGTTTTCCGAATCCACCAGGGTCAGGAGCACCAGGTAGCGGCGGCTTCTGATCCGGCGGAGGGAACGGATGTTGATCTGGTAAATATTCTTGAAAATATCGAAGTTGCAGTAGAAGCTGCCCTTGGCCCCCGATTCCTCCTTGAGGTTTTCTTCCAGGTCGTCCATGTTCATCTGGCGGCCGCGGGCAGCCCTGAGGATATTCTGGTACACATCCTTCAGGGCATCGGAAACGTCGGTGCCGTACCGGCTGCTGAACAGGGTGATGATGGACTGATAATAATCCAGGGCCTTGTGGGGCCTGCCCATTTCAAGGTAGGCGTTCAGGATTTCCTTATAGACGTCCTCGTTGACGATGTCGTACTGGATGGCCTGCTCGCAGAGGGCCAGCAGGTCGGAATAGCGGCCGTCGGCCTTTAAAAGGCCGCACATCTCCAGCACGCACTTGGTGTAAAGGCTCTGATAATAAATGCTTCGGAAGTTCACCCACTCCTCATTGTGGAAGGCGGGCAGAAAGATTCCCTTATAGAGCCGGAACATTTCTTCAAAATATGAGAACCGCCGCGCGGGATCGCTCTCCTTCTGGGCCTGGCTGTAGAGCTGCTCAAACCGTTCCGTGTCGATGCCGCAGTCGATGGCGCCGTTCCAGGAATAGGCGTTTCTGGTGAAAAGAATGCAGTCGGTCTTTTCGCCGGGGAAAAACCGGGAAAGCTCCTGCCTGGCCCGGTAGATCAGATTCCGCAGGGCCCCGGTGGGGTTTGAGATCTCGTCCTCCGGCCAGAGCACCTCGATGAGCTTGTCCTTGGATACCTCGGTGCCTTTGCAGGAGATCAGGTAGGCGATCAGCGTGGTGACCTGCATACTCTTGCTGGAAGAGGGCGTATATTCATAATGACTGTTCTTAATGGAAAATTCTCCGAACATTTTGATGGAAAGCGCAACAGAATCCATGAAAACACAGCCTCCTCGTTTCTGTAGTAGTCTCATTATATCACGGGCCGCCGCCCAAAAACAAGACAAATGTAGGAAACCGCTGGAAAATTCAAAAGTGCCGATCAAATGTGACTGGTATGTGACAACCCCGTGATATAATGTTGACAATAATTCGGTTTCTATACCCTTTTGGAGAGAGGGTATTGAGAGGATTTTTAAGGAGGAGCAATATGGAGAGGAAGAGGAATTTGAAAAGGCGTTTAATGGCCCTGCTTATGGCGCTTCTGATCATCAGCGGTTCGGTAATCCCCACCGCTTATGATCTGGTGTCCCTGGCAGAGGGCCAGGAGAGCGAGACGGGCGAAAGCAGCGCGGGCGTTGAAAGCAGCGAAGCGCCCGAGGAGAGCACGGCCGCGCCCGCCGGGCAGGTGAGCGCGCAGAACGAGACGGGGGCGGACGTAGGAACGACGATCGCGATGGGCTCATCTGTAAAGCGGGACACGCTTGCTTCCGGCGAGGGGACGACCCTGCATATTACCCTCACGGTTCCCCCCACCACAAGCGGCGGAAATTACGTCGCTCCGACAATCGAGATTCCATTGCCGGAACATGTTACTGCACTTGGAGTAATAGGTGAATGGGTAGATAATTGGAACATAACAGATGGGGTTCTCAGGATAATATTATCTTCTGAGTTAAGTGCCGGTGGATCAAATACAACCGACGTTTCATTAGCAACAGAAAACTTTGTGATAGAGAATAATACTGAGCTGAATTTTGATATATCGTTCAGTGCCATGTATGCTTTGAATGGCACCTATGAATCCATGACCGAAGAAGCGACCGAATCCATCACAGTGACCGCTTCCGACGGATGGAATCTTGAAAAGAACGTAAATTCTTCAGACGGCGTTCCTGTTATTACTCAGGTAACAGGAGATGATGGAAAAAAGTATTACGAGGTTACATATACCATCGCCGTCAATAATCAGGGCGATAGCTGGGATCGATTCGGAAGGCTGAATTTTGTCCAGGCTCAGGACGGAACTCCTGAGTTTTCCCTGATGGACCGTCTTCCCTCCAATACTCCGGAGGGCGGCGGAGCAACGGTGGTTTCCGTTTCCACAAAGGGACGCGGTGTATTAACCGAGAACGATGGTTACACGGTTACTTATAATGACAGCGGCGAGGCCACTGCCATAGAGTTCTTTGAACTGGATACCTTAAGCGCCGAAGAGGCTGCGAATGCTCAGCATGTGGGCGAGGGCAGCCCTGTGAACACAGAGTACACAGTGGTTCTCCGGTATCCCGTTGAGCCGTACCTGTCAGCTCCCGACGAGGCGCTTAAAGAGTGGGAACTGGAAAATACGGCGGAGCTTCAGTATCAGCTGCTCGGTGAAGAAGAGCAGACAAAAACAGATAATGCGGAAATCACATTGGGAGACAGATGGACAACGGATCAGTCTGCCGATATTGTGGTGGAAAAATATCTGGAGATCGGCGGCGAAACGTATCTCCTGAATTCAGATACACAGAATTCCTCAAATACAAATTCCTCTTTTGCACTTTATACGACGGAAACAGGAAAGCAGGTTGCCAATAATATTTACGGCGACCCGGCAGGCAATGTTCAGTCTGTAAATGAAAATGGTCAGGCAAGCTTTAACGATCTGCTTCCGGGCCGTACCTTCTGGCTTGAGGAAGTTGACGTGCCCGAAGGCTTTGCATCTTTAAACGGCAGACTGAAAGTGACTGTCAGCGAAAATGGGGCACTTACTGTCGACGGAACTGAGAACGTTGAAGTTTCCGGAAACGTAATTAAAGTTACCAACAAGGCGGAGAGTGCCGGAAGCCTGAAATTCTGGAAAATGGGTAAAAATGCTTCCGGCGCGGAGGAGGCCCTTTCCGGCGTTACATTCACCTTGACAGGTGAAAATGGAAAAGTCTATACGGCGGTTTCCGATGCTCAAGGAGAAGTGTTCTTCCCTGTCGTGCAGGCAGGGACCTACACGCTTTCCGAAACCGCTCTTCCGGATGGCAGCGAATATGGGCTGGGCGCTTCGATGACTGTGACCATTGAGGCGGACCAGGTGAATTATCCCTCCGGAGAAGGATGGACAGGCGCGGCAGATCATCCGGTATATCTCAACAAATCTGTATATGGATATCTTGAATTCAAAAAGATTTCAGATAAAAAGGATAATGGTAAGGATATTCCGGTTGCGGGCGCGGAGTTTGGCCTGTATACAGATGTAAGCTGTACCGAAGAAGACAGAGCGGCCTATCAGGATGGGACGGCTGTCACGCTTGTTACGGGTGAAGATGGCGCAGCCACATCCGGCCCGTTAAAAGAGGGAATCTATTACCTGAAGGAATTAAAAACTCCCGACCGGTATGTCCTTGATGAAACGCCGCGTCAGGTGACTGTGACGGCGATGACGACCACCGTGCTTGAAAATCCAATCGTCAATGTAAGCAAGGTGCCGTTTAGAATCCATAAGATAGGCGTTACACAGGGTGAGGATATTTTTTATGAAGAGCTTGTGGGCGCACGGTTTGAGGTCTATTCAGACGCGGAAGGACAAAACCCGATTGCAACGCTGGAATCTGCCCTTGACGGCTCCGGAAAGGCAGTGACCCAGGTTGTAGGCGAAGACGGAAAACTGACAGGCCAGCCTCTGTACCTGGAAGCCGGAAAGACATATTATTATAAGGAGATAAAGGCTCCTGAAGGCTATGTTTTAGATGACACGATATACGACTTTACAATTTCTGAAGGACAGGAAAGCCTTGAAATAAAAGTTACAAACAGCAGTGATTACGGAAGGATCCGGATCTTCAAAACGGATTCCGCTGATACAGATAGGCCGCTTTCCGGAGCTAAGTTTGAAATCTATAATAATAGCAATGTGCTTGTGGATACCATCATCACAGACGCTGACGGATACGCGGTTTCAAAGCTTCTTCCTGTAACAGGCGTGTCATACTATCTGAAAGAGGTGACTGCGCCTGAAGGCTATTCGATTCAGACAGAGGTGATCAACGGCACTGATGAAAATGGCTTTGGCGTGGCAGTGGCAGAAGAAACGGGGCTTACCCTTGTGGCAAACGAAGTGTTGGAGGTAAAGGTAACCAACTCTGCCAAGGTGGGAATTACAGTTACAAAGAAAGATAGTGAAAGTGGCGGTGCGATCTCCGGCGCTGTCTTTGGGCTGTTTTCAGATGAGGCCTGCAAGAATCAGGTTGGAGAGGATAAAACAACTGACGAAAGCGGTAATGTCGTATTTACGGATCTGAAGGCGGGAACGACATATTACCTGAAGGAAATAACAGCTCCTGATGGCTATCTGCTTAATGAAACAGTTACTCCTATCACAACGGTTTCTGCCGATAAAGCTGAAGCCGGTGCCATGACGTATGAAAACGTCGAAAATACCCGTCTGGGCAAAATCGTTATCGTAAAGACCGATGGCATGGACGATAAGAATGAGCCCATGAGCGGGGTGGAATTTGCTCTTTACCGTGATAATGGAGGCGGAGTAAAAGGAGAATTAGTAAAGTCTGGAATTGTTACAGATGCAGACGGCAGAGCAGAGATAGACAACCAGGAGCCGGGAGATTATGTGCTGGTAGAGACGAGCGTGCTTGAGGGTTACCCTGCGGTTGAGAAACAAGTAAAGGTAACTGCCGGTATGAACCAGAATGCGGCGGGGCAGGATAAGCCTTATGACAATCAGATCACAGAAATTGAGAATGTCCCGGAGATGGGTAAGATCCGCATTGAGAAGGTCAGCAGCATCGATCCGAATTCAGGCGTTGAAGCAACCTTTAAGATCCAGAAGAAGGATGGGGATCAATATGCAGATCTTAAAGATGAAGGCAAGGCCGTAACGATTACGACGGATGAAAACGGCGGGGGCCTTTCCGGCTGGCTGACACCCGGAGAATATCAGCTGGTGGAAACTTGGGTTGAGGACGGTTATACGCTGAATGAGTCTGAAACGTATCCTTTTACCATTGATGCGGAAAAAACAAATACTGATTATACGAATGGTGGAAACAAGGGTGCGATTAAAAACGACCCCAAGGGTACATTGATTGTCCATAAGCAGGCGAAGATGGACGGTGAACTGTCTGATTATGCCGGCGCTGAATTTAAGCTGTATAAGAAGCTTACAGATAATGCTGAGAATGACTGCGCTTCAGGCGATTTTGACACGCAGAAATCAGGTCAGAATGGTATCGCTCAGTTTACAGGTCTTGACGCCGGTGACTACTGGCTGGTGGAGACGCCTATCGATCACTATGTTTCCAAGGATCCGATTAAGGTCACAGTTAAACCGGGCCAGACGGGGAATGAAACGGATAAAACGGTAGAAATCACCAATGTCCCTGAAGACGGCAAAGTAATAATTGAAAAGATAAGCTCGAAAGATCCAAAGGAAGGGCTTTCAGCCACCTTTGTTCTGTACGCTGCAAAAGAAGAGCAAAGTGCAGAAAATGCTGAAGAGGCAGCTGGATTACAGTATAAGAAGGAACCTGCGGCTACTATTAAAACAGATGGTAACACAGGTTTAGGAAGTCTGCCCGAAGATGGATGGCTTGCCCCCGGCTGGTACAAGGTGGTGGAGCAGTCTGTAGAACCCGGTTATGTGGCGGATTCTGCTTTTAAGTACATTCTGATTGAGGCGGGGAAAACCAACCAGGAACTGACAGGTGAAAATGCCGTTAAAAATGACCCCATGGGCCGGATATCTATTAAAAAGACTGCGGTCTTTGATGTAGTAGGCCAGAATGGAACAGAGGCTGCAGGGGACCTCAGCCGCTATGATCTGACAGGTTCTAAATTTGCCATTTATAATAAAACAAAAGATAAATATGATGAAGAAGGGATTACTTCTGATACAGAGACTGTAGCAGAGGTGGATCTCACAAACAGCTCATCCGGCCAGTCAGATCCTCTGCCTCCGGGAGAGTACTGGGTGGTGGAGACCAAAGCGCCAGATGGATATGAGGAGGCAGAACCTGTCGCCGTAACAGTCAAAGCGGGCGAAACCGTGGCGGCAAACTCGCATGGTGAAAATGGTGCTGAGGATGCTTCTATCGATAATAAGCCTACTGAGTGGGGCCGTCTGAGGCTTTTAAAGTGGTGTATCAATGAAGATGATGTTTGGCCCGGGCCTTTGGACGGGGCACAGTTTGAGCTCTATGTAAAAGTGGAAGATGGTGAAACCGGAGAGGATATTCAGACCATTACTGTAGACGGCACGCAGTACCGGGTTAAAAAGGTGGATTCCACAATTTCTACAGATGGAAATAAAAATATCCTGGAAAGCGGAACTCTTGGATTAGGAACCGGAGAAGCTGTTACGGCTGATCTTCCAGAGGGGACATATTTTCTTCGGGAAGTCAATCTGGAGAAAGTTGAAGAACAATATCAGGGAAAAGAATGGCATTGGGTTCAGCAATGGACGGGACCCTTTGAGGTTGTGCCCGGAAAAGAAACTGAAACAGGAAAAATCGAGAACTATTATGAGATCCCTGTGGGAATTCAGAAGCAGGACGACCTTGGAAAAACTCTGACAGGCGCGTGGTTTGCGGCATTTGAGGATGAAAATGACGCGATCGACATGTATGCTTACTTGGATGGACTGGTTCTGAAAAATTCCGATACGGAAGAGGAAGATGCCTTTGCAGATCTCAGAGACCAACTGAAGACTCCTGAGGGAGTGGCAAAATTTATGACAGAGCACCACGCTTTCGAAGTCGTTCAGTCGGGTGCAGACGGAATATTCCGTTTTGAAACACTGGTGCCTGGGAAGACTTATTATTATCTGGAGATCGCACCTCTTAAGGGTTACAGTCTGCCTGCGACAGCAGACGAGGCAGTAAAAGAGATCAAAGTCGATCAGAATGGGGATGTAACAGAAAATCTCTCTTATACTAATACCGCGTTGGGCAATCTTAAAGTGATCAAATATACAGTCCTTACAGGGACAGAATTTCCTGTCGAGGGAGTGACGGTTAACGTATACAGGGCGGTTGAGACTGAAAATGGATCCTATGAAAAGGATGGAAAGCACTATTCAATAAAAGAGACAGATTTTGAAAATGGAAATCCAGTTCCCATTGCAACGGGCAAGACGGGAAGCAACGGTGTGTATACGTCTGTATTACTTCCTGCCGGTACTTATATTGTCATCGAGGATGTAAGTGATGGGAATCTTCCGGCTGCTGTAGGGAAACCTAAGGACACTAAGGATACGTACCGGGTCGTTACGATTCAAAAGAGGGAGACCAACTCCGATTACGCAGAAATGTCAGATGGCTCCGGCTTCTTCAATCCCGCCGCCTGGGGTAAATTCTTCCTGGAAAAACAGGACGCACAGGATCAGAATAAGAAGTTAGAGGCAAGCTTCAAGCTGTATAAGGATATAGAGTTGACAAAGCCTGTCATGGTGCAGGGTGAAAACGGGGAAGAGGAATATGTAATCACCACCAGCAAAAATGGGCCCGTGGAATCCATCTATCTTGAGCCGGATACATATTACCTGGTTGAGCAGGAAGTGGAAGAAGGCTATACTCTTAATTCAAAACCTATTGAAATTGTAATTGAACCAGGTGCGCTGACAGGTACAAAACAAAATCCGACGGCAGTAAAAAATGACAGGCAGGGCAGTCTGACCATTGAGAAGGTCGGCGTGTTTGGCAGTGAAAGGGTTAATCTTTCCGGCGTAACGTTTACCTTGTATAGTGATGAAGCGTTAAAGCATAAAGTGACAACTCTTACTACGGGTAAGGATGGCATTGCTACGGCTGCTAATCTGGATGCGGGTAATTACTGGCTGGTTGAAACTTCGGTGGGCGGCAACTATCACTATCAGCTTCCGGATCCAAACACCGCGCGAGAAGTAGAGATCAAACCGGGTGAAGAAAATAAAACCCTGACAGGTGTTGGCGCCATTGTCAATGAGATCAACGCGGGCAAGTTCTGCCTTGAGAAAGAATTTAGTGGCGGAGATGCGACAGATGCCACGTTCCTGGTGGAGCGAAAGACCGGGGATAATACCTGGGGTAATGCTTTAAAGACCGGCGAGGGACCGTACAAAGAGTATACATTTACAACTAAGGGTACAGACCTTTATACGTCGGAATACCTTGAACCCGGAACATATCGGATCACAGAAAAGTCCACCACCGCGGGCGACTATAAGCTTGCGCCTGCCTTTGAGATTGAAATTGAGGCAGGTAAGGTGACTACTGCGCCTGTTGGTGAGGTAAAGGATGACGTTGATGAAAATATTACAGTTGTAAAAGGAAATGATAAAAACACAGCGATAACCGTCACCAACATTAAGCAGGGCAGCCTGGAATTTAAAAAGACCGGCGTGTTCAAGGGAGAATTCGTAGAGAATCTTTCTGGGGTTACCTTTAAGCTTTACAGGAAGAACGACAGTAATACAGAAGCTGATGGCACCTGCAAGGAAGATGCGTTGGGAGCTGAAAAACCGGTTGAAACGATCGTGACAAATCGAGACGGCGTCGGTACAGCCGATAAACTGAATCCAGGCGAATACTGGCTGGTGGAGTCAGATTTGGGAGAATTTGCAGACGAGTACACGCTGGATGGTGCGGCCCGCCTTGTGATGATTGAAAGCGGAAAACCGACAGAAATCACAGGCGGGAATGACTTAGATTCTATTGAAAACGTCACCACCTACGGCAAGCTGAAGATCACGAAGGCGGATTTCAATGCTCCGAATACAAAACTGACCGGGGCGGAGTTTACCATCTACGGAAAAGGTGCCGATGGAGCGTATACGGTGAGAAAGGGAACTCTGAAGGGTGAGACAGGCGGAGTGTATATTTCCGATCTTCTTCCCGCAGGAGGATATTACCTTGAAGAAACAAAGGCTCCTGAAGGCTATCAGCTTCCCGGCGAGGCGGAGAACGGATGGCTGTTTACGATTGAGTCGGATAAGATTACTGAAACAGTAACGCCCGCTCCCGGCGGTACAGAGGTCCAGGGGGCGCAGGCAACCGGCACCATCACCAATAAGAAGGAGTTTTCCATTCAGGTTATCAAAAAGGATGAGAAGGAGGAAACAAAGCTTCCCGGCGCAAAATTCGGCCTCTATGAGACAAAAGAAGATGCTTTGAAAAAAGAAAACGCCATTGGCGAACAGGTGACTGGTGCTGACGGTACGGCAGTGTTCGCCGGACTGACCATTGACGATAATACAGCAAATTCCCAGACCTATTACCTGGTGGAGCTGGAAGCGCCTAAAGACTACGACATCGGAAGTAATGCGGAAAAACCTATTCCGGTTACAGTAAGCTATAGTACAGCAACAACTACGGTAAATGTGACTGTAAAAGACCCTCACTTCGGCCGGATCAAGCTTACCAAGACCGGAACATGGGATGGAAATGTGCAGTATCTGGCGGAGGTAACCTTCGATTTCTATAAGGTTGATGGTGAAAACATTCAGCATAATTCGGAGGCTCAGCTGGAATATTCGGGCGAAACAGGCAGCAACGGCGTCCTTGAGACAGCTTACCTGGCGCCCGGCTGGTACGAGGTGGTAGAGAGACAGGCGCCTGACGGCTACGCTGCAGACGGCCCTTGGTGGGTGGAAGTTAAGAATCAAGAGACTGTTGAATTTACGGTCGAAAATAAACCTGAAAAAGGGAACTTCTTCCTGCAGAAGGTGGCCAGCGATGGAACTCCTATCGGTGACGCTGCGTTTTATCTTTATATACAAAAAGACGACGGTAGCTATGAGTATGTGAACCCCGGAGATCCTTTGGTTGGGGTTACCGCCAAGGGATATACCTCCGCAATGCTGGAACCCGGCCAATACAAGCTGGTGGAGCATCAGGCGCCTGGCGGTTATACAAAGTCCGAGAATGAGATTACCTTTACGATTGAAAAGGGCCATACCACCAGACTTGAAGGAACAGCGGCCGCAGTCAACTATCCTCAGCATATTCTTAAGGTGACAAAATTAAGCGATGCCGATAACGGCTCTAAGCCGCTTGTCGGCGCTGTATTCCAGCTTTACTCGGATGCGGCCTGCACGCAGGAGGTACAGGAGCCTGTCACCACAGATGGCAGCGGTGTCGCGACATGGACAAATCTGGATGCAGGAACCTACTATATCAAGGAGGTCACTGCTCCGGAAGGCTATGGACTGGCTGAGGTAAAAGAGGTTACGATTGCCCCTGTTGAAGGCAATGCCACTGAGACACAAAAGCTTACTGTGCCGGTGGAGATCGTAGATGACGCCAACGCAGGCAGGATCCTGATCCG
>CALWAW010000006.1 GCA_944375845.1 uncultured Lachnospiraceae bacterium
CCGCCGGGTCCTTTCCCGCCGCCACAAGGCCGCTGGTGTTCCTGTCCAGCCTGTTGCACACAGAGGGGCGGAAGGAGCGAAGCTCCTCCTTCGTAAGCTCCCCCCGCTCCAGGAGGCTTCCGATCAGATACTCCACCAGGGAGACATCCTCCGCCTTCGCCTTCTGGGAGAGCATCCCCGCGGGCTTATTGATAATGGCGGCCCGGGCGTCCTCCCATACAAAGTCCAGGCTGGTACTGGGCCAGGAAAGGGCGGCGGCTTCCCGACGGAAGCCCTCGATGGTCTCCTCGCTGAGGAACAGGCGGATCACGTCTCCCTCGGCCAGACGTTCGCTGCCGTCGCATTTTTTCCCGTTTCTGGTGATATTCTTCTTCCGGAGCATTTTATAGAAAAAGCTTTTCGGGGCCTTCGGCATATATTTTTGAAGATACTTGTCGAGCCTTAACCCTTCCTGGGCGCTCTCGATGGAAAGTTCCCTCATGGCTTCCTCCGGTCACATGGAATAGAGCAGGAAATTGCTGCGCTTTTCAGAAAGCTCCTTTTCTTTCTCCTCGCCGCCGGGCCTGATCCCCTTCACCCGCTTTAAAAACAGGTCGTAGTCGTTAAAGAGCTGGAGCTTCATGTAAAAGCCGCCGCTTTTTAACAGGCCGTTGATATCCCTCTCGGCGTTTCTTAAATCCACCTTCTTTGAGGCGCAGTAGCCCGCGATCCCCGTCTCGTGGAACACGGCCGCCTGGATGGGAACCAGCTTCTGGTTTGCCGTCACGATCATATCGCAGGCGGTCACAAGCCCCTCGGAGGCCTTCACGAACCGGTCGTAATCCTCTTTTTTTAAGGACGGGCCCGAAAGCCTGGCAATGATGTTGGTGAACAGCACCGCCGCCGGGATCGCCGTGAAAATGGCGCCGATGCTCCAGATGTTCATCCTGGATTTTGTCAGCACGAGGCCCACGATCAGCGCCGTCACAGCCAGCGCCAGGCAGAGGGCGCAGGATAAGCCCTGCCTGATAAGCTTCTTTTTCCAGTAGCCGTAAACTCCCTTTTCCATGAATCTATCTCTCCCATTTATCGCAAAGTGTGTTGATCTGATCGGCCATTCTGGCCAGATCCTTATTGGCGCCGCCCTCATTCTTCCGTATCACGGCCATGAGCCGCTCTCCCGCCGCCACCAGGCGGGCGAACACGGTCCCGGCCCTCTTCGCGGCCGGCTTTTCACGGCGCTTGAGCACAGGATGCCCCTCAAAGACCAGCTTTCCGGCCGCCAGGTCGTAGACCGCCCCGCTGTAGGGGGCGAGGGCGTCCAGGCCGTGCTCCTCCTTAAGGCAGGCGGCGAAGCTGTCGCAGACTGCGTCCTCCCCGTGGACCACGAACACCTTCTGGGGTTTGGGGTCAAAGGCGTCGATCCAGGCCAGCAGGCCCTTTTTATCGGCGTGGCCGCTGATGCCGTCCAGCCGCTTGATCTCGGCCCGCACCTCGATGGTCTCCCCAAAGAGCCGCACGGAGCCGGCCCCCTCCAGAAGGTTCCTGCCCAGTGTTCCCGTGGACTGATAGCCCACAAAGAGCACCGTGCACTCCGGCCTCCACAGGTTGTGCTTTAAATGATGGCGGATGCGCCCCGCCTCGCACATGCCCGAGGCAGAGATGATCACCTTGGGCTCCGTGTCAAAATTGATCTGTTTGGATTCGTCACTGGTGACGGAGAGGGTCAGGCCCGGGAACCGGATGGGGTTGATCCCCTTTGCCAGAAGCTCCATGGCCTCCTCGTCAAAGCAGCTGTACTGGTGCTTGTTGAAAATACTGGTGGCCTCGATGGCCAGAGGGCTGTCCACATAGACCTTGAAGCCGTCGTGGCCCTTTATAAGCTGATCCTCCTTGATCTTCCGGAGGAAATAGAGCATCTCCTGGGTGCGCCCCACGGCAAAGGCCGGAATCACCACGTTTCCGCCTCTGTCGAAGGTTTTCTGGATTATCTGGGTCAGCTCCTTTACGTAGTCCACCCGCGCGCCGCTGTGGAGCCGGTCGCCGTAGGTGGATTCCATCACAACGTAATCGGCCGTATCCAGATACTGGGGATCCCGGATCAGCGGCTGATCGGTGTTTCCGATATCGCCGGAGAAGGCCAGCTTTTTCGTGACCTCCCCCTCCGTGACCCAGAGCTCGATGCTGGCCGAGCCCAGGAGGTGTCCCACATCGGAAAACCTCGCCTGGATGCCGGGGAATAGCTCTGTTTTCTGATCGTAGTCCAGGGGCACCAGAAGCTCCAGAAGGCCTTCCGCGTCCTCCATGGTGTAGAGGGGCACAAACTCGGGCTTTCCTGCCCGCTTCGCCTTCCGGTTCCTCCACTCCGCCTCAAACTCCTGAATGTGGGCGCTGTCGCGGAGCATGATCTGACACAGGTCGCAGGTGGCCTTCGTGGCGAACACCTGCCCTCTGAAGCCCTTGGCGTAAAGAAGGGGCAGAAGCCCGGAGTGGTCGATGTGGGCGTGGGTCAGGAGCACCGCGTCGATCCCGGACGGGCTGGCGGGCATCTCCTGGTTTTCGTAGACGTCCTCCCCCTGCTCCATGCCGCAGTCGATGAGCACCGCCTTTCCCGCCGCCTTTACCATGTGGCAGCTTCCGGTCACTTCATGATCTGCTCCTAAAAAGATCAGTTCCATATTTTTCCTCCTTTTCGGGGACGTATCAGGCATTTTGGCCCGAACCCCACCAGATCGCTTCTCCCCGCCTCCTTAAGGGCCTCGAGCACCAGTCTTCTGTTCTCCGGAAGGCGGTACTGCATCAGCGCCCGCTGCATGGCCTTCTCGCGGGCCTTCCTGGGCACATAGACCGTTTTCATGGTGCGGGGATCCAGGCCCGTATAGTACATGCAGGTGGACAGGGTGGACGGGGTGGGATAAAAGTCCTGCACCTGCTCCGGCGCGTGGCCCGTATCCCGCAGATACTCGGCCAGAAGCACCGCGTCCTTTACGGTGCAGCCCGGATGGGAGGACATGAGATAGGGCACCAGATACTGCTTTTTCCCCAGCTCCTTATTGATGCGCCTGTATTTTTCGGCGAAGGCCAGATATACGGAAAACTCCGGCTTTCCCATATAGTGAAGGACCCTGGGCGAGACATGCTCCGGCGCCACCTTGAGCTGCCCGCTTATATGGTATCTGCAAAGCTCCTTAAAAAACGTATCGTCCGGATCGGCCATCACATAGTCGAACCGGATGCCGGAGCGGATAAAGACCCGCTTGACCCCGGGAAGAGCCCGGAGCTTTCTTAAAAGCTCCAGATAATCCCTGTGGCCGGCCTTCAGGTTTTTGCAGGGCGAGGGAAACAGGCACTGCCGCTTCGGACAGGCCCCCTTCTTAAGCTGCCTGTCGCAGGCCGGAAACCGGAAGTCGGCCGTGGGGCCGCCCACATCGTGGATATAGCCTTTAAACAGGGGATCCTCCGTGAGCCGCTTCGCCTCGTTTAAGATGGAGCCGTGGCTTCTGGACTGGACAATCCTTCCCTGATGAAAGGCCAGGGCGCAGAAGCTGCAGCTTCCGAAGCAGCCCCGGCTGCTGGTAAGGCTGAAGCGCACCTCGGAAAAGGCCGGGATCCCTCCCTCCTTATCATACATGGGGTGCCACGCCCGCATATAGGGAAGATCGTAGACCTCATCCATCTCCCTCTGGGAGAGGGGCATGGCCGGAGGGTTCTGCACCACATAGCCCCGGACGCCGTAGCCCTCCGCCAGCCGCTTTCCCCTGGTGGGATCCGTATTTTCATACTGGACGGCAAAGCTCCGGGCGTAAGCCCTTTTATCGGCCCTCACCGTCTCGAAATCGGGAAGGAGCTCAGCGTCCGGAATCTCCTCGGGGCTTTTCGCGTGCCAGGCCGTCCCGGCCACCCAGGTGATCTGGGAGACGGGGATCCCCGCCGCCAGCGCGTCGGCGATCTCTCTTATGGAGCGCTCTCCCATTCCGTAGCTTAACAGATCCGCCTGGGAGGCCATTAACACAGAGCGCTTCACCTGGTCCGGCCAGTAAGCGTAGTGGGCCAGCCGCCTTAAGCTGGCCTCGATGCCGCCGATGATCACCGGCACATTCTTATACACCCTCCGGATCAGGTTGCAGTAGACGGTCACCGCCCTGTCGGGCCGCTTTCCCATAACGCCGCCGGGGGTGTAGGAATCCTGCTTCCTTCTGTGCTTTGACACCGAATAATGGTTCACCATGGAATCCATATTGCCGCCGGAAACCAGAAAAGCAAGCCTTGGCCTTCCGAAAACCCGGACAGAGTCCTCATCCTTCCAGTCGGGCTGGGGAAGCATGGCCACCTTGTAGCCCGCCGCCTCCAGAACCCGGCTGATGATGGCGGGCCCGAAGGAGGGATGATCCACATAGGCGTCGCCGGTCACATAGACGAAATCCGGCTGCTTCCAGCCCCTTTTTTCCATATCCTCTCTGCTGACAGGAAGAAACCCGTTCATGCTATCCCTCCAGCCTGATCTCATCGTAGGAATTGAGGAAATGATCGGAAAGCCTTCTCTTTTCCTCCTCCATGGGCTTTGAGTACTCATCGGCCACGGCCCATACCGTCATGCCCGCCCGCTTTCCCGCCGTGATCCCGGCGGGCACGTCCTCGAACACCAGGCAGTCCTCTGGCCGCACGCCAAGGGACTTCGCCGTGTAAAGATAAACGTCGGGGGCGGGCTTTCCCCTGGCCACCTGGCAGCCCACGGTCACGGCCCCGAAATAATCCGCGATCCCCAGGGCCTTTGTCACCGCCGTCACCAGCTCCCTTGAGTTACTGGTGGCGATGCCCATTAAAATTCCCCGGCTCTTTAAGTAATCCAGAAAACGCCCCGCGCCCTGCTTTAAGGGCACCTGATGGCTGTACTGGTACATGGCCATCCCGTTCCAGCACTCCTTGATCTGGGGAAGGGTCATGGGAATCCGGAACCGTTCTTTGAAATAAATTGCAGTCTCCGAAAAGCTCATGCCCTCGATCTCGTCCTGGAGGCCTTCGGGAAGGGGAATCCCGAATTTTCCCAGGAAGGCGATATCGATGTCCTTCCACATTCCCATGGAATCCACCAGAGTGCCGTCCAGGTCAAATATCACCGCTTTGATATGCTTTGGTATCTCGATCATTTCCATCTCCAGCCGGGATAATACCGGTTCTTTAAGGACGCGCCGTTTTTTTTGGCAAAGCCCAGGGGCCAGCCGTCGACGCACACCAGCCGCCAGCCGTTCTCCCCTCCGCCCTCCGCGGGGATGGTCTCGCCCTTTAAATACTTTACGGCGCGGATGTCCGAGGAGGAAAGCTCCTCGGTCCCGGCAAACTCTTCTTTTTTCAGGTACATGGAAAGCGCCTGAGAGGGCTCAAAGCGGCCCCGCTCCTCGCTTCCCAGAAAAAGGCCGGTGCGAAGAAACCGAAGCCCTGGAAGCTCCTTCGGCGAAACGGGAAGCAGATAGAGCTGCCCCGCCTTCTCCCAGTAAAAGCCCCGCTCCTCCAAAGGAGCGAGGATCAGGCTGCGAAAGGCGGCAAATTCCCTGTGCCTCTTTAAAAATTCCTCGTTTAAGGAAAGACGCTTTTCCTCTTCTGCCTCTCTTTTTTCCGGCTCCCCCGCCTTTTGCAGGAGGGCGGCAAAATGCCCCTCTCCCCTAAGGCGCCAGGGATAAAACCGCAGGGAGGCGCCGTCAAGGCCGGAACATACGCCCGCCTGCGCCTTTAACGGAACCTGGGAAAGGGACGGTTCCTCATTTAAAAGCCAGGCGACGGCCTCCTCGTCCTCTCCGGGGTCAAAGGTGCAGGTGGAATAGAGAAGCCGCCCGCCGGGCCGCAGCATGGCCGCGGCCGCCGAAAGCAGCTTTCTTTGAATGGGCTGATAGTATTCGGGCCCCCGCTCCTCCCAGTCCCGGACCATAGCCGGCTCCCGGCGGAACATCCCCTCCCCCGAGCAGGGGGCGTCCACCAGGATCCTGTCGAAATATCCCGGAAAAAGGCTCCTTAACCGTTCCGGATCCTCGGCGGATACGAAGGCGTTCCCTGCGCCGAAAAGCTCCAGGTTCTTTAAAAGGCCCTTCGCGCGGGAGGCGCTGATGTCGTTGGAAAAAAGAACGCCCCTTCCCTTAAGGGCGGCGACCAGCTGCGTGCTCTTTCCGCCCGGAGCGGCGCAAAGATCAAGGACCCGCTCTCCCGGCTTTGCGTCAAGGAGGGCACCCGGCGCCATGGCGCTGGGCTCCTGAAGATAGTAAAGGCCCGCGGCGTAATAAGGATGGCGCGAGGGGGCCTCCCTATCGGTACAATAATAGCCCTGCCCCGCCGACCAGGGCACCGGCTCTCCCGCTCCCGCCCCGGCCAGGACAGCTTCTTTGTCTGCCTCTGATACCTTTAACGGGTTTAACCGCAGGCCGCGGACCGGCTCCTTTTTAAGGCTTTCCAGGTACGCGCCGTACTCCTCAGGCCCCAGAAGGCCTCTCATCTTTTCAAGATAACGCTCTGAAAGCTTCATGGCTCTCCCCTAGTAGTTGTATAATCCCTGTACCTTCCGGACCGCGGCCAGCTTATCCAGCCGGCGGCCGAAGTCCTCAAGCTCCTCCAGGGAGCCGTTGTGGTAGATCTCGTAAAATTCATTCTGGATGTTCAGCATGGCGTCCTCATACTCCTCCTCGCCGCTGTAAAGGTTCTGGAGGTTATTGAGGATATCCGCCACCACAGAGGCCTTCTCCTGGAACAGCCTCTGGGCGTCCACGATCTCGTCGCGGATAGCCGACATTTCACAGTCCAGGGCCAGCACGGCGTCCGCCGCGGCCTTAAGGCGTTTTGAGAGGATTTCCGGCAGCTCCTCCTTATACTTATAGCGGAGGGAGTGCTCGATGGTGGCCCAGAAATTCATGGCCATGGTGCGGATCTGGATCTCCACCTGGAGCTTATGGCTTCCGTCCTTTGTGTATACCTCGTAAAGCACATTGATGTGATAGCTTCTGT
>CALWAW010000007.1 GCA_944375845.1 uncultured Lachnospiraceae bacterium
TCCGGGAGGGAGATCTGGTCTGCTATATGCCTCTTTACCGGGTGAAGCTTGACGGCATCAATATGACCGGGGTGGAGAAGCTGTTTACGGAGCGGAAGAGCACGGTGCAGCTGGAGCAGGAGCTTGATTTGGTCAGAGATACTGCAGATAACGCTGTTAAAAGTACAGATTATATTACTAATACGGATATCGATGCACTGGACGGAAACTATGAAGATATTCCGGATGGTGAAAACATTCTATTACAATTATCAGAAAAAATTGAGACAAAGGCAGATAATATGACATTTACAGACGGATTTTTACAATTGACAAGCGAAGGAAACAGAATTGGTTCAGCCGTTGGATTGCCAGAAAGCAGTGGAGGCAGTACTATGATTGAAACCATAAACAGTACAGAGATCAATGATTTATTTTAAGGAGGAAAAAAGTGGCAAAATTTTTAGATTTAACGGGATTGACACAATTTACTACAAACATTAAAAACTGGGTAACATCAGGATTCCGGAGTAAGACCCAGAGCATAAGCACTGACGACATTATATACAACGGAGACACGCTGACGGATGCTATTGGATCAGATGAATTCCGCGGCCCCCAAGGGCCTCAAGGGGCCACTGGCCCGCAGGGGCCGCAAGGAGAAACCGGAGCGACCGGACCGCAAGGGCCCAAAGGAGATACAGGAGATACTGGCCCGCAGGGGCCCGTAGGAGCCGCCGCTGGATTTGGAACACCAACTGCAACCGTAGATAATAATGTGGGAACGCCTTCTGTGACTGTAACCGCAAGCGGTTCCAATACGGCAAAGGTATTTACATTTACATTTAAAAATTTGAAGGGAGCAACAGGCGCACAGGGACCACAAGGCCCTCAGGGTGAAACAGGGCCACAGGGGCCTGCCGGTTCGGATGCGGATGTTGAGGCAATTTCAAACAGTGAGATTGATGCACTTTTTGAGTAGATGAGGAGAGGATCAAATGAAGTATTTAAGTTTGGGAGGCCTGCAGTATTTTTTTAACAAGTATATAAAACCGCTGGTGGCGTCGGTTGATGAATTGGATAATAGTATATCGTCTCTCGGGAATGTTCGGTTGAATGCGGAGGGAGACAATGGAAATGTTCAGATTAACGGGTATGAAAATCGACAGTTATATATTATTGTCGTAGAGGTTGGGGGCAAAACATTCCAGGTCTTTCACGTCGGTGATACTACGCAGGAAATTTCCCACTATGTTATTTATGGAAACGGGAATCTAACATATTTCTGGCTTATCGTATCTACTAGTGGTTTAGTGCGGTTCACCCAATCCTGGAGTACCAATAGTGGATGGATATCTTCTCCATCTTACGGGTTCAGCGTGTATCAGGTTATGGATATAAAGGCAAAAAGTAATGGTTGATCGGGATTCTGGGTTTTAGAGAGGATATACTTATGGACAATTTCATCACCCGGCCGGAGCACGAGGAATTCTGCCGGAGGGTCGACGCGGAGGAAAAGCGGCAGAACAGGAGGCTGGAGCTGCTGGAGGACAACGTACAGAAGATAGCGGCGCTCACGGTGTCCATCGAAAAAATGGCCTGCAGCCTGGAGGCCATGGCGAAGGAGCTGGGAGACCAGGGAAGCCGCCTCCAGGCCCTTGAGGAAGTGCCGGGAAAGAACTGGAGCGCCCTCAGGGCGGGGATTATCGGGGCCCTGGCGGCTGCGGTGGGCTGCGGCCTTGCGGCGGCGATCGTAAACTTTATGTGATGTCAGGAACGGAAAGGAAGGGGAAAACGATGGATTTGGGAATCACGGGAGTGGCGGCTGTTACGGTGATCTGTTATCTGGCCGCCCAGGCGGTGAAGGCGACGCCGGTAAATAACAAATGGATTCCGGTGATCTGCGGGGTTCTGGGAGGGGCCTTGGGAGTTGTGGCCATGATTATTATGCCGGACTTCCCGGCAGGGGATCCCATTACTGCGGCAGCGGTGGGGATTGTGTCGGGTCTCGCGGCCACCGGGGCCAACCAGGTCTATAAACAGCTTTCTGGAAAAAATGGATCTGATAATAGTTAAAATTGTAACCTGAAAAGAAGGGAGTGTTATCATGGCAGAAAATTGTTACTGCACACAGAACGACTGCTACAAAGAAGGGAAAAAGCTGGACTCCGTGTCGTACCTGATCGTACATACGCCGGCGGTGTATCCCACGATCATCCGGGCCCTGTCCGGCTCCGGAGGCGGCTGGAAAAAACGGTGGGACAAGCCGGGCGTGGAAAAGCTGGTCCACGGATTTATCGACGATACGGGGGTTTATGAGTTCGCCCCGCCCGACATGGCCTGCTGGCATATCGGGGATTCCTGGGGAAACAAAAACTGCATCGGATATGAGCTCTGCGAGCTGGAGACAGTAGAGGAATTCAAGAAGGTCTGGGAAAACGCCGCGGCCCATTACGCGGCGCTCTGCGGAAAATACGATCTGCCGCCGGAGCGGGTGATCGGCCACTTCGAGGCCCACGAGAAGGGCTTTGCCTCAAACCACAGCGACCCGGAGCCGTATTTTGCCCGGTTCGGAAAGACTATGAAGGATTTCCGGGCAGAGGTCAGCGCGAGAATGTCCGCCGGAAGCGGAGCCTCGTCAGGCGCAGAAGAAGGGGACGGGAGCCCGGGCGCGGCAAAGGCGTATGATCCCTGGGCCTACGCGAGGGTGACGAATCTGACAGCGGACGATCCGCTGCTCAATGTGCGGACCGGCCCGGGCACAGAATATGGCGTGATCCGCCAGCTGGGGCAGGGCAACGAGGTGGATGTGATCGAGGAATATGAAAACGGATGGGCGAAGATTAACATCGTGGGGCAGAAGGGCTATGTGAACGCCCGCTATCTGGAAATTGCAGAGCGGGAGCAGGAATATCAGGTATGGGTCGGAAAGGCCTATGGTCTTGGCGGAAGCCGCCTGAACGTGCGGACCGGCCCGGGAACCGGGTACGGGCTTCTGGAGTCCTGGCCAAAGCTTGGCGAGGGAAACCTGGTGGACGTGACAGGGGAGAGCGGCGACTGGTATCAGGTGCGGATCGCCGGGAAATATACGGGCTGGGTCAATAAGGCTTACCTGAAGCGCGCGTGATGAAAAATACTGCGTGAAAAAACCGGGAGGTTTGTGTATAATGGCCTCAGGAGGGTTTTTATCATGAAAAAAACAGAAGTAGTAATCGTTGGACTTGGTTTTCTGGCAACTTACATCATGCCCTGCTACGAAAAGCTCATGGGCGAAGACATCGGAGCCCATGTACTGGGCATCAAGGGAAGCGACAGGGGACTGGCCGAAAAGCGCGCCGTCTGCCCCTTCCCGGTGGAGGTGGGCAATGTGGACAGGCATCTTAGGGAACGCCGTCCGGATCTCATCGTGCTGGCGGTAAAGCCCGATCAGATCCGCGGCATGACGGAAGGGACGCTGGCGCCCTACTATCAGATGCTGCGGGAAAATAAAGAGCCGCTTCCCGACCTGTACTCCTTCGCCCCGTCCCCGTCGGTGGATTATTATTACGATACCCTGGGGCCCGACGTCAACGCGGCCAATATGATCCCCAACATGGTGAGGGAGATCGAGGGCGTGCACGTGGCGCCGGTGGGCGTATCCTTTGTGGCTTTTGATCCCAGGAGAGCGTGGCCGGAAGAAAATAAAAGGCGTGCTATGGAATTTATGACGCCCACAGGGGCCGTGGTGGAGATCGACGGAGATAAGGCGATCCCCTTCCTGGCGGCCCAGGTGGCCGGGCACATGATGTTCGAGTTCAACTATATCGTCCAGGATGTGGAGAAGGCGCGGGGGCAGGAGATGACCCTGGCCCAGTCGGCCTCCGCCTTTCGATGCGCGCTTCGCAAATGGTTTTCCGAGGACTGCACAAAGGTGCTTCCCTGCGGCAATGAGGCGGCGGGAGACAGGCTCAGGGCGTTTATGGAGCTTACCCAGGGCGCGTGGCGCCAGGGCGTTTTAAGGTTCGCAAAAACAGAAGGGATACCGGAGCAGGCGGCGGACCGGATGATCTGCGGCACCATGGAGACCTTCCATATGGAGGCCCAGCTGGAGCCGAGGGAGATTCTTGTACAGAATACAAAGAACCACGCCACGCCCGGCGGCTATCTGGAGATGGGCCTGAAAACCTTTTACGGAAAAAATTATGATTTCATCACGGAGCTTTTAAACCGTTATCTGGACGGAAAGCCGCAGGCGGACGACGGCGAAAAGGTAGCGCAGATCGCCTTCCAGGTGGCGAAGGCAGTCTCAGACCACGGAAAGCAGATGGTAAAGAAGGACTGAGCGGAATGAAGATATGGTCTCTTATGGATGATGTAAGCGCAGGGGAGGGCTGGGAAAAGGAGCACGGCCTTTCCCTGTATCTGGAGACAAAGCGGCACCGGATCCTGTTTGATACGGGAAAGAGCGGACTGTTTTTAAAGAACGCAGAACGGGCAGGGATCCACATCTCCGCCGTGGATACAGCGGTCCTTTCCCATGGACATTATGATCACGGCGGCGGCCTGGCAGATTTTTTAGAGCGCAGCAGGACCGCGCCGGTCTATATCCAGGAGGGCGCCCTTGAACCGCATTATTCCAGACGCGCCGGCGGAAGGATCGAGGAGATCGGCGTCGATCCCGCTCTTAAGAAAAATCCCAGGCTGGTTACCGTAAGGGGCGCGCTGAAAATCGATGAGGAGCTGACGGTCTTTGGGAGAGTCCCGGGAGAGGAGCTTTTGTCAGAGGCAAACAGGCTCCTTCTGGAGTGGGACGGGGACGGCTTCTGCCAGGATGCGTTTAATCACGAGCAGAGCCTGATCGTCCGGGAGAAGGGCGGAAAGAGGATTCTGGTGGCGGGCTGCGCCCACAGGGGGATCGTAAACATCATCGAACGGTTCATACAGCTGGAGGGGGCCGCGCCCGACGCAGTCATAGGCGGCTTTCATCTGATGGCGCCCGCCTCCGGAAGTTCGATTCCAAGGGAGCAGATCGAAGCGGTGGCCCGGCGGCTCCTGGGCTTTCGGGGAGAGGCGGGGGATACCGTTTACTATACCTGCCACTGCACGGGGCTTTTTGCCTACGGGATCTTAAAAGAACGGATGGGAGAGCGGATCTCCTATCTGGCCGCGGGCGGAAGGGCGGAGCTTTGAAAGGCCTTGTAACTTTCAGAGGAAATCTGCTATAATAACCGTAAAAATCAAAAGACAGAGAGGAAGCATATATGGCAGAAGAAAGAAAATGCTCCAGCACCACCTGCGGGAAGGAATCCTGCGAGGGCTGCGAAAAAGCAAAGACGGACTTCTCTGTGAAGCCCAATGATATGACCCATGTAAAAAAGGTGATCGGCGTTGTAAGCGGAAAGGGCGGCGTGGGAAAATCCCTGGTCACCTCCCTTCTGGCCGTTTCCATGAGCCGGAAAGGATACCGGTGCGGGATTCTGGACGCCGATATCACAGGCCCCTCCATCCCCAAGGCCTTCGGACTGACAGAAAAAGTCATGGGCTCCGACAAGGGGATGCTTCCCGTATACAGCAAAGGCGGCGTTCCGGTCATGTCCATCAATCTGATCCTTCCCAACGACACAGATCCCGTTGTGTGGAGGGGGCCCATCATCGCCAATACAGTCAAGCAGTTCTGGTCCGACGTGGTCTGGGGCGATCTGGATTATCTGTTCGTGGACATGCCTCCGGGAACGGGCGACGTGCCCCTCACCGTATTCCAGTCCCTTCCGGTGGACGGGATCGTGGTGGTGACCTCACCCCAGGAGCTGGTGTCCATGATCGTGGCAAAGGCCGTCAAAATGGCGGAGCTTATGAATATCCCGGTTCTGGGTCTGGTGGAGAATATGTCGTACTTTAAGTGCCCCGACAACGGGAAATGCTACAGGATATTCGGCGACAGCCATCTGAAAGAGACCGCAGAGGCCCACGGCCTCGAGATTCTGGCAGAGATCCCCATTGACCCCGAGCTTGCGAAGGCCTGCGACGAGGGACGCATCGAGGAATTTGACGGAAGCTGCATGGACGGGGCGGTCAGGATACTGGAGGGAAAATAAAAGATGAAGCTGATGATCGCGTCAGATATCCACGGCTCAGCCTGGTATTGCAAAAAAATGCTGGACCGCTATAAAGAGGAGCAGGCAGAGCGGCTGCTCCTTCTGGGAGATCTCCTGTATCACGGTCCCAGGAACGACCTGCCGAGGGATTACGATCCCAAGGCGGTGATCGCCATGCTCAACGAAAACAGGGAGGAGCTCCTCTGCGTCCGCGGAAACTGCGACGCCGAGGTGGACCAGATGGTCCTTCAGTTCCCGATCCTGGCCGACTATATGATCCTTTATCTTGAGGGCCGCATGATCTTCGCCACCCACGGCCATATCCACAACAAGGAGAGCCTTCCTCCCCTGAAAAAGGGAGACGTGCTCCTTCACGGCCACACCCATGTGCAGGCCATGGAGGACTGCGGCGGGTATCTCTATCTGAATCCCGGCTCCGTTTCCATTCCCAAAAACGGAAACAAGAACAGCTATATGGTCTATGAGGACGGCGTTTTCATCATCAAAGACATGGACGGAGAAGAGATCCGGAGGCTTTCGCTGTCCGAAGGGAAATAAAAATGGGAAAGCTTTATGATGAGCTGACGGCATACGGAAGGGGAGACGACTACCCCTTCCACATGCCGGGCCATAAGCGGGACGAAAAGAGGTTCTGTTTTCAGAATCCCTTTTCTTTTGATATCACGGAGATTGACGGCTTCGACGACCTTCATCATCCCCTGGGGATCCTGCGGGAGGCCATGGAGCGGGCGGCCGCCGTGTACGGCTCGGAAAAAACATATTTTCTCGTGAACGGAAGCAGCTGCGGGATCCTTGCGGCTGTTTCGGCCTGCGTAAGGCGGGGAGGAAAGCTCCTGACCGCGAGAAACTGCCATAAATCCGTTTATTACGGCATATTTTTAAGGGG
>CALWAW010000008.1 GCA_944375845.1 uncultured Lachnospiraceae bacterium
TCAAACAGGAGCAGGAGCTGGAGGAGGGCTTCGAGGCCGCCCTGGCCGCGGGAGCCTTCCGGGTTTATCTTCAGCCCAAGGTGGGCGCGAAGGACGGGAAGCTCAAGGGGGCCGAGGCGCTGGTGCGGTGGGAGCATGAGCGGCGCGGGCTGATTCCGCCATCGGAATTTATTCCGGTCTTTGAAAAAAGCGAAAAAATCCTGAAGCTGGACCTTTATGTGTTCACTCAGGTGTGCCGGTGGCAGAAGGACAGGATGGAGCGGGGAGAGCCTCTGATTCCGGTGTCGGTCAACCTGTCCCGCCGCCATTTCCAAAGGCCGGGCTGTCTGGAGCCCTTTGAGGAGGAGGCCCGGCGCTGCGCCATCCCCCGGGGGCTCCTGGAGTTTGAGCTGACAGAGTCCATCTTCTTTGACGACAGGAGCATCGAGGACATGAAGGACTGGATCGGGCAGATGCACCGCATGGGCTTTCTGTGCTCCCTGGATGATTTCGGCAGCGGCTATTCCTCCCTGGGCCTTCTGGCCTCCTTCCGCGTGGACGCGGTCAAGCTGGACAGGCGGTTTTTCCAGGACGTTTCCGACCCCCGCGTAAAGAGCGTGGTGGCCTCTGTCACAGCCCTCTCCGAAAAGCTCGGAGCCGTGACGGTGGCCGAGGGAATCGAGGACGAAAAGCAGCTGGCATTCGCGCGGGAGACCGGCTGCTCCATGGTGCAGGGCTACTGCTTTTCCCGTCCTCTTCCCATTGCGGAGTTTGAAAAATGGGCGCTTGCAAAAGCGGGGGAACGGTGATAGGATAAAATAGAATTTACCTGACCAGGCGGGAGGATACGAGAGATGAAAAAGACGCAGGAGAGGGCGGTTACCGATCTTACGAGGGGCGTGATCTGGAGGCAGATCCTTGTGTTCGCGCTCCCCTTCCTTTTGTCGAATCTGCTTCAGCAGTTCTACAGCACGGCCGACGCGGCCATCGTGGGGCAGGACGTGGGCTCCGGGGCTCTGGCGGCCATCGGCTCCTGCGATAAGCTGACCTACCTGCTGATCAATCTGTTCGTGGGCATCTCCACGGGCGCCAGCGTGGCGGTCTCCCAGGCCTTCGGCCGCAAGGACGAGGAGAGTCTTTCAAAGACCGTCCATTCCTCCATCGCCCTGGGCCTTCTTTCCGGGGCCCTTCTGATGGTGCTGGGCTTTTTTGTGGCGCCGGTGCTTCTGGTGTGGATGGATACCCCGGCCGACGTGCTTCCCATGTCGGTCACTTATATCCGGATTTACTTCATGGGCATGATTCCCACCATGGTCTACAACATGGGAAGCGGGATCTTAAGGGCCATGGGAAATTCCAAGAGCGCGCTGTTTTATCTGGCGGCGGCCGGTATCATCAACGTGGGGCTGGACATGCTGTTTGTGTGGGTGTTCCACTGGGGCGTTGCGGGCGCAGCGGCGGCCACGGCCATTTCCCAGGTGCTTCCCGCGGTGCTGGTATCCTGGAAGCTTACGAAGCTGGATCCCGCTTACCGGCTGACCCTCAAGGGGATCCGCCTTCACAGGAGAGAGACCTCCTATATCGTCAAGATCGGCGTCCCGGCGGGCCTTCGGATGGTGCTGGTGAGCGTGTCCAACGTGGTGGTGCAGGCAAGGGTCAACGCCTTCGGCGTGGACGCCATGGCGGGCTGCACCCTGTTCTTCAAGATCGAGGGCTATCTCTACGCCATGATCTCCGCCCTGAGCCTGGCTCTTACCAGTTTCGCGGGCCAGAACATCGGCGCGGGCAACTATGTGAGAGTGAACCGGGGAAAGAATGTGTGCATGGCCATGGCCCTGGGGGTGACGGCGGCCTTTTCGCTGTTTCTGTGCCTGTTCCCGGAGCCGGCCTGCCGGATCTTCGTGTCGGATCCCTCCTCCATCGCCTACGGGGCTTTGCAGCTGCGTTATCAGCTTCCCCTTTATATCATCTTCACCTGGAACGAGATCATAAACGGCGTGGTGCTCTCCTCGGGCCATACCATCATTCCCATGATCGTAAGCCTTCTTGGCATGTGCGTGGCGAGGGTGGGCTTTATCTTCGTGGTTTCAGAGTTTTTCTACAACATCCGGGTCATTTACCTGGCCTTCCCCTTCAGCTGGCTGGTGACCATGGCAGGTATCGCCGTCTACTATTTCCGCGGGAAATGGCTTCAGGGAATGCGGTTTAAAGAGATCGTGAAAATGCAGCGGGAGGAATAGCATGAAAGGGAAAAAGGGCAGCTACATCCCTTACGCGGGGATCACGGTATTCATCTGGGCCACCGCCTTTCTGTTCACCCAGTACGCCCAGGAGGGGTTTTCCAGCCAGGCCATCGGCCTTTTGCGGTATCTGGCGGCGTCGGCGGCCCTTTTAGTCATCATGGCGGTCAAACGGATCGGCCCTCCGAAGCTTAAGGACGTGCCCAAGTTCCTGCTCTCCGGAGGCGTCGGCTTCGCCTATTACGTGACGGCCTTCAACCTGTCCGCTGAGACCATCAACGGGGCCACCTGCAGCGTGATCGCCCAGTTCGTGCCGATTCTGACGGCGGTGTTTTCCTGCGTGGTGCTCCATGAGCGGATCTCCTGGAAGGGGTGGCTGTGCATTGCCGCCGCCTTCGGCGGGATCCTGATCCTGACTTTGTGGAACGGTGTCCTTTCCATCAAGCCGGGGGTGCTCTGGATGCTGTCGGCGGCCGTGGCTTTAAGCGTCTATAACCTGACCCAGAGGATGTTCGTGAAGGATTACACGCCCTTTCAGGCCACGGCCTACAGCATATTCGGGGGAACCCTGTTCCTTTTGGTGTTTCTGCCCAGGACCCTCGGGGAGCTTTCCGGGGCCTCGGCCGCGGCCTGGGGCTCGGTTCTTTACCTGGGAATTTTCGGGGGAGCGCTGGCCTATGTGCTCTGGTCAAAGGCCTTCGCCCTGGCGGAAAACACCAGTGACGTATCCAACTTCATGTTCGCCATGCCCCTGCTCACAAGTCTCATCGGCTTCGCGGCCAAGGGCGAGGTGCCGGGCATCGAGACCGTCCTGGGCGGAATCCTGGTGCTGGGCGGCATGATCGTATTTCAGCTTACAAAGGGAGGAAAAAAGAGTGAGTGACAAAAGGGCGGGACACAGCCACGGCAGTCTTTCCATCGACCAATACGCCTACGGCTCCGCCATGCGCTCCTGGAATCCTTCCTTTAAGATCATAACGGCGGCGGTTTTTCTGGTGTGCGTGATCGCCATGGACCGCCTTCCGGTTTCCCTTCTGGTGCTTTTTTTCATGGCCCTTACGGTCATGGCGGGGGGAAGGCTTTCGCCCCTCCGCTATCTTCGGCTCATGGCGGTGCCCCTCGCCTTTATCATCCTGGGGAGCATTGCCGTGGCCTTCGATTTTTCCCTTTCCCGCGGCGGGGATTACTGCCTGTTTCTGGGCTTTTTTTACATATCGGCCACGGGGAAGAGCCTGCTTGAGGCGGGCAGCCTGATCGTGAAGGCCTTTTCCGCGGTGAGCTGTCTGTATCTCATCACCCTGACCACCCCCATGGGGGAGATCGTGGGCTTTTTCAGGAAGCTCCATGTGCCGAAGCTCCTGGTGGAGCTGATGTACATGATCTACCGGTTTATTTTTATCCTCTATGACAGTGAACGGAAAATGACGGTGGCCGCCAGGTCGCGGCTGGGCTATCACAGCCTGAAGGCCTCCTGGTATTCCTTCGGCCGGATCTTTTCTAATCTGCTGGTGGTTTCCATGCGCCGGGCCGGCGCCTACTATGACGCGCTGGAGTCCCGCTGCTACAACGGGGATCTCAGGTTCTGGGAGGATAAGAAGCCGGTGCGGCCCCTCCAGGTTTTATGGGCCCTTGCCCTCGGCGCTTTGATCCTTGCCCTGCGGCTTTTTGTGGGATAAGAAAGGAAGAACGGATATGAGAGAGACGATTTTAGAGGTATCCCATCTGAGCTATCTGTACGAGGGGGAGCATGAGGCCCTTCACGATGTGAGCGTTTCCATAAAAAGAGGGGAGCAGATCGCGGTGATCGGCTCCAACGGGGCGGGAAAATCCACGTTTTTCCTGAACCTCAACGGAGTCCTGACGCCAAAGGAGGGCGCGGTGATCTACGAGGGGCAGGCCGTGGGACGGAGCCGGAAGGAGCTAAACCGCCTGCGGGAGCACGTGGGGATCGTGTTCCAGGACGCCGACAGCCAGATCATCGCTTCCACGGTTTATCAGGAGGCCGCCTTCGGCCCCATGAACCTGGGGCTTTCCAGGGAAGAAGTCAAAGAGAGGACCGACAGGGCCCTCCGGTATATGGATCTGGAGGCCATGAAGGACAGGCCGCCCCACTACCTTTCCGGCGGCGAGAAAAAGCGGGTGAGCATCGCGGATATTCTGGCCATGAAGCCCGAGGTCATCATTTTCGACGAGCCCACGGCCTCTTTGGATCCGGTGAACACCGCCATGCTGGAGGAGGTGCTGGTAAAGCTGGGAAAAGAGGGGAGGACCCTCCTGGTATCCACCCACGACGTGGACTTCGTCTACCGCTGGGCGGAGCGGGTTCTGGTGTTCGAGGGCGGAAGGATCCTGGCCGACGGAGCCCCCGAGGAGATCTTCCGGGACAGTCAGGTGTTAAAAAAGGCCCATCTGAAAAAGCCCGTTCTTCTGGAGGTGACGGAGTTTCTGGTGAGAAAGGGGCTTCTTGGGGAGGGCCTGTATCCCCACACGGTGGAGGAACTGCAAAAATATTTTTAAATTCAAAATATTTTACTTGCCAAAGGCCGAAAGCTGCGCTATAATTGCGGGGTAAAAAAACGAGAAGGCTCCAAAGGCTTTGGAGCAGGAGGGATTATGAGCCAGTCGGTCGCAAAAGTCAGGACGGGAGAGGGCAGGGCGGTTTATCAGGTATCCGCCTCCAGAAAAAGGAGCCTGGCAGGCAAGAAAGCGTTTTGCGCGGTGATCCTTTATTTTTTATCCCACGGGCTGGATCTGCTGGGGAAAAAGGACGAGCGGGTAAAAGAAGAGCTGGATACCTGGGAGGAGGGCTTCACCTGGGGTATCGATATGGGTGAGGGCGCGCCCTCTCTTTTTATGGAAAAAACAGAAAAGGGCCTTTCCAGACTTCACGGAGAGCCTTCGGACGTGGATCTTAAGATCACCTTCAAAAGCGTCGATTCGGCCTTTCTGGTGCTTTCCGGTCAGGTGGGCGTGGCCGGGGCCTACGCAAGGCACGGCTTTGTTTTAAAGGGCGATATCGCCAGGGCCATGTCCGTTGTGCGCTGCATGGATCTGGCGGAGGCCTATCTGTTCCCGAAGCTCATTTCAAAGAAGATCCTGAAGGAGGTCCCCGAAAAGCGGATGGGGCTCCTTCGCACCTATCTGTCCCTGTGCGGACATATCCTTTCAGGGAGGGCTTAGCATGCTTCCGGATTATTATGAATTTCAGCACAGCACAAAGCTTCTTTCAGGGAAGCTGGCCCTGGAGAACATCCCCATGGAGCTCCACATGCTGGGGGCCCGCTGCCCCATGGTCCTTTCCGACCAGGTTCTTTTTCAGATCGGCACCTTAAAGACGGTCTGCGACGCGGTGCAGGCGGACGGGATCCTGATCGGGGCCGTTTATCACGAGATTCCCGCGGACTCCTCCTCGGCGGTGGTCAATGAGATCGCGGAGCTTTACCGCAGATCCGGATGCGACAGCCTGGTGGCCGTGGGCGGCGGTTCCGTTCTGGATACGGCCAAGGGCGTGCGGATGCTGCTCTCCCAGCAGGCGGAGGACATTATGGAGCTTTTGGGCTGCGAGATCTTAAGCCGCGGAAGGCATATCCCCTTCGTGGCCGTTCCCACCACCTCGGGCACCGGCTCGGAGTCTACCCTGGTGGCGGTGATCCGGAACGCGGTGAGCGGCATGAAAATGGAGTTTATCTCCTATTACCTCCAGCCCGACGTGACGGTGCTGGACGTGCGCATGACCCTGACCCTTCCGCCGAAAACCACGGCCTCCACGGGGTTAGACGCGCTGTGCCACGCCATCGAGGCCTGCACCTGCCTTCAGAGGAACCCTTTAAGCGAGGCCTACGGGACTGCGGCCATCCGCATGATCGGCCGGTACCTTAAGCGGGCCGTGAAGAACGGGCGGGACGAGGAGGCGCGCCTTGGCCTTGCCAACGCCTCAACCATGGCGGGCGCCGCCTTCTCCAATTCCATGGTGGGGATGGTCCACGCCATCGGCCATGCCCTGGGCGGAGTGTGCCATGTGCCCCACGGCGACGCCATGACGATCCTGCTCCCCTGGTGCATGGAGTACAATATGGAAAAGCTTTCGGACGATTACGGGGAGCTCCTTTTATATCTGGCGGGTCCTGAGACCTACGCGGCCACGCCGAAGGAGGAGCGGGGCCGGGCCATGGCGGAACAGGTGAGAACCCTTTCCGGAGAGCTCCACGACCTGTGCGGGGTTCCCGTCACCCTCAAGGAGGCCGGGGTGAAACGGGAGGACTTCGAGGCTGTGGCCCAGGCGGCCATCAACGACGGGGCCATGATCGTAAACCCCGTAAAGGTGGATAAAAGCGACGTGATCGCGGTTCTGGAGCGGGCTTACGAGTAGAGGGCGGACGCCCCATAGAAAACGCTTGCAATTTGCGCGGAATCCATTTAGAATAGTACCCGTATCGGACAGGTCCGGTGTTTGAAAGGGCGGGACAGATGAAGTACGGATTTGAGGTCGAGGCGATCCAGGCAAAAAAGGGGACCCTACCCAGGGACGAGAGGAATGATATCGCGGCATATATCGATTCGGTGACGGTCGAGGCGGAGGAGGGGAAAAAAGCCTTCCGCAGGCTGGCGAACCGCGTCAACGGGCGGCTTTCCAGGGACTGCACCGACAGATCCGCCACCATCACCCTTCCCGATTACAGCGGCTGTCAGGTGCGGGTGCGGCTGAGATAATTTTTGCTTTTTTTTAAAATTTTGTTGACATTTAAAACGATTTACGATATACTATTTTTCGTTCCCACGGGAACAGAACATACGCAGTTGTGGCGGAATTGGCATACGCGCATGATTCAGGTTCATGTGAGCATTACGCTCGTGAGGGTTCAAGTCCCTCCAACTGCACGAGGACAGCCGAAGGGCTGTCTTTTGTTTTTCCGGAAACCAAATCTGAAAAAAACCATTGACATTTTTTTTGTAAAATGCTATTATAATAGCCGTGCCGGTTAAACGGCAGTTCGCAGTTGTGGCGGAATTGGCATACGCGCTAGACTAAGGATCTAGTGAGCATTGCGCTCGTGCGGGTTCAAGTCCCGCCAACTGCACGTCAGGCCTCTCGCTAGTCGGGGGGCCTTTTCGTTTCATGGGAAGCACCGTTTTCCCGGGTCCGGAAGTCCCGTGGAATTTTTAAGCCCCCCTTGAAAGCGGCTGTATTCTGTCGTATAATGGCAAAGTACCGCATGGGGGTATTTATGGAGGAGCGGAATGAAATATCTGAAGCAGCTTATGATCATCATGGCAGTTTCCTTTGCGGGAGAGCTTTTGAACAGGCTTCTGCCCCTTCCCGTCCCGGGAAGCGTATACGGGCTTCTCATCATGTTCCTCTGCCTGGCGTCGGGGCTCATAAAGCTTGAGCAGGTGGAGGAGGCGGGAACCTTCCTGATTAAGGTCATGCCGGCCCTGTTCATCGGCCCCTGCGTGAGCCTGATGACCATGGGGGGAGACCTGGCGGGAAAGCTGATTCCCATCCTGGCGGTCTGCCTGGCAAGCACGGTGGCGGTCATGGCGGTCACGGGACTGGTGTCCCAGGCCGTCCTCTCCAGAAAGGCGAAAAAGGAGGGAAAGGCCCATGAATGAATGGCTTCAGGGGAATCTCTATTTCGGCTTTTTCCTGGCCCTGGGAACCTACGTGATCGGCCTTGCCCTTCAGAAGCGGTTCCCTTATACGATCTTCAACCCGCTGCTCATCAGCTCCGTGCTCTGCGTGGCGGTGCTGCTGATCTTCGATATTGACTATGAGACCTTCGACGCCGGGGCGGAGCACATCACCTATTTTCTTACGCCCTGCACGGTCTGTCTGGCCATCCCCATGTACAAGCAGCTCAAGGTCTTAAGAAAGAACCTGGCCGCCATCCTTTTAGGAATCGGAAGCGGGTGCCTGGCGGCGGCCCTGTCTATATGGGGTATGTGCGCCCTGCTGGGACTTGACGGTGAGATCTACCATTCCCTTCAGCCCAAGTCGGTGACTACGGCCATCGCAATGGGAGTGGCCGAGGAGCTGGGCGGAAAGACCGGAATCACCGTCATGGCTGTGGTGGTCACCGGGATCTTCGGGGCCGTTACGGCAAAGCTGGTATGCAGGCTGTTTCGCATCAAAAACCCTGTGGCCATCGGCCTTGCCTGCGGAAACGCGGCCCACGCCATCGGCACCAGCCGCGCCCTGGAATTCGGCGAGGTGGAGGGCGCCATGTCCAGCCTGGCGGTGGTGGCCGCCGGAATCATAACGGTAGTGCTTGCCCCGTTGTTCGCGGGGCTGATACCATAGAGAAAGAGAGGAAAAGCTATGCTGGAATTACAGAATATATCCTTCCAGGTGGAGGAGGAGAGCAGCCAGAAGGAGATCCTGCGAAACATCAGCCTGAAGATCGAGGACAATCAGTTCGTGGCTGTCACAGGGCCCAACGGCGGCGGGAAATCCACCCTGGTCAAGGTGATCGCCGGAATCGAGAAGCCCACGGAGGGCCGCATTCTTTTCGACGGGACGGACATCACGGATATGGGCATCACGGAGCGGGCGAGAATGGGCATCAGCTACGGCTTCCGGCAGCCGGTCCGCTTTAAGGGCGTGACGGTCCTTGACCTGATCCGCCTGGCGGCGGGAAAGAACATCAGCACGGCGGGGGCCTGCGGGTATCTGTCCGAGGTGGGGCTCTGCGCCAGGGATTATATCAACAGAGAGGTGAACGCCAGCCTTTCCGGCGGGGAGCTGAAGCGGATCGAGATCGCCACCATCATCGCCAGGGGCACGAAAATGTCGGTCTTTGACGAGCCCGAGGCGGGCATCGACCTGTGGAGCTTCCACAACCTGATTCAGGTCTTTGAAAAGCTCCACGGCCAGATCGCGGGCTCCTCGATCCTGATTATTTCCCATCAGGAGCGGATACTGGATATCGCCGACCAGATCATCGTCATCGCCGGAGGCAGCGTGGCGGCCCAGGGGCCCAAGGACGAGATCCTTCCGGAGCTTTTAAAGAACGACGGAGCCGCCGGCTGCAAATTTTACAAGGAGGGATTCTGATGGACGCCATTGAAAAGACACTTCTGGAACAGATCGCCGGTCTGCACGAGATCCCGACGGGCGCGTACAATATCAGGAAAAACGGGGAGACGGAGAGCCGGAACGTGACGGCCAACATCGATATCGTTTCCAAGTCCGACGGAAGCGGGATTGAAATTCACGTAAAGCCGGGGACAAGGCATGAGAGCGTCCATGTGCCGGTGATCTTAAGCCAGTCGGGCTTAAACGAAGTGGTCTACAACGATTTTTATATCGGCGAGGGGGCCGACGTGGTGATTATTGCCGGCTGCGGCATCCATAACAGCGGCTGCGACAATTCCCGGCACGACGGCATCCACCGGTTTTTCATCGAGAGGGGCGCGAAGGTGCGCTACGTGGAAAAGCATTACGGCGACGGCGACGGGAACGGGAAGCGGATCATGAATCCCAAGACCATTGTAAACATGGGCCCCGATTCCTATATGGAGATGGACAGCGTCCAGATCAAGGGCGTGGACTCCACCGACAGAATCACCGAGGCGGTGCTGGAGGAGGGGGCCAGGTTCGTGGTCACGGAGCGTTTGATGACCCACGGAAAGCAGGACGCCAAGAGCACCTTCTCCGTGGATCTGAACGGAGAAGGCTCCAGCGCCAACGTGGTGTCCCGCTCCGTGGCGAGGGATGAGTCCCATCAGCTTTTTGTGTCGAAGATCCACGGAAACAGCAGGTGCAGCGGCCATTCCGAGTGCGATTCCATCATCATGGACGACGCGAAGATCGGAGCGGTGCCCGAGATTACCGCAAACCATCCCGACGCGGCGCTGATTCACGAGGCGGCCATCGGAAAGATCGCGGGGGACCAGATCACCAAGCTTATGACTCTGGGCCTCACCGAGGCCGAGGCCGAGGAGCAGATCGTCAACGGGTTCCTCAAATAAAAGTAAACTTTGGTCAAACTGCTTGCCGCCCCCGGCGGAATATGATAGAGTAAAGACAGATCGATCATATAAAGCCGGGGGGCGTCCATGGATACGAAGCTTGACAAGAGAAAAGCTTTTATCATCAATTTTCTTTACTTTATCATCGCAGCGGGAGTGCTTTATTTCTGCCTTACAAGGCTGTTCCCGATCTTTCTGCCCTTTATCCTGGGGCTGGCAGTGGCCGCCCTTTTGAATCCGCTCATCCGGTTCCTTTGCAGAAAGACGGGCCTTGGAAGAAAGCTCTGGTCCCCCGTGGCGGTGGTATTTTTTTATGCGGTCATCGGCGTTTTAGTCTATGTGTTCGGGGCCAGGATCCTGGCCTTTGTCCAGGATAAGGCCGCCGGCCTTCCCGCCTATTACAGCTCCCATATCGAGCCTCAGCTCACCGCCCTCATGGAAAAGCTGGCGGGGAGCTTCCCCGATAACCAGGAGAGCCTTCTGGCGGTGGGCGATTCCGTCGAGAACGCCGTGCAGGAGGTGATCCAGCGGGTGTCCGGCGCCGTCATAAGCTGGGGGGCCTCCTTTGTGGTGTCCTTTCCCAGCCTGCTTTTGCAGGTGCTGTTCGCGGTGATCTCGTCCTTCTTCTTCACCGCCGATCTGGACAGCGTGACCGCCTTTTTGATGCGCCAGATACCGGAAAAGCGCCGGGCCATGACGGTGGACGTGTTCAGGAACGCCCGGGTGATGACCGGCCGGATCTTAAGAGTCTATCTGCTTTTAATGTGCGTCACCTTCCTGGAGCTTTTCATCGGCTTTACGATCCTCCGGGTGGATATGGCCTTCCTCTACGCCATGCTGACGGCCATTGTGGATATTCTTCCGGTGCTGGGCACCGGGACCGTTCTGATTCCCTGGGGGCTGATCGCCTGCATCCTGGGGAACGTGGGCATGGGCGTGGGCATTCTGATCCTCTATGTGATCATCACCGTGGTGCGCCAGTACCTGGAGCCGAAGATCATCGGCCAGCAGGTGGGCCTTCACCCCATCGTGACGCTGATGTGCATTTTCGTGGGCGGCAAGGTCATGGGCATCTGGGGAATCTTCCTGTTCCCGGTGACGGCCACCGTCTTAAAGAAGATGAACGACGAGGGGACCATCCACCTGTGGAAATGACAAAATCGGGATTTTTCCTGTACAAAAACAGAAAATTGTGTATAATAAAAAGGAATGACAAAGAAGGTCGCAGATATCCTGCGCCTTTTTCTTCCAGAAGATAAAATGGAAGCCGGAAAACCGGAAAGAGGAGAGTTGGAAAGGAGTACAGTATGGAGTTTTTAGTGGAAGGAATTATGGCCATTACGCCGCAGCAGGGTGTCATGTACCTGGTGGGCCTGGTGCTGATCTGGCTGGCCATCAAAAAGGGCTATGAGCCCTCGCTGCTTCTGCCCATGGGCTTTGGCGCCATTCTGGTGAACCTGCCCTTCAGCGGCGTGATCGATCAGTATATCGAGGGCGTGGGCAACACGCCGGGCATTATCCAGTGGCTTTACGATGTGGGCATCGAGGCGTCCGAGGCCATGCCCATCCTTCTGTTCATCGGTATCGGCGCCATGATCGATTTCGGCCCCCTGCTCCAGCAGCCGGTCATGTTCTTCTTCGGCGCGGCAGCCCAGTTCGGTATCTTCGCGGCCCTGTCCTTCGCGGTGCTTCTGGGCTTCCCCTTAAACGACGCGGGCGCCATCGGCATCATCGGCGCGGCGGACGGCCCCACCTCGATTCTGGTATCGAAGGTGCTTGATTCCAATTTCATCGGCCCCATCGCGGTGGCAGCCTACTCCTACATGGCGCTGGTGCCCATTGTGCAGCCCTTCGCCATCAAGCTGGTGACCACAAAGAAGGAGCGTCAGATCTCCATGGATTACCAGCCCGGCCAGGTATCCAAGGGAATGCGGATCGCCTTCCCCATCGTGGTAACCTTTATTGTCGGCCTGATCGCGCCCACCTCCGTGGCGCTGGTAGGCTTCCTGATGTTCGGAAACCTGATCCGCGAGTGCGGCGTGCTGGGAACCCTTTCCGATACGGCCCAGAACAACCTGGCGAACCTGATCACCCTGCTTCTCGGAATCACCATCGCCTTCAGCATGAGGGCGGAGGCCTTCGTAAAATGGGAGACGCTGATGATTATGGCCATCGGCCTGTTCGCCTTTGTATTTGACACCATCGCGGGCGTGCTCTTTGCGAAGGTCGTCAACCTGTTCCGCAAAAAGAAGATCAACCCGATGATCGGGGCGGCCGGGATCTCGGCTTTCCCCATGTCCTCCCGTGTGGTTCAGAAGCTGGCCATGGAGGAGAAGCCCGGCAACATCCTGATTATGCAGGCGGCCGGCGCCAACGTATCGGGCCAGGTGGCCTCCGTTGTGGCGGGCGGGCTCATCATCAGCCTGCTGGCTCCCTATCTGTAAGCGTTAGAAAGGAGACAGTCCTATGTGGGAAAAATTTTCAACCTCCCTGCTGGTTATGGGGCAGGGGATGCTTGGTATTTTCGTGGCGATCCTGGTGATTGTGATTGCGGTCAAGATCATGAGCAAGGTGAGCGCCATGATTGAAAACAGAGGAAAGAAGAAGGAAGAAGAATAAGATGAAGGAACTGGAGATCACACGGCTGTTTGACCTGGATCATACGCTGGCGGCCTCTTACCTTTCCCGATTCACCTATCCCTGGGAGGCCTTATCCGGCCTCTCAGATTTTATCCTGGAGCTGGGAAGAAGCCTGCCCGCCGACGAATATGAGCAGATCGGCGAGAACGTCTGGGCGGCCAGAAGCGCGAAGATCGCGCCCACGGCCTCCATCACAGGGCCCGCCATCATCGGAAAAGAGACCGAGGTGCGCCACTGCGCCTTTATCCGGGGCAGCGCCCTGGTGGGTGAGCGCGCCGTGGTGGGGAATTCCACGGAGCTTAAGAACGTGATTCTTTTCGACAGGGTGCAGGTTCCCCATTACAATTACGTGGGAGATTCCATTTTAGGCTACTGCGCCCACATGGGGGCGGGCTCCATCACCTCCAACGTGAAATCCGACAAAAAGCCCGTGGTGGTGAAGGCGGGCGATACGCGCATCGAGACCGGGCGCAAGAAGGTGGGCGGCATGCTGGGCGACCACGTGGAGGTGGGCTGCGGCACCGTCATCAATCCCGGCTCCGTGATCGGAAGAAACACGAGCATCTATCCCCTTTCCATGATCCGGGGATATGTGCCGGCTGATTCTGTTTACAAAAATCAGGGGGAGATCGCAGAAAAGACCGGGGATTAGTCCCTGGAGGATGTGGTTTCCTGAGCGGGCCCTTCGGCGTCCTTCCGGCGCCGGGCGGCCCGCTTTTCGCTTAGGATCCGGTTGAGCTCCGCCCCCAGCAGCACGATGTTCATGCAGATGTAGAGCCAGAGCATCAGCAGGATGATGGCGGTCAGGCTTCCGTAAACATAGGAGAAGTCGGCCACGTGGTCGATGTACAGGGAGTACACATAGGAAAAGATCAGCCATCCGGCTGTGGTAAAGGCGGCGCCCGGAAGCTGCTGCCAGATGGGCTGCCTCCTGTTGGGGAGGATGGAATAGATCAGCACGAAAAACAGCATGAACAGGCCGATGGAAAGGCCGGTCCGGAACAGGATGATGAGCCCGGAAAACTGGGCCAGGTGGGGCAGCAGGGATTCCAAGAGCATCTGGATCCGGTTGCCGAACAGGAGAACGCCGAAGGTGAAGATCAGCACGAAAATAAAGCCCAGGGTATACACAATGGAGAGAAGCCTCTGGACGATGATGTTTCGGGTCTCCCTGATGCCGGAGATCCTGTTTAAGCCCTGCTGAAGGGAATAGATTCCCTTCGAGGCGGCCCACAGGGTGGTAATGGCCGAGACCGAGATGATGGTCCCCGCCGAATTGGTGTACACGTCGTTTAACAGGCTGTGGACAAAGTCCTGCACCTGGGCGGTGTTTGGAAGGACGGCCAGGATCGTGTTGGTGACGGTCTCCCTGGATACCGGAATCAAAAACTGCAGCAGGGGGACCAGAAGCATGACGATGGGAATGGCCGAGATCACAATAAAAAAGGAGACCTGGGCCGCGTAAACGGAAATCCGGTCGTCCAGCATGTGGGTGATGATCTTAAACAAAAAATCCTTGATACGTTTCATGAAGCTTCCCCGCTTTCGGTCATTGTTGGAAGTATATCATGGCGTGCGGAAGAATTCAAGGGGCGGACATGGCGAAATGTGAATAATCCGTTTTTTTCTCCTTATACTAAATTCATCACGGAAAGAATGAGGAGAAGGAAATGGAAAAATATTTAAAGATCGTATCGGTAAAGGGAAGGGAGATCCTGGATTCCCGGGGGAATCCCACTGTGGAGGCCGAGGTGGTGCTGGAGGGAGGAGTCCGGGGACGGGCCTCCGTCCCCTCCGGGGCGTCCACGGGAAAATTTGAGGCGGCAGAGCTTCGGGACGGGGGAGAGCGGTATCAGGGCCTTGGCGTAAGAAGGGCCGCAGAGCATGTGAACACGGAGCTGGCCCGGGCGGTGCTTTCGGAGAACGCGGCGGATCAGGGAAGAATCGACCGGCTTCTTATAGAAGCCGACGGCACGGAGAATAAAGAGCGGCTGGGGGCCAACGCCATTCTCAGCGTGTCCATGGCGGCGGCAAGGGCGGCCGCCGCGGCCCTGGGGCTTCCGCTTTTTTCCTATCTGGGCGGCGTTTACACGCCGGTGATGCCCGTCCCCATGATGAACGTGTTAAACGGTGGAAAGCACGCGGACAACACGGTGGATTTTCAGGAGTTCATGATTATGCCGGTGGGGGCCCGAAGCTTTCCCGAGGGACTGGAGGCCTGCGTCAGGGTGTACCATACCCTGAGGGCTGCTCTGAAAAGCAGGGGCCTTTCTACGGCGGTGGGGGACGAGGGCGGCTTCGCGCCGGATCTTCCCGATACGGAATCGGTCCTTTCGCTGTTGACGGAGGCCATGGAGGCCTGCGGACAGCGCCCCGGCGTGGATATGGCCATCGCCATGGACGCGGCCTCCAGCGAGCTCTACGACCCGGAGCAGGACGCCTACTATTTTCCCGGCGAGAGCAGGATGAGCGGAAAACAGGTTCTGCGCCTCAGGGAAGAGATGGTGGATTATTACGAGGCCCTGACAAGCCGTTTTCCCATCGTCTCCATCGAGGACGGTCTGGAGCAGGAGGACTGGTGCGGATGGAAGCTTCTGACCTCCAGGCTGGGCGATAAGCTTCAGCTGGTGGGGGACGATCTGTTCGTCACCAACACCGAACGGCTGAAACGGGGCGTGGAGCAGAGGATCGCCAACGCCATTCTGGTGAAGGTGAACCAGATCGGGACCCTGACGGAGGCTCTGGCCGCCGCGCGGCTGGCCCAGGCCTCGGGATACAAGGCGGTGATCTCGCACCGGTCCGGCGAGACGGAGGATTCCATCATCGCGGATATCGCCGTGGCCTGTAACGCCGGGCAGATTAAAACAGGCGCGCCCTGCCGCTCAGACAGGAACGCCAAATACAACCGGCTGCTTCGGATCGGGGAGTACCTGGGAGAGACCGCGTCCTATACAAATCCCTTCGTTTATTTTTAAGAAAAACAGTTGTCAACCATAGCCTTTTATGGTAGAATAACTGTGTTTGTACTGTAGGAGGTGTAAAAATGACTGCTGTTATCAAGGGAATTATCACTGTTGTGTTTTTACTCATAAGCCTGGCGCTGATCGTAATCGTACTGCTTCAGGAGGGCAAGTCCGCGGGCCTCACCAGTTCCATCAGCGGCGGCTCCGGCACGTTCTGGGAAAAGAATAAGGGCCGTTCCGTAGAGGGCACTCTGGCGAAGGTCACCAAATACGCGGCGATCCTGTTTATGGTGCTCGCCCTTGTACTGAATATGATCTAGGAAGAGACGAAAGGTAAGAAAATGGGGATTCATTTACCGGCCAAGGCACAGAAGGGAACACCCTTGGCGGCAGATGAATCCTCTTTTGTTTGACAGGAGAAGTATGGAAAAGAAAAAGAAGAAGAGAAAAAATTACGGAGGGCGCAGCCGCAAATCCTACGAAAAAAAGCAGAAGGAGCAGGAGCTGTTCCGGCCCGAGGAGGAGGCGCCCGTTACAGAGGAACAGAAAGGGCAGCTTCTTGAGCTGTTCGGCCACCAGACCTATAAGCCCATGCGCGTCAAGGAGCTGGCGATCCTTCTGGGCGTGCCGAAGGAGGAGCGGTTCCGCCTTCAGGCCGCCCTTGACGCCCTTCTTTCGGAGGGAAGGATCGGGATCTCCAAGCGGGGCAAGTACGCACTGGCGGACAAGTTTTATATCACGGGCACCTTTCTGGGCAACAGGAAGGGCTTTGGCTTTGTGGTCCGCGACGAGGAAAACCCCGATGCGGAGAAAAAGCCCGACATCTTTATCCCGGCGGAGCATGTGAACTCGGCCATGGACGGCGACCGGGTGCAGGTCAGCATGCTCTACGGGAAAAAGTATGGAAAAAAGGCGAACCCCGAGGGCAGGGTGGCGAACGTGCTGGAGCGGGCCCACAAAACGGTGGTGGCCACCTACGAGAAGGCGAAGGGCTTCGGCTTTGCCGTTCCCGTCTCCAAAAAGCTCTGCCAGGATATTTTTATCCCGGCGGGGGCGGCCTTCGGCGCTTCGGACCGGGACCGGGTCATGGTGGAATTTACCGATTACGGCGGCGCGGGGAAAAAGCCCGAGGGCCGCGTGACAGAGGTGCTGGGCCAGACCGGCGCTCCCGGCGTGGACATCCTCTCCATCGCCAAAAGCTATGGGTTTGAGAGCGAATTTCCCGAGGCGGTAGAGCGGGAGCTTCGGAATATCCCCGATCAGGTGGAGGAGGCCGACATGAAGGAGCGGCGGGATCTTCGCGGCCTTCAGACCGTCACCATCGACGGGGAGGACGCGAAGGATCTGGACGACGCCATCACCCTGGAAAAGAGGGACGGCCATTATTTCCTGGGCGTCCACATCGCCGACGTCTCCCATTATGTGCGGGAGGGGAGCGCCCTGGATAAAGAAGCGCTTTCCAGAGGCACCAGTGTTTACCTCACGGACCGGGTAATCCCCATGCTCCCGAAAAAGCTCAGCAACGGGATATGCTCCTTGAATCAGGGTGTCCCCCGGCTCGCCTTAAGCTGCCTTGTGGAGCTGGATGAAAAGGGGAAGGTTCTGGAGCATGAGATCGCAAAGACGGTGATCTGCGTGGACAGGCGCATGACTTATACGGCGGTGAACGCCGTGCTGGAGGGCGATGTAGCCCTCACGGAGGAATATAAGGAGTTTGCTCCCTTCTTTTTCCGCATGAAGGAGCTTTCGGACATCCTGAGAAAACGCCGGAAAAAGCGGGGCTCCATCGACTTTGAGTTTGCCGAGAGCAAGATCGTTTTAGACGAGGACGGCCGCCCTGTGGATATCCATCCCTACGAGCGCAACGCCGCCACCATGCTGATCGAGGATTTCATGCTCCTGGCCAACGAGACGGTGGCGGAGGATTATTTCTGGCAGGGGCAGCCCTTTGTGTACCGGGTCCATGAAAATCCCGACCCCGACCGGATCCGCGAGCTGGCCCTCTTTATCAGCAATTTCGGCTACCATCTGAAAATGGGGAAGGAGGAGATCCATCCCGGAGAGCTGCAAAGGCTTCTGGCGAAGATCCAGGATTCCCCCGAGGAGGCCATGCTCAGCCGCCTCACCCTGCGCTCCATGAAGCGGGCCAAATATCAGACGGAGTGCATCGGCCATTTCGGCCTGGCGGCAAAGTATTACTGCCATTTCACCTCGCCCATCCGCCGCTATCCCGATCTTCAGATCCACCGGATCATCGGGGAATGCCTGGCGGGCAGAATGAGCGGGGAGAGAAAAGAACATTATCAGGAGCTCTTAGGCGGCGTATGCGCCCAGTGCTCCTTAAAGGAGCGGCAGGCCGACGACGCGGAGCGGGAGACGGAGAAGCTCAAGAAATGCGAGTACATGGCCTCCCGGATCGGCGAGGTTTACGACGGCGTGATTTCCGGCGTCACCGGCTGGGGCATGTATGTGGAGCTTCCCAACACGGTGGAGGGGATGATCTCCCTTTCCGCCCTGGACAACGATTACTATGAGTTTGACGAGGCAGGCTACCGGCTGGTGGGACATTCCACCGGAAGGGTCTACCGGCTCGGGCAGAAGCTCCGGATCCGGGTGACGGCGGTGGACACAGAGGCCTGCACCATCGATTTTGCGCCGGAGCAGGATTTGGAGGCGGACCATGGCGAAGGACAGCTATAAGCTGGTGGCCAACAATAAAAAGGCCTACCACGATTATTTCATCGATGATACCTATGAGGCCGGGATCGTCCTGGCGGGCACGGAGGTCAAGTCCGTCCGGGCCGGGAAATGCAGCATCAAGGAATCCTTCATCAAGATCGACAAGGGCGAGGTGTACGTCTACGGGATGCACATCAGCCCATACGAGAAGGGGAACATCTTCAACAAAGACCCCTTAAGGGTGCGAAAGCTCTTGCTGCACGGCTCCGAGATCAATAAGCTGGCGGCGAAGATCCAGCAGAAGGGCTATACGCTGGTGCCTCTTAAGGTCTATTTTAAAGGAAGCCTGGTGAAGGTGGAGGTGGGCCTGGCACGGGGCAAGAAGCTCTACGACAAGCGCGAGGACATCGCGAAAAAGGACCAGAGAAGGGAAGCGGAAAAAGAATTCAAGATCCGCAACCTGCGGTAATAAAAGAGGCAGGCTCTACGCGGGAGCCTGCCTTTTGTGAAGCCTGCCGGTTATCGTTTGTATTCAGAGGCCGCCTTGACCGCCACATGGATGCGGTGCAGATCCACATCAGTAGGCAGGGTGCAGTCGGCGCCCAGGATCCAGTTCTTCCAGCCGAAGGTGTCCATGATCTCGTGGACGGCGGCGGTGATCTCCTCGTCGGTGCCGTCTACTAAAACGCCGTCCCTGTCGTCCAGGCCGCCCAGGTAGATCTTGTCCTCTCCGAAGATCTTCCGCCCCTCGACGAGGCTGGGATTGTCGGAGTACACGCCCCAGTTGTAAACGGGAACGTCGTAATCCTTATAGCGGTTCAGATTCAGATGATCCTTGCACAGATGAAGCACGTTGAATTTAGCGTCCTTCACGGCGTTCAGGATCTGGAGCTCATAGGGCTTGATATACGCGGCGAATTCCTCGTCGGTAAACAGGAAATCCTCGCCGCCCAGGGCCGCGTAGTAGATGCCGTCGCAGCCGGCCTTTAAGCACTCCACCGACAGATATTCCAGATAATCTGCCAGGATGCCGAACACGTGCTTCATGCCCTCGGGGTTCTCGCGGAAATACTTTACCAGGATCTCGCGGTTTTCCTCGAAGTTTTTCTCAACGCCCACCAGTGCGTGGAAGGCGGAGGCGATGATGCCGTGGATGGTGATGAGCATGACGGCCTCGCCCTTCATCTGGGAGCAGATATCCCTTACCAGTTCCACCTCGCGCAGGACGATGGGATCGTCGTGGGCGATGGGCTCCATCTTGTCAAGATCGGCGGCGCAGTTGATCTGAGTCTGCCTGGGAACGGTGTTCTCGTTCATGATCTTGCACAGGGAGGTTCCGCTCTCCTTGAAAAATTTGAGATGAATGTCTGTGGCGGCCTTGCCGTACTCGTACCCGGCCGGGAAATGGAGCCAGAAGCCGCAGGGCATGGTCTCCGGGCGCTCGCCCCGGAATACAGCCAGTACCTGTTCTTTCTTTGTCATAAGAATCTCCTTTCTGTTTGTTTCTCTGGACTGATATGACTAGTTCTTCTTAAGTCGATTATAGCAGATACTTGGGATAAATCAACCGTTTTTCATGCCTTGACAAGAGCCGCCGCCCGGTCTATAATGGGGATACCTCCAAAGGAGGGCGGATGTTCGTCCGCACAACCAGGGCTTGTACTGGTTTCGACGGGGGTTCAGAAGTTTGGGAAGCCATCCGCAGACCGTGGCTGCGTCATCAAAACGGAACCTAAATATAAACGCAGACGAACAGTTAGCGTACGCTGCTTAATTGCAGCTGTCGGCCTTAGGCCTCTCACAGCTTAAGAGTCCGGCATCGAGAATGTGAGGAACTTCGTCCCTTAAGCTTTGCGGGGATGGAAGAACTTATGAAGCTACTGAACGCGTAAGCCTGTCTCTGGGCGTACGCGGGAGGGAATGTCAAAACAGTGACTGTGATGGAAGAAACCTGAATGGAAGGGCTTTCGGACAGGGGTTCGATTCCCCTCAGGTCCACCAAAAGTACCTTACTCGAACTATTATGGCTAAAAAAATTTGAGCCGTTCGAGTAAGTTGACATATTCGTGGAATTGTTTATGGTATAAAGACCACATCCAAAGATTTCCTGGATGTGGTCTTTTGCTATGCCTAT
>CALWAW010000009.1 GCA_944375845.1 uncultured Lachnospiraceae bacterium
CCTTAAGCCCCGGCGGGCCCTTCTTACGGCGCCCGCCTTCGCGGAATACGAGCAGGCCCTTTCGGCCTGCGGCTGCGAATGCGAGTTTTACGGCCTAAAGCCCCAGCGGGGCTTTAAACTGGAGGAGGACTATCTGGACGCTCTCTCGGAGGATCTGGACATCGCCTTCCTCTGCAACCCCCATAACCCCACCGGCGTCCTCACGGACCGGGATTTCCTTAAGCGGGTCCTTGAGCGGTGCAAAAAAAACGGGATCCTTCTGGCCCTGGACGAGTGCTTTCTCGATTTCAGGGAGGACCGGGCGGCCCTTTCCATGGGGGGAGAGGTTCCGGGAGGCGGCCTTTTTCTTCTAAAGGCCTTCACAAAGACCTATGCCTGCGCGGGACTGCGGGCAGGCTACGGCTTAAGCGCCGACGAGGGGCTTCTTGAACGCATGAACGCCCTGCGCCAGCCCTGGAGCGTGTCCCTTCCCGCCCAGAGGGCGGGGATCGCGGCCCTTTCCCTTAAGGGCTTCGCGGAGGAATCGGCCCGGTACGTGAGGACAGAGCGGGAATGGCTGGAAGCGCGGCTTAAGGAGCTTCCCCTGACGGTCTATCCGGGAAGCGTCAACTATATCTTCTTCAAAAGCGCGCGCGCCGATCTGGGGGAGGCTCTCTTAAAAGAGGGCATCCTGATCCGAAGCTGCGAAAACTACAGGGGCCTTGCCCCCGGCTATTTCAGGTGCGCGGTGCGAGGAAGGGCGGAGAACGAGGCGCTTATCGGGGCGCTTCACAGAATTCTGGAGGGTAACTGATATGGCAAAGGCGATCATGATACAGGGAACCATGTCCAACGCGGGGAAAAGCCTTTTAACAGGCGGGCTTCTCAGGGTCTTTAAGCAGGACGGCTACCGGGCCGCCCCCTTTAAGTCCCAGAACATGGCTTTAAACTCCTTCATCACCACCGAGGGGCTGGAAATGGGGCGGGCCCAGGTGATGCAGGCCGAGGCGGCGGGCATCCTCCCTTCGGTGCGGATGAATCCCATCCTGTTAAAGCCCACCAACGACACCGGCTCCCAGGTGATCGTAAACGGCGAGGTGCGGGGGAATATGTCGGCGCGGGATTATTTTAAGTACAAAAAGTCCCTGATCCCTGATATCATGAAGGCCTATAACGCCCTGGCGGAGGAATACGAGATTATCGTCCTGGAGGGGGCCGGAAGCCCGGCGGAGATCAATTTAAAGGAGGATGACATCGTCAACATGGGCATGGCCAGGCTGGCGGGAGCGCCGGTGCTCCTTGCGGGCGACATCGACCGGGGCGGCGTGTTCGCCCAGCTTTTCGGAACCGTGGAGCTTCTGGAAAAAGAGGAGCGGGCCATGGTGAAGGGCACCATTATCAACAAGTTCCGGGGAGACAAGACGATCCTGGAGCCGGGGATCCGGATGCTGGAGGAAAAGATCCGCATCCCCACCGTGGGGGTGATCCCCTATCTTCACGTGGACATCGACGACGAGGACAGCCTCACGGAGCGGTTTGACCGCCATGAGGCGGGCGGGGCCGTGGACATTGCGGTGATCCGCCTTCCCCGGATCTCGAACTTTACGGATTTCAGGCCCTTTGAGGCCATGGACGGCGTGAGCCTGCGGTACGTGCAGACGGCGGGCCAGCTGGGAGAGCCGGATCTGATCTTTATCCCCGGCACCAAGAACACCATGGAGGATCTTCTCTGGATGCGACAGAGCGGCCTGGAGGCCGCCGTTGTCAAGGCGGCGGCGGGAGGAACCATTGTCATGGGAATCTGCGGCGGCTACCAGATGCTGGGCGAGACCCTTTCCGACCCCTACGGCGTGGAGGCGGGGGGCAGCATCCGGGGCATGGGCCTTTTTCCCATGGATACGGTTTTTGAGCGGCAGAAGGTGAGGACCCAGGCCCAGGGCGTGTTCCGTACCGTGGAGGGCCCTCTGAAAGGCCTTTCCGGCGTGGCCTTCAAGGGATACGAGATCCACATGGGAGAAACCGGCGTAAAAGGCGGCGCCTCCCATCTCACAAGTCTTTCGGAGCCGGAAAAGCCCGACGGGGCGCAGCTTGGGAATGTGTACGGCACCTACGTCCACGGGATTTTCGACGAGGAGGAGGCCGCCAGGGCTCTGGCCGCCTGCCTCTATGAGCGCAAGGGCCTTTCGGCGGAGGCGGTACGGGCCTTCGACATGGAGGCCTACAAGGAGCGACAGTACGACATTCTGGCGGACGCGGTGCGAAACAGCATGGACATGGAAGCGGTCTACAGGATTCTGGAGGCCGGGCTTTAAAGGAGGCGGAGCATGAAGGGACTGATCCAGATCTACTGCGGCGACGGAAAGGGAAAGACCACCGCCGCCGTGGGACAGGCGGTAAGGAGCGCGGGCTGCGGGCTTCCCGTGGTGGCGGTGCGGTTTTTAAAGACGGAGGATTCGGGGGAGCTTCTCTCCTTAAGGCGGCTTCCGGGCGTGTATCTGATCCCCTGCGAACGTTCCTTCGGGTTTTTCTGGAACATGACGGAGGAGGAAAAAAAGGAGGCGGCCGAGGTCTACGGGCGCATGATGGAAAAGGCCTTTGCGGAGGCGGAAAAGCTGGCCGCGGACGGCGGCGCCCTCCTTGTGATGGACGAGGCCATGGCCGCCTACAACCACGGCCTCATTGACAGAGAGCGGCTCCTTGGGTTTTTAAGGGAAAAACCGGAGAGCCTTGAGGTGGTAATGACGGGCCGGGATCCGGCGGCGGAGCTTCTTGAGCTGGCGGATTACGTCTCGGAGATCAGAAAGGTGAAGCATCCCTTTGACCGGGGGATCGCGGCAAGAAAGGGAATCGAGTATTAGGAGGGTGCCATGAAGGTGGAACTGGAGCGGGTGCTGCCTGCGGATATTGAAAAGAGAAGCTTTGAGATTATCACCGAGGAGCTGGGGGATAAGGTCCTTCCAGAGGATAAAGCCCTGTTAATCAAACGGGTGATCCATACCTCTGCTGATTTTGACTATGCCGATAACCTGTGCTTTTCGGAGGGGGTCATGGAGAAGGCCCTGGAGGCCATAAAAAGCGGGGCCTCCATTGTGACGGACACCCAGATGGCCCGCTCCGGCATCAACAAAAAATGTCTGGCGAAGTACGGCGGCCAGGTGTACTGCTTTATGAGCGACGAGGACGTGGCGGCGAAGGCGAAGGCCGAGGGCACCACCAGGGCGGCGGCCTGCATGGATAAGGCGGCGGCCATGGAGGGCCCCCTGATTTTCGCCATCGGAAACGCCCCCACGGCGCTGGTGCGCCTTTATGAGCTCATTCAGGAGGGAAGGCTTTCTCCCGCCCTGGTGATCGGCGTTCCGGTGGGCTTTGTGAACGTGGTGCAGTCCAAGGAGCTGATTATGCAGACGGAGGCGCCCTACATCGTGGCCCGGGGAAGAAAGGGCGGGAGCAACGTGGCGGCGGCCGTATGCAACGCCCTTCTCTATATGCTGGACGAGACGAGAGGGAGGCAGCCGCTATGAGGGCGCGGAGGCTCCTTTGTATTCTGGCGGTCCTTGCCGCCGCGGCCATGGCCCTTCCCGGCTGCGGAAAGAAAAAGCCCGGGGCGAAGGAGCTCATCACCCAGGCGGCCGAAAGCCTCAGCGAGGCTTCGTCCATGCGCTTTTCGGTGGAGCTGGACGCCGCCATGGAGATCTCCCAGAGCGGCGCTTCCATGGAGCTTACCCTGGGGGCGCAGCTTGACGGGGAGACAGTCCGCCGTCCGGCAGCCACCCATGTGAAGGGAACGGTTTCCACAAGCCTGATGGACCTGAGCGTGGATATGGAGCAGTATACCGTGGAAGAGGACGGAAGGCTGGTAAGCTATGTAAACGACGGAGGACAGTGGACCAGAACAGAGTCCGGCGCCGGACAGACAGACCAGATGGAGTCCATCGCAGGCCTGATCGATCCGTCCATCTCCTACCGGCTTTCCAAGGATACCCGGAAGCTTGAGGGCGGAGAGGCTTACGTCCTCACCGGAGAGATCTCCGGCGATATGCTGGAGGAGTTTCTTGAGGAGCTTCCCCAGTCGGAGGAGCTTCCGGGAATGGAGAACGGCTGGGACGGCTTCCGGGCCGGAGTCGAAGTCCTGCTCTACAAAGATACGGGCCTTCCGGCAGAGGTCGCGATCGACTTTGCCGACGGGCTATCCGCCATGCTGGAAAACTCCGCAGAAGAAAGCGGCGGCCTGGCGGTCACGGTGGAGCGGTTTACGCTGAAGGTGGCTTACAAGAGCTTTGACGACGT
>CALWAW010000010.1 GCA_944375845.1 uncultured Lachnospiraceae bacterium
CCGGATCTTCTGCGGAGCATGAATTATATTTCCCATTTATTTGTGGTGAAAGCAGAGATTGCAAAGCAGGCGGGGGGCTTCCGGAAAGAATTTGACGGCGCTCAGGATTATGATTTTATTTTCCGCTGCACAGAGCTGGCCGGACAGATCAGCCATATTCCGAAGGTACTGTATCATTGGAGGGCCAGCGATCAGTCTACGGCGGAGGACCCGCAAAAAAAGCTCTATGCCTTTGAGGCAGGGGCAAGAGCGATCCGGGCGCATTGTGAACGGATCGGGATCGGAAAGGTGGAGGTTTTCCAAAATGAGGTGCTGGGAGCTTACAGAGTCCGCTATCCTGTCAAAGGAGAACCGAAGGTGTCTGTGATCATTCCGAATAAGGATCATATTGAGGATCTGAAGGTGTGCGTCCGTTCCTTAATGGAAAAGGCGTCCTATAAAAATCTGGAGGTTCTGATCGTAGAAAATAACAGCACAGAAGAAGAAACCTTCAGCTGTTACAAAAGGCTGGAGGCTGAATATCCGAAGCTCCGGGTGCTTACATGGCCGGGAACGGGTTTTAATTTCTCTGCGATCAACAATTACGCAGTCTCCTGCGCGAATGGAGAATATCTGCTGTTCTTAAATAATGATACTGAGCTGATCAATCCCGACTGCATCGAGGAGCTTCTGGGATTTTGCCAGAGAGAGGATGTGGGGATCGTGGGAGCCCAGCTTTTTTACGGAGACGATACGATTCAGCATGCAGGTGTAATCATCGGCTATAAGGGGATTGCGGGTCACGCATTTGTAGGTTTTCACAGAGGAGAGAAGACATATTTTCTGAGATCTATGTGTGCTCAAAATCTTAGTGCTGTAACTGCCGCTTGCATGATGACGAAGAAAAGCGTTTTTGAAGAGGCGGAAGGTTTTTATGAAGGATTGCCAGTGGCTTTTAATGATGTGGATTACTGTCTTAAAGTACGGCGTTTAGGAAAGTTGGTCGTCTACAATCCGTTTGCGCAGCTCCATCATTACGAATCTAAGTCCAGGGGGATGGAAGACACGCCGGAAAAAGTACTTCGTTTTGATGGTGAAGTGGAGACTTTTCGGAAACGGTGGCCGGAGATCCTTGAAAAGGGAGACCCTTATTATAATCCGAATCTGACGCTGTTAAGTTCAGATTTCTCCCTGAGAGATCTTGAAAAGGAGCCCCTTGCGAGGGATTGAGCTTGCTTTTCCGCCTTTTTTCCACTATAATGTAAAACTGTAATTTTACAAGGCTTCAATGGAGTGCATAGAATGTCGAAGGCGAAGGTTACGGTCGTAATCCCCAATTACAACGGAAAAAAATTCATGGAGGACTGCATGGAGGCGCTGAAGGCCCAGGAGTATCCGGGCATGGAGGTGCTTCTGGTGGACAACGGCTCATCGGACGGAAGCGCGGAGCTTGTGAGGGAGCGTTATCCCTGGGTAAGGCTTCTGGAGCTGGATCAGAATTACGGCTTCAGCCGCGCGGTCAACGAAGGCATCCGGGCGGCCGAGACTCCGTATGTGATTCTGCTGAACAACGATACCAAAGTGCGGCCGGGCTATACGGCGGCGCTGGTCAGAGCCCTCGACGAAGCTCCGGGGGCTTTTTCCGCCAGTCCCAAAATGATCCAGATGTACCGGCCGGAGCTGATCGACGACGCCGGAGATCAATACACGGTTTTAGGCTGGGCCTTCCAGAGGGGAGTGGCCCATTCCGTAAAGCGGTATACCAGGCCGGCCAGGGTCTTTTCCGCCTGCGCCGGGGCGGCCATTTACCGGCGTGAGGTCTTTGAGCAGATCGGTTACTTTGACGAGCTGCATTTCGCGTATCTGGAGGATCTGGACGTGGGTTACCGCGCCAGAATCCACGGCTGGCAGAACCTGTACGTGCCGGACGCCCTGGTGGAGCATGTGGGAAGCGGCACCAGCGGCTCCAAATACAACGCCTTTAAGGTGCGCCTCGCGGCCAGGAACAGCGTCTATCTGAATTATAAAAATATGCCGCTGCTCCAGCTGCTCCTGAACCTGCCCGCCCTCGCGGCGGGAGTCCTTGTGAAGAGCCGCTTCTTTAAAAAGATCGGCTTCGGACGGGAATATAAAGAGGGCCTTAAGGAAGGCTGGAAAACCAGAGGGAAGTGCCGGAGAGTGAAGTTTTCCTTTAGAAACCTCTGGCATTATATCTGCATCGAGGGGCGGCTCATAGGGGGAACCGTTTCCTATATATGGGAATTTCTGTACAGAAAGCTGAAAAAACCGGAGGGTTCATAAAACTTTAAGAAACCTTCATGCTTTTTTCGGTTGCCCTTTGACAGCGAATCATGTATGATATAAAACGATAAGCAGGCTGGATTATCGAAAAGGCTGCAGGTGAGTCAGATTGATCAAGGATAATCAAAAGCATCTGAACCGGCTTCATGTGGTGATCGATGCGGTTATTGTCATATTATCATATTGTATTGCGTACTGGATGATCTTCGGCTACATGGGGAGGACATCGGGCCTTCCCGAGGGAGTATATTTCAGCGCACTGTTTTTTATCGTTCCCGGCGTACTGATCCTGTATTGGTTCTTCCATTTATACGAGCCGATGCGGGTGATGGGAAGACGTCTGGAGCTTTTTAACGTATTTAAAGCAAACGTGGCGGGGGCCCTGATCATTGCCCTGGTCCTTTATCTGGCAAAGGACAGGCTCCAGCATTTCTCCCGTCTGCTGCTGTTCCTCTTTGTCGGCTGGAACTTTGTGCTGGAGGCGGCGTTTCGCATCACCTTAAGGAGCATCCTCCGTTCCTTCCGGCGAAAGGGCTATAACTTAAAGCATGTGCTCCTGATCGGCTACAGCCGGGCGGCGCAGGGATATATTGACCGGGTGAAGGCAAACCCCGACTGGGGCTACCTGATCCGGGGAATTCTGGACGATCATGCGGAGCGGGGGACAGAATATAAAGGCGTCAGGGTTTTAGGGCCCATCGCCAACCTGGACGAGATCCTTCCCATGAACCGGCTGGACGAGATCGCCATCACCTTAAGCATCAACGAATACGACAAGCTGGAGCGGATCGTCAATGCCTGTGAGAAATCCGGCGTGCATACAAAGTTTATCCCGGATTACAATAAGGTTATCCCCACAAAGCCCTATACGGAGGATCTCCAGGGGCTTCCGGTCATCAATATCCGGAACGTTCCGCTGACAGATTCCTTCAACGCGGCGGTAAAGCGTACCATCGACATCATCGGCGGCACCTTCGCCCTGGTTCTGTTCTCGCCCATCATGCTGATCGTGGCCATTGCGGTCAGGACGTCGTCGCCGGGACCGGTGATCTTCAGCCAGGAGCGGGTGGGACTTCACAACCGCCCCTTCAAAATGTATAAATTCCGTTCCATGGAGGTGCAGAAGCCTTCCGAGGAGGAAAACGCCTGGACCACCAGAAACGACCCCCGGGTCACAAAGGTGGGAAAGTTCATCAGAAAGACCAGCATCGACGAGCTCCCTCAGCTCTGGAACATCGTAAAAGGCGATATGAGCCTGGTGGGGCCCAGACCGGAGCGGCCGCATTTTGTGGAGAAGTTCCGGGAGGAGATCCCCCGCTATATGGTAAAGCACCAGGTGCGGCCCGGCCTTACGGGATGGGCCCAGGTAAACGGCTACCGGGGCGACACCTCCATCACGAAGCGGATCGAATACGATCTGTACTATATAGAAAACTGGAGTCTGGGACTTGATTTTAAGATCATCTTTTTGACATTCTTCCGGGGCTTTATCAATAAGAACGCATATTGACGCCCGAAGATACAGAAAGGAATAAGCCATGAAATACAGGGATGAAGACTACGAATATGAAAGGCGTCGGCGCGAGCTGGAGCAGAGAAAGCGGGTCAGGCCCGACGCGGGAGCCGCGGCCCAGAGGCGCGCGGCCTCGGGGAGCGCGGGAAGACTGACGGGAACAGGCGCCGCGAGGCCGGCGAGGGCCGTCCAGGGAGCGGAAAGGTCAGCGGGAAGCGTCTCCGGCCGAAGGCCCATAGGTGTGGATCCTTATGACAGGAGCAGGAGAGCCTCCGCCGGAACGGCCAGGCGGGAGCGGGCCTATGAGGATACGGTTTCCAGAAAAAGGGCGGTTCAGCCTGTGGAAAAAAGCGGAAAAAAGCAGCCCTCGAAAAAGGCCAGGAAAAAGCGCAGGCTCAGAAGAGTCCTGTTCGCCATTGAAGGCCTTCTTCTGGTTCTGGTGCTGGCCTGCCTGTTTATCATCTCAAAATGGGATCTGATCCAGAAGCCCAACTTCGCGGAGAAGGACGTCCATATCAACGAGCTGTCCCAGCAGGCCATCGAGAGCATGTCGGGCTACCGGACCATCGCGGTATTCGGCCGAGACGAGGAAGGAAGCCACAGCGACGTGATCATGATCGTCAATATCAACAACGAGACCGGCGAGGTATCCCTCACCTCGGTGCTCCGGGATACCTTCTGGAACGTGCCGGATATCACCAACGGCATTGAGGATAAGTATGCCAAGGCCAACAACGCCTATCATACCGGCGGAGACCTGGGCGCCTTAAACGCCCTCAACAAGAACCTGGATCTGACCATCACCGAATACGTGACCGTCAACTGGTACGCGGTGGCCCAGGTGGTGGATCTGATCGGAGGCCTTGAGATCGACGTCCCCGAGAGCATGATGGGCGAGATCAACGGCTATATCACCAACACCCAGGAGAACACGGTCAGCGACGCCACCGGCGCCATCAAGGGAACAACCCAGCTGGACGGCCCCGGCCTTCAGCTGCTGGACGGGATCCAGACCGTGGCCTACTGCCGGATCCGCCACAATAACGGCGGCGACGACGGCCGCGCCCAGCGCCAGCGCGAGGTGGTGGGAATGATCCTGGAGGAGCTGAAAAGCTGCAGCGCCGCAAAGCTGATGGACATCTGCAACGCGGTATTCCCCGAGGTGAGCACCAACCTGACCCTGGCGGATGTGCTGTCCCTGGTGCCCGATATCGGCAAGTACAACATCACCGCCATGAGCGCCTTCCCCTATCATCAGGTGGACGCTTATGTGGAAAGCTCCGGCTCCGTCAAGGTGCCTCTGGGCCTTGCGGAAGATGTGTCAGAGCTTCACGCGAACCTTTTCGGCGACATGGATTATACGCCCTCGTCCACGGTGCAGCAGATCAGCAATAAGATCGAGGATCTGACAGGCTACAGCGCCGAGGACCGTACAGATTAAAGCACGGGACGGCTGGGATTCCAGCCGTCCTTAAATTTGTCAAATACATTCTTTTTTCACGGGAATAACACAGATTCATCACATTTCACTGCTATCCTATAGTCAGAAAGAAAAAGAAAGGACTTGATGATATGAGCGAATATTACAATGGCGATTTTCAGAACGGGCAGGAAATGAACCATCAGTCATCCGCGTACACATATATTCCCACGGAACCGATCGGCCCTGCCGAGATCAGAAAGCCTGAGAAGAAGCACAAAAAGAAGGGCGGCTTTTTTAAGAAGCTGGGAATGTTCCTTCTGTGCGGCGTGATCGTAGGCGGCGCCGGGGCAGGCACCTTTATCGGTGTGATGAAGGCCACCGGCTATGAGGATAAGCTGGAGAAAGCGGCCGACGCGGCCGAGACGTCCGGAGATACCAAGGTGCAGACGGCGGCGCCCACCAGCAGCGCGGCCTCCTCATCGGGCAGCACCACGGTGGCCGACGTGGCGGAGAGCGCGATGCCCTCCATCGTGGCCATCACCAATACCCAGATCTATCAGAGCAACGACTGGAGCTGGTTCTTCGGCGGACAGGGCGGAAGCCAGGAGGTCACAGGCGCAGGCTCCGGCATCATCATCGGCCAGAACGAGACGGAGCTCCTTGTGCTGACCAACTATCATGTGATCGAGGGCGCCAGCGCCCTGACGGTGAACTTTGTGGACGGCAGCAGCGCCGACGCCCAGATCAAGGGCACCGCGGAGAACAACGACCTGGCGGTGATCGCGGTTCCTCTGGATTCTCTGAGCGACGATACCATGAACGCCATCAAGATCGCTACCCTGGGAGACTCCGACGCCCTCCGGGTGGGCGATGAGGTGATCGCCATCGGGAACGCCCTGGGCTATGGCCAGTCCCTGACCTACGGACACGTCAGCGCCCTGAGCCGCGACGTGACGGTGGACAACAAGACCATGAAGCTTTTGCAGACTGACGCGGCCATCAACCCCGGAAACAGCGGCGGCGCCCTGCTGAACATGAGCGGCGAGGTGATCGGCATCAATTCCGCGAAATATTCCGATACCGACGTGGAGGGCATGGGCTTTGCCATCCCCGTATCTGAGGCGATGGACATCATCAACAGCCTGATGAACAAGGAGACCAGGACAGAGGTGGCCGAGGAGGACGCCTCCTGGCTGGGCATCAACGGCGTGGATATGAGCCAGAACGACGCCCGCACCTACAATATGCCGGAGGGCGTGTATGTCTACAGCCTTGTGGAGAACGGGCCCGCGGCGGCAGCCGGCCTTCAGGAGCGGGATATCATCACGGCCATTGAGGGGACGGGAGTCGCGTCCATGAATGAGCTTAAGACTCAGCTTTCCTACTATGCGGGAGGCACCCAGGTGGAGCTGACGGTGGAGAGGCTGACAGACGGTCAGTACACGGAGATGACCATTCCGGTGACCCTGGGATATATGAAGGATTATCAGCAGAACGGACAGCAGTAAATACCGGGATTTCACATACAGGCCCTGCGCCAGAGCGCGGGGCCTGTTTTTGCTTCATAAAAAGTTCACTTGTTCCCGGCGTGGTTCTCATATATAATGGAAAAAGAAGAAAAGAGGGAAAACAGATGTCAGAGGAAATAAAGAACGACGAATTAGACGGACAGGCGAAGGGAGAAGCCGGTGAAAAATCCGGCGAGGACGAATTCGAGAAGGTCTGCTTTGTGTGCCGCCGTCCCGAGAGCAAGGCGGGGAAAATGATCACCATGCCCGGGAATATCACGATATGCAGCGACTGCATGCAGAAGGCCTTCGACAGCTTCAGCCGCGGCGGGAACCCCTACGGCCTTACCAATATACCGGGAAACGGGCAGGGGGGAGTGGACCTTTCCGCCCTCTCCAACATTCCGGGGGTGGGCGTCATCAATCTGGCCGATCTGGGAATCAACGGCGGCGAGATACCCAAAAACCAGAGAGTAAAGAAAAAGAAGGAAAAAGAAGAAAAGCCGGTCTTTGACCGGAAGCAGGTGCCGCCGCCCCATAAGATCAAGCAGATGCTGGACGAGTATGTGGTAGGGCAGGAAAAGGCCAAGAAAGCCATTTCCGTGGCGGTTTATAATCACTATAAGAGAATCTTTTCCGACAACGCTGACGGGGTGGAGATCGAAAAATCCAATATGCTCCTTCTGGGCCCCACGGGAAGCGGAAAAACCTACCTGGTAAAGACGCTGGCAAGGCTTTTAGACGTGCCGCTTGCCATCGCGGACGCCACCTCCCTCACAGAGGCGGGGTATATCGGCGACGATATCGAAAGCGTGGTGTCCAAGCTTCTGGCGGCGGCGGGAAACG
>CALWAW010000011.1 GCA_944375845.1 uncultured Lachnospiraceae bacterium
TGGCCCTTCTCGCGGGAGCCGACCGGGTGGAGGGCACCCTGTTCGGAAACGGCGAGCGGACCGGAAACGTGGACGTATTGAACGTGGCCTACAATATGTTCTCCCAGGGCATCGATCCGAAGCTTGACATCGAGAATATCCGGGAGATCATCGAGGTATACGAAAGATGCACGAAAATGGACATCGATCCCCGTCATCCCTATGCCGGCAAGCTGGTGTTCACCGCCTTCTCCGGCTCCCATCAGGATGCGATCAATAAGGGCATCCGGGCGCTCAAGGCCAGGAAGAGCCCTTACTGGGAGGTCCCTTATCTTCCCGTGGATCCTTCCGATCTGGGCCGGGATTACGAGCCCATTGTCCGCATCAACAGCCAGTCCGGAAAGGGCGGCGTAGCCTTTGTGATGGACAGCCTTTACGGCTTCAAGATGCCCAAGGGGATGCACCGGGAATTCGCCGACGTGGTCCAGGGCGTCGCGGAGGCCCACGGCGAGGTGGCTCCGGAGCAGATCATGGAGCTGTTCAAAAAAGAATATCTTGCGGCCAAGGAGCCCTTCAACTTTATCCGCTGCGAGGTAAACGATGTGGGTGAGACCGATACCCAGGCGAAGCTGACCTATAAGTGCCGTGGAACCATCCGTTCCGTGACCGGAATCGGAAACGGCCCCATCGACGCGGTGCGGGCGGCCATTGAGGAGACGGCGGGCGTCCATGTGCGGGTTCTGGACTATTCGGAGCACGCCCTCGGAGAAGGCTCCCACGCTCAGGCGGCGGCCTACATCAAGGTGATGGACGTGGACAGCGGAAAGGTCACCTACGGCGTCGGCGTGAGCCCCAATATCACCCGGGCCTCCCACAGGGCGCTGTTCAGCGGCCTCAACAGGCTGTTCAAGTAAATACGATACCTTCGGACTCCGGCGGGAAACCGCCGGAGTCCTTGCATTTAAAGGGGAACTGTAGTAAAATACCAATAACTATGGGCTTAAGGAGGCAGGGCATGAAGCGGTATGATTATGTGATCGTTGGCGGCGGCCTTTTCGGCGGCGTAATGGCATGGTGCGCGAAAAAGCATCAAAAAAGCTGCCTCGTCATCGAGAGGAGAAAGACGCTGGGCGGCAACCTGTACTGTGAAGAGATCGAGGGGATCCCGGTGCACCGCTACGGGGCGCATATCTTTCATACCTCAGACAGGAAGGTCTGGGACTTCGTCAACAGCCTGGCGGAATTTAACCGGTATACCAACTGCCCTGTGGCCAGTTACCGGGGGCAGATGTACAACATGCCCTTCAACATGAACACCTTCAGCAAACTGTGGGGCGTCTCCACGCCGGAGGAGGCCAAAAGAAAGATCGCAGAGCAGAGAGGCGCCGTAAAGGGCCGGCCCGCGAATCTGGAGGAGCAGGCCATCTCCCTGATGGGGAGGGATATCTACGAGCGCCTCATCAAGGGATATACGGAAAAGCAGTGGGGGCGTGACTGTAAGGAGCTTCCCGCCTTTATCATAAAGCGCCTTCCGGTCCGCTATACATACGACAACAATTATTTCAACGACCGCTATCAGGGAATCCCCGTGGGCGGCTATAACGGGCTGATCGGGCGGCTTTTTGAGGGCTGCGGCGTGCTTACGGAAACGGATTACCTGGCGGACAAGGCACGTTTTGACGGGATGGCAGAGCGGATCATCTATACCGGAACCATCGACGCCTATTTTGGCTACAGGTACGGGAAGCTGGAATACAGAAGCCTCCGGTTCGAGGATGATATCTATGATACAGACAATTATCAGGGCGTAGCCGTGGTGAACCACACGGACAGGGAGGTTCCCTACACGCGGACCATCGAGCACAAGCACTTCGACTGCACGGTGCCATACAACGAAAATCCGAAGACCGTGGTCACAAGAGAGTATCCGGTGGCATGGGAGGAAGGAATGGAGCCCTACTACCCGGTCAACGACGAAAGGAACCAGAGCCTTTATGAGAAGTACGCGAAGCTGGCAGAACAGGAGAAAAATGTTCTGTTCGGAGGCCGGCTCGCGGAATACAAATATTATGATATGGACAAGGTGATCGCGTCCGCCATGGAAAAAGCGGAAAAGGAATTCGGCGGGCAGATCTTATGGCGGGAGCAGGAGCATTCGCGCTGACGGAGGAACACTATGCAGGCAATCATTCTTGCCGCCGGCATGGGACGGCGGCTGAAAGAGCTTACGAAGGATTCGACAAAATGTATGGTCCGGGTGGGGGGAAGGACGCTGATCGAGCGGGCGCTGTCCCAGCTGGACGGCTTCGGGCTTGACAGGATCGTGATCGTGGCCGGGTACAGGGGCGGAAAGCTGAAGGACTATGTGAGGTCCCTGAAAATCCGAACGCCCATTGTCTTTGTGGACAATCCCGTTTACGATAAAACCAACAACATCTATTCGCTTTATCTGGCAAAGGATTATCTTCTGGAGGACGATACCCTGCTTCTGGAGTCTGATCTGATCTTTGAGGAGCGGGTACTGCGAAGGCTGGTGGAGGCGCCCTATCCCAGCCTGGCGCTGGTGGCGAAGTATGAAAGCTGGATGGACGGGACCGTGGTGACCCTGGACGAGGAGGACCATATCCTGGATTTCATCTCCAAAAAGAATTTTAACTACGCCGACGCGGACCGGTATTATAAGACGGTCAATATCTATAAATTCGGGAAAGAATTTTCTGCCTCCTACTATGTTCCGTTTCTGGAGGCTTACTGCCGCGCGCTGGGAAACAACGAGTATTATGAGCAGGTGCTCAAGGTCATCACGCTTCTGGAGCAGCCTGTGATCAAGGGGCTGCGCCTTAAGGACGAGGTGTGGTATGAGATCGACGACGAGCAGGATCTGGATATTGCGGAATCCCTGTTCTTAAGCGGAAAAGAGCAGCTTCACGCCATATCCGGGCGGTACGGCGGATACTGGAGGTATCCGGGGCTTAAGGATTTCTGCTATCTGGTGAACCCCTTTTATCCGGGGAAAAAGCTGGTGGAGGAAATGCAGGCCAGCTTTCTGAGCCTTCTCACCAATTACCCCTCCGGCATGGCGGTGAACAGCCTGGTGGCGGCAAAATCCTTCGGGCTCAAAAAAGAACAGGTCTGCGTGGGGAACGGGGCCGCCGAGCTGATCCGCCTTCTGATGGCGCTGGTCAAGGGAAGGCTGGGCGTGACTGCCCCCACCTTTGAGGAATATCCCAACAGGAAAAAAGAGGAGCTGGAGGCCTTTTTCCCGGAAAACCGTGATTTTTCCTATAACGCGGAGGATATTAAGAATTATTTCGCCCATAAGGACATTGAAGGGCTGGTCCTCATCAATCCTGATAATCCCTCAGGGAACTTCCTGCCTCCCGGCGAGGTCCGGGAGCTGGCAGAGTGGGCGGGAGAGCGGGGCATCCGCCTGATTCTGGACGAGTCCTTTTCAGATTTTGCCGACGGGGATATGAAGGAAAATTCCATGCTGCACAGGGAGCTTCTGGAACGGTATCCCGGAATGATCGTGATAAAAAGCATTTCCAAATCCTATGGGGTTCCGGGCCTCAGGCTGGGCATCGCGGCCAGCGGCGACGAGGCGCTGATCCGGAAAATGAAATCCGAGGCGGCGATCTGGAATATCAATTCCTTTGGAGAATTTTATATGCAGATCGCGGAGAAATACGCGAAAACCTATGAAAACGCCATGGAGCGCTTCCGGGAGGCCCGCAGGGAGTTTACGGGGCTCCTTGAGAAAATCGGGGGCCTCAGGGTGATCCCCAGCCAGGCCAACTACGTGATGTGCGAGCTTACGGGCGGCATGGAAAGCGAAGAGCTGGCCGTAAGGCTTCTGGAAAAATATCAGATCCTGATCAAGGACCTGTCCGGGAAAAGGGGCTTTAAAGGAAGGCCCTATATCCGTCTGGCCGTAAAGCGGCCGGAGGAGAACAGAGAGCTGGCAGAGGCCCTCTCAAGGGAGCTTTCCGGCGGACACGGGGCAGAAGCCCGGACGGACGGGGAAGCATGACAGCCAGGTGGAGGTCGCTTCTCCTGGGCGATGGAAAAAACCAGGAGAGAAAAAACGTGTTCTGGAATATGGTGGGAAGCCTGGTGTTCGCGCTGGCGAGCATCCTGCTGTTTGCGGCGGCGGCCAGGGCGGCGGGCGCCTATTACGGGGGCATCTTCTCCATCGCCTTCACAACGGGACAGATGCTGCTCACCATCGGTTATTACGAGGTGCGCCCCTTTCAGGTGACGGACGTATCCGGTCAGTACAGCTTTCCGGAATATCTGTCGGCCAGGGTCGTCACCAGTTTCGCCATGGCGGCGGCGGGCTTTCTCTATGTGGCCCTCACCGGCGCCCGGGGCGTGAGGGCGGCGGCGCTGATCCTGATGTGCTTTTATAAGATGATGGACGGGATCGCCGACGTCTTTGAAGGGGAATTTCACCGGAGAGGCCGCCTGGACCTGGCGGGAAAATCCATGACCTTCCGCACTCTGTTTTCCGGAAGCGTATTTATCCTCGTGGTCATGGTCTCAAAGAACATCGTGACAGCCAGCGGGGCGGCTCTGGCGGCGGCCGTGTTTGCCTTCGCCGTTTTCGACCTTGTGGTCATAAAGGAATTTGAGCCGCTCCGGCTTTCAAGGGTGCGGGGAAGGGTCCTGGCGCTGCTGAAGGACTGCTTTTTTCTGTTCCTGGGAAGCTTTTTATATCTGTATATCTGCAACGTGGCAAAATACGCCGTGGACGCGCGCATGAGCGCCGAGGCCGTCGCCTATTACACAGACCTTTATCTTCCCACCTCCACCATCAACCTGCTGAGCGGCTTTGTGTTCAAGCCCCTTCTCACGACCATGGGAA
>CALWAW010000012.1 GCA_944375845.1 uncultured Lachnospiraceae bacterium
AAGACGCTGGCAAGGCTTTTAGACGTGCCGCTTGCCATCGCGGACGCCACCTCCCTCACAGAGGCGGGGTATATCGGCGACGATATCGAAAGCGTGGTGTCCAAGCTTCTGGCGGCGGCGGGAAACGATGTGGACAAGGCCGAAAAGGGCATTATCTATATTGACGAGATCGATAAGATCGCCAAAAAGAAAAATACCAATACAAGGGACGTGAGCGGCGAATCCGTCCAGCAGGAGCTCTTAAAGATGCTGGAGGGGAGCGTCGTGGAGGTGCCGGTGGGCTCAGGCAGTAAAAACGCCATGGTGCCCATGGTAACGGTGAACACGGACAACATCCTGTTCATCTGCGGCGGCGCCTTCCCGGACCTGGAGGAGATCGTGAAGGAGCGGCTCACAAAGGAGTCCTCCATCGGCTTCCGGGCAGAGCTTAAGGACCGGTACGACGACGATGAGAATCTGCTGTGCCGGGCAGAGCTTGAGGACCTGAGAAGGTTCGGCATGATCCCGGAGTTTTTGGGGCGCCTTCCTGTACTGGTGGCGCTGGAATCTTTGACAAAGGAGTTCATGGTCCGTATTCTGAAGGAGCCCAGAAACGCCATTCTCAAGCAGTACGAGAAGCTTCTCAGAATGGACGAGGTACAGCTGGTATTCGAGGACGACGCCCTCGAGGCCATTGCCGAGAAGGCCATGGAGAAGCATACGGGGGCCAGGGCCCTCAGGGCTGTCCTGGAGGAATATATGCAGGATATCATGTACGAGATTCCCAAGGACGACAACATCGGCCGCGTCACCATCACAAGGGCCTATATCGATAAGACGGGAGGCCCCGTGATCGATATGCGGGGCGTTATGAGGCTGGGAGTTCAGGCATAGGATACTGTGATAAACCTTTGGGAGCGTCGTCCCGATGACAGACCAGAACACAGAATATTGCCGCGAGAGGATCTTGTCCAACGATTACGAGGATTTTCTTGTGCCAAAGGAGCTCCTTGAAGAAAACGGGGAGCTTGCAGAGCGGTTCTGCCCCCACATCCTGTCGGGCAGCCTGGCGGTGGTCCATGTGGACCGGGAATTCCTTCCGCCGGTGCAGTTTTACGGCTCCTCCGCGATCCCAAGGCTCTACGGCCTGGCGGATACCACCAGTATGGAAGCCTCCGGGATCCTGCGGGCGAGAGATCAGCCGGTCCTGGGTCTTCGCGGAAGCGGAGTGCTCATAGGAATCGTGGATACGGGAATCGACTGGCGGCATCCGGCCTTTCTGAACCAGGCCGGAAGAACCAGGATATTGAGGATCTGGGATCAGACCCTTCAGGATGGAAACGTGCCGGAAGGGTTTTCTTACGGCTCCGAATACACAGAGGAGGACATCAACAGGGCCCTCCTGGAGGAGGCGCCGGAAGGCGTTCTTCCCTCGGAGGATGAAAACGGGCATGGAACGTTTATCGCCTCCGTCGCTGCGGGCAGCGAGCTTTTCTCTGAGGAATTTACCGGGGCGGCGCCGGGGGCCTTCCTGGCAGTGGTCAGGCTGAAGCCGGCGAAGCAGTACCTGAGGGATTATTATCTGATCCGGGAGGACGCCCCGGCCTATCAGGAAACAGATATCATGGCGGGAATCCGTTATCTTCTGGAGACGGCGGAACGCCTTGGGCTTCCCCTGGCGCTTCTTGTGGGGCTGGAGACCAGCCTGGGAGACCATGCCGGGAACGGGGCGCTGGAGCAGATGCTGGACGCGGCCGCGGCCCGTGCAAAAACAGCGGTGGTCACTGCGGCGGGAAACGAGGCGAACAGGGCCCACCATTATTTTGGAAAAGTCTATGCCCAGGGGGCGGGTGAGGCCGTGGAGCTTCGGATTCCCTCCGGCGAGAGGGGGCTCTCCATGGAGCTCTGGGCCGGGGAGGCCGAGGTATACAGCGTTCAGCTGCGCTCTCCGGCGGGAGAGTCCACAGGCCGGGTATCGCCGCGGCTGAACCAGAACAGCGTGTTTCAGTTCACCATGGAAAAGACTGTGGTATATGTGGACTATCAGCTGATCGAAAGGGAATCCGGAAGCCTTGTGATCCGCATCAGGCTGGCGAATCCCACGCCGGGCATCTGGACGTTAGAGGTATATAATGAGCAGTATACAGACGGGAGTTTCCATATCTGGCTGCCTGTGGAGGGCTTCCTTCAGGAGGGCACGCAGTTTTTAAGGCCCGATCCCGATACAACCATCACAATGCCCGCGGCGGCAGAAGGCCCCATCGCCTTCGGAGCCTATGACCACCGCCGGGGAAGCCTCTATATCCATTCCGGAAGAGGCTATGCCGAGGGCGGCGCCGTAAAGCCGGAGCTGGTGGCTCCCGGCACAGACATATACGGGGCGGTTCCCGGCGGCGGCTTCGGAAGGCGAAGCGGCACAAGCCTGGCGGCGGCCCACGGGGCGGGAGCGGCGGCGCTTCTGCTGGAATGGGGAATCGTCCAGGGAAATTACAGGGGAATCCGTACCAGGGACATCAAGAGCCTGATGATCCGGGGAGCGGAAAGGCCGGTTCCGGCCTCCTATCCGAATCGGGCCTACGGCTACGGGGCCCTGAACCTGTTCGGCGTTTTTACAGCGATCTCACTGTAGGGATTCTATTTTAAGATAAAGGAGGGCATGATCATGGCAGATAAAAAATTTGTGCCTGTAATCGAGGGAAATTTAAGAAAGCACATGGTGCTGCTGCCTGACGTGGTGGAGGAGGCCAGCGGGATCCGCATTTTCGGAAAGCTGATCAAATCCCTGGTGTTTACCACGGATATCGCCATTATCCGCAACTGCAACGCCAACGCGGTCATGGCGGTTTACCCCTTCACCCCTCAGCCCATCATTACCCATGCGCTGATCACCAGCTCGGATCTTCCGGTATTCTGCGGCGTGGGAGGCGGGACGACCACGGGAAAGCGGGTCACCAACCTGGCGGAGGACGCCGAGTTCCAGGGGGCCCATGCGGTTGTGGTCAACGCGCCGACTCCAAACGAGACGCTGGAATATCTCCACAAAAAAGTGGAGATTCCCATCGTGATCACTGTGGTCTCCGAAAAAACAGATATCGGGAAGCGGCTGGAAAGCGGCGCTTCGATTTTAAACGTGTCGGGAGCAGATAAGACGCCTCAGATTGTGGAGAAGATCCGGAGGGAATTTCCCCAGGTGCCGATCATCGCTACGGGCGGGAACACGGCGGAGAGCATCCGGCGCACCATAGACGCCGGAGCAAACGCCATTACCTACACGCCGCCCACAAACGGCGAGATCTTCAAAGAGATGATGAACAAATACAGGATGGAAAAATATATTATTTAGAAAACAGGCTGCGGACCGCCAGAAGGGCCGCTCCCAGAAACAGGAAGAAATCCGCGATATTGAAAATGATATTGCGGATTTTTTTAATGCCCGCCCCTGAAAGCCTCAGGTAGTCCACCACATAGCCGCGGGTGAACCGGTCGAAAAGGTTGGAGGCGGCTCCGCCCAAAAGGAAGGCCGCCGCCGTTTTTTTGACGGCTCCGCCCTTTTTCGCCATGGAGATCACGCACCACAGCGCCAGGGGAACGGCGGCGCAGGCGGCGAGGGCCCGCACAAGCCGGGGCTTTTCCTCAAGACGGTTCAGAAAGAAGCCCCTGTTATGGTGGCGCTCCAGCTTAAGGCCGTGGGAGAGCTCCACGGGAAAATCCGAGGGCTTCCTGGCCTCGATCTGGGATTTTACGAAAAAGTCCGCGAGGAAGATCAACGCGGCAAGAAGAAGATAAGCCATGGCCCCTCCTTTATAAGCTTTCAGCCAGCTCCTTGATATAACGGGTGACAGGCTCGCGAAGATCCTCCCGCTTCAGGGCGAAATCCACGGTGGCCTTGATAAAGCCGAATTTGTCGCCCACATCGTAGCGGACGCCTTCAAAATCGTATGCGTAAACGGTCTGGGTATACATAAGCCGCTTGATGGCGTCTGTCAGCTGGATCTCCCCGCCGGCGCCGGCGCCCTGGGTCTCCAGGTAATCGAAGATCTCCGGCTTTAACACATACCTTCCCAGGACGGCCAGGTTGCTGGGCGCATCCTCGGTCTTGGGCTTTTCCACCATGTCGTACAGCTTTTTAAGCCTTGAGGCCCCGGCGATCTGGTGGAGGGAGGGGGCCACGATCCCGTATTTATGTACCTGATCCTCCGGCACCTGCTGGACGCCCACCACAGAGGCGCCGATTTTTTCGTAGGCGTTTATGAGCTGCTTTAAGGCAGGCTCGCCGTTCTCATTGATGACCACGTCGTCGCCCAGAAGCACGGCGAAGGGGTCGCGGCCGATAAAGGACTTGGCGCAGAGGATCGCGTGTCCCAGGCCCTTGGGCTCCTTCTGGCGCACATAATAGATGTTGGCCATGGAGGCGATGCGGTTGATCATATCCGCCTCCTCCTGCTTTCCGGATTCCAGAAGGCGGGCCTCCAGCTCGTAATTCTTGTCAAAATGGTTTTCCATGCAGTGCTTGTTGGAGTTGGTGATGATGAGGATCTCCTCAATGCCGCTCTCCACGGCCTCCTCCACAATGTACTGGATGGTGGGAATGTCCACGATGGGGAGCATTTCCTTGGGAATGGCCTTTGTGGCCGGAAGGAAGCGGGTCCCCAGGCCGGCGGCGGGGATCACGGCCTTTTTCACAGGTTTTTTCAGCATACTGTTCTCCTTATAAAGTCTTGATACGCCTATCATAGCAGTCCGGGCAATAAAAGTAAAGGACATTGCAAAACAACGGCAGGTATGGTATATTACCCTTGTATATGCGGCAAAAACGCAGTGTTCAGGAGGTAATCAATGAAAGGGATCATACTTGCCGGGGGAAGCGGCACCCGGCTTTATCCGCTGACAAAGGTAACGTCAAAGCAGCTTCTTCCCATTTACGATAAACCGATGATCTATTATCCCCTCTCGGTGCTGATGAACGCGGGCATCCGGGAGATCCTGATCATCTCCACCCCCGAGGATACGCCCCGGTTCGAGGCCCTTCTGGGGGACGGCCATCAGTTCGGCATTGAGCTTTCCTACGCGGTGCAGCCCAGCCCCGACGGCCTGGCCCAGGCCTTTATCATCGGGGAGGACTTTATCGGAAGCGATTCCGTGGCCATGATCCTGGGAGACAACATTTTCCACGGCCACGGCCTCACCAGGCGCCTTCAAGAGGCGGCGGCCAAGGAGAAGGGCGCCACAGTGTTCGGCTATTATGTGGACGACCCGGAGCGGTTCGGCATCGTGGAATTCGACGCCGAGGGAAAGGCGGTTTCCCTGGAGGAAAAGCCCGCCCATCCCAAGTCCAATTACTGTGTGACCGGCCTGTATTTTTACGACAACAGGGTGGTGGAATACGCGAAGGCCTTGAAGCCCTCCGCCCGCGGCGAGCTGGAGATCACCGATCTCAACAAGATCTATCTGCAAAACGGCGAGCTTGAGGTGACCCTTCTGGGCCAGGGCTTCACCTGGCTTGACACGGGGACCCATGAATCCCTGGTGGACGCCACGAACTTCGTCAAGACGGTGGAGACCCATCAGCACAGAAAAATCGCCTGCCTGGAGGAGATCGCCTATCTCAGGGGCTGGATCACCGACGAGCAGATGAACGCCGCCTATGAGCTTCTCAAGAAAAACCAGTACGGCGCGTATTTAAAAGACGTTATGGACGGAAAATATATTGATAAGAGATTTGAATAGAGAGGGATACAGATGAAAATTTTAGTGACAGGCGGCGCCGGGTTCATCGGCGGAAATTTCGTGCATTACATGGTCAACAAATATCCGGAGGATATGATCGTAAACCTGGACCTTCTGACCTACGCGGGGAATCTGGAGACTCTGAAGCCGGTGGAGGATAAGCCCAATTATAAGTTTATCCGCGGCGATATCGCCGACAGGCCCTTTATCATGGAGCTGTTCGAGAAAGAAAAATTCGACGTGGTGGTCAATTTCGCGGCGGAGAGCCATGTGGACCGCTCCATCACCGATCCGGGCATTTTTGTCCGCACCAACGTGATGGGCACCCAGACTCTTCTTGACGCGGCGAAAGAGTACGGCGTAAAGCGCTATCACCAGGTCTCCACCGACGAGGTCTACGGCGACCTGCCCCTTGACAGGCCGGATCTCTTCTTTACGGAGGAGACGCCGATCCACACCTCGAGCCCTTACTCCGCCAGCAAGGCCAGCGCCGATCTTTTTGTGCTGGCGTACCACAGGACCTTCGGGCTCCCGGTGACGGTCTCCCGCTGCTCCAACAATTACGGCCCCTATCACTTCCCTGAAAAGCTGATTCCCCTGATGATCAGCAGGGCGCTGGCGGATGAGAGCCTCCCCGTATACGGGAAGGGAGAGAACGTGCGCGACTGGCTTCACGTCTCCGACCACTGCGCGGCCATCGACCTGATCATCCGCAAGGGCAGGGTGGGCGAGATCTATAACATCGGCGGCCACAATGAACGCACCAATCTGGAGGTGGTAAAGACCATCCTGAAGGCGTTAAATAAGCCGGAAAGCCTGATCCAGTATGTGACCGACAGGCCGGGCCACGACCGCAGGTACGCCATCGATCCCACCAAGATCGAGACGGAGCTGGGCTGGAAGCCTCAGTACACCTTCGATACCGGCATCGCCATGACGATCCAGTGGTATCTGGACAATCAGGACTGGTGGAAGCATATCTTAAGCGGCGAATACAGCAGTTATTTTGAAAAAATGTACGGAGAGCGTCTCCACGAGACAGACTGACAGGAGGAAGCTATGAAGGTTCTGGTAACAGGCGTAAAGGGCCAGCTGGGCTACGACGTGATGAACGAGCTGGCAAAAAGGAATATAGAGGGCGTCGGCGTGGATATCGAAGAGATGGATATTACGGACGCCGCAGCAGTTGAGCGGGTCATAAAGGGCGCTGGCGTGGACGCGGTGATTCACTGCGCGGCCTTTACCGCGGTGGACGCGGCAGAGGAAAAGCTGGAGCTTTGCCGCAGGATCAACGCGGGCGGAACGGAAAATATCGCGAAGGTCTGCCGGGAGCTGGATATCAAAATGATGTATATCAGCACCGATTACGTGTTCGACGGCCAGGGCGAGCGTCCCTGGGAGCCCGACGATGAGCGCCATCCCTTAAACGCCTACGGTCTCTCCAAGTACGAGGGCGAGCTGGCGGTGGAAAAGCATCTGGATAAATACTTTACCGTGCGGATCGCCTGGGTGTTCGGCGTAAACGGGAAGAACTTCATCAAGACCATGCTCAGGCTCGGCGAGGAGCGGGGCGCGGTCAGCGTGGTGGACGACCAGATCGGCTCCCCCACCTATACCTACGACCTGGCAAGGCTTCTGGTGGATATGATCCAGACAGAAAAGTACGGCCGTTATCACGCCACCAACGAGGGCCTTTGCAGCTGGTACGAATTCGCCTGCGAGATCTTTAAGCAGGCGGGCATGGACGTGAAGGTGACGCCGGTGGACAGCGAGACCTATAACGCCATGTATCCCACGGCGGCAAAGCGGCCGAAAAACAGCCGCATGTCCAAGGATAAGCTGGAGGCCAACGGCTTCCGGCGGCTTCCTGCATGGCAGGACGCCCTTTCCCGCTACCTTGAGGCGCTGGGAAAGAGAGCGTAGTCCGGCCGGAAAACAAGTAAGATCAAAGGCTGTGGGCAGGCGCCGCAGCCTTTCTGTATGGAAAAGGAGAGCAGTATGGGCAAGTATTTTGGTACAGACGGCTTCCGGGGAGAAGCCAATAAGGTGCTGACTGTGGAGCACGCCTATAAAGTGGGCCGGTTCCTGGGCTGGTATTACGGGGCCAGAGAAGGCAGAAAATGCAGGGTCGTGATCGGAAAGGACACCAGAAGGAGCAGCTATATGTTCGAGTATTCCCTGGTGGCGGGGCTTACGGCCTCCGGCGCCGACGCCTGCCTGCTCCACGTGACCACCACCCCCAGCGTTTCCTACGTGGTGCGGACGGAGGATTTTGACTGCGGGATCATGATCTCCGCCAGCCATAACCCCTTTTACGACAACGGGATCAAGGTTTTAAACGGCAGAGGGGAAAAGCTGGAGGAGGAGGTGACGGATCAGATCGAGGCCTATATTGACGGGACGGGGGCGGAAATCCCCTTCGCCGTCCGGGAGGAGATCGGGAAAGCCTCCGATTATTCCCAGGGACGGAACCGCTATATCGGCTATCTGATCTCGCTGGCCACCCGCTCCTATAAAAATGTGAAGGTGGGCCTGGACTGCTCCAACGGCAGCGCCTTTTCCATTGCCAAGAACGTGTTTGACGCCCTGGGGGCAAAGACCTATGTGATCAACAACGAGCCCGACGGCACCAACATCAACAGAAACTGCGGCTCCACTCATATTGAGGTGCTGCAGAAGTTTGTGGTGGAAAACGGCCTGGACGTGGGCTTCGCCTACGACGGGGACGCGGACCGGTGCATTGCCGTCGACGAGAACGGCCATGTGGTGGACGGAGACCTGATCCTCTATATCTGCGGGCTGTACATGAAGGAGCGGGGGATGCTGGACACCAACACGGTGGTCACAACGGTCATGTCCAATATCGGGCTCTATAAGGCCTTTGACATCGCGGGGATCCACTACGAAAAGACCGACGTGGGCGACCGGTTCGTTTACGAGAATATGGCGGCCAACGGCCACAGGCTGGGCGGCGAGCAGTCGGGGCATATTATTTTCAGCAAGTTCGCCTCCACGGGAGACGGCATCCTCACTTCCATCAAGCTCATGGAGGTGATGCTGGAGAAAAAGGAGAGCCTTGGGAAGCTGACGGCCCCGGTGGAAATCTATCCCCAGCTCCTTAAAAATATCCGCGTAAAGAGCAAGCCCGAGGCCAGGGCCGACGAGGACGTCCAGGCGGCCGTAAGGCAGGTGGAGGAGGCCCTGGGAACCGACGGGCGCATCCTGGTGCGCGAAAGCGGCACAGAGCCGGTAATCCGGGTCATGGTGGAGGCGAAAACAGAGGAGCTCTGTGAAGAGTACGTTTCCCGGGTGATCGACGTGATCAGGAAAAAGGGACATGAAGAATAGAGAGCGGTACATATTCCTGGCGCTGTCCGTTTTGTGGATGGCTGTGATCTTTTACTTTTCCGGGCAGACGGGAGGCCAGTCCGGCTCATTAAGCGGCTCGCTGGCAGCCCTTCTCCATATCCCGGAATGGCTGGTGAGAAAGGGGGCGCACCTGGCGGAATACGCGGTGCTGGGCTTTTTTCTGGCAGGCTTTTTCGGAACCTTTCCCCGCCTGGGGAGAGGGAGCCTGGCCCTGGCTCTTTTGAGCGGCGTCCTCTACGCTGCCTCCGACGAATTCCACCAGATGTTTTCATCAGGGCGGACCCCGTCGGTCCGGGACGTGTGCATCGACAGCGCGGGAGCTGTGATCGGGATCCTGCTTATGGCGGCGCTTTCTCATATCAGGCGCAGGCGCGCAGAGAGGAGAGAACCATGAAACCCTGGGAAAAGAATATCAGGCGGGTTACGCCTTATGTGCCGGGAGAGCAGCCGGCAAAAAAGGATATCATCAAGCTGAATACCAATGAAAACCCTTACGGCCCCGCGCCGGGGGCGGACAGGGCGCTGCGGGCGTTCGACGCGGAGCGGCTTCGCCTGTATCCGGATCCCGAGGCCGGGGCCCTGGTAAAGGCGCTGGCGGACAGATACGGCCTTTTGCCGGAGCAGGTGTTTGTGGGAGTGGGCTCCGACGACGTGCTGGCCATGGCCTTTCTTACCTTCTTCAATTCCAAAAAGCCCATTCTGTTTCCTGATATTACCTACTCCTTTTACAGCGTCTGGGCGGAGCTTTTCCGGATCCCCTTTGAAAGGCCGGCGCTGGACGCGGATTTTCGCATCCGCAAGGAGGATTATTTCCGGGAAAACGGCGGCGTGATCTTTCCCAATCCCAACGCGCCCACATCCCTGGCCATGGGCCTTTCCGACGTGGAGGACATCGTCTCCCATAACCGGGATTCGGTGGTGATCGTGGACGAGGCCTATATCGATTTCGGCGGGGAGTCTGCCCTTCCTCTGATTGAAAAATACGAAAATCTGCTGGTGGTGCAGACCTTCTCCAAATCCCGTTCCATGGCCGGCGTCAGGATCGGCTTTGCCATGGGAAGCCCGTCTCTGATCCGGGCCCTGAATGACGTGAAATATTCCTTTAACTCCTATACCATGTCCGCCCTGTCCATTGCGGCGGGCACGGCGGCCGTGGAGGACGAGGCTTATTTTAAAGAGACGGTGGAACGGATCCGGAAAACCAGAGAGCGGACGGCAGAAAGGCTTTCCGCCCTGGGCTTCGTCTATCCGGAGCCCTCGGCCAACTTTATTTTTGCGAAAAAGCCGGGCCTCAATGCAAAACGGCTTTTTGAGGATCTGAAGGCGGAGGGGATCTATGTCCGCTACTTCCCCGGCCCCAGAACGGGGGACTACCTGCGGATCACCATCGGGACTGACGCCCAGATGGACGCCCTCCTTCAGTTTCTGGAACAATATTGACAAAAAAGAAATGCCCTGTTATCATCGGAAGAGAGAACAAGGGCGTTTCTTCTTAAAGGGAGAATCTGCCCTTCTTTTATTGAAGGGAAGTTTTGTCATAGAATAAAAAAAGGAGCCGTAATATATGAGTGAAAACAGGTATACAAAGGAAGACATCATCCGGATGGCGGAAGAGGAGGACGTGGAGTTCGTGCGTCTCCAGTTTCCCGATATCTTCGGAGTGCTCAAGAATATGGCCATCACCGTCAGCCAGCTGGAGCGGGCCTTCAACGGGGAGTGCAGCTTTGACGGCGTGTTCGTGAACCAGTTCGGGGAGCTGGCAAGGACTGATCTTTTCCTGAGGCCCGACCTGGATACCTTCGAGATCTTCCCCTGGCGTCCCCAGCAGGGAAAGGTGGCAAGGCTGATCTGCGACGTTTACAACAGCGACGGGACTCCTTATGAGGAGGACACCAGAATGGCCTTAAAGCGCGTGGTGGAGAAGGCGGAGCGGATGGGCTACACCTTCAGGGTGGAGCCGGAATGCGAGTTCTTCCTGTTCCATATCGACGACGGCGGCGCGCCCACCACGGTGACCCACGAGCAGGCCGGTTACTTCGACGTGGGGCCGGTGGATTTTGCGGAGAACGTGCGCCGGGACATTGTCCTGAATCTGGAGGAGATGGGCTTTGAGGTGAAATCCTCCCACCATGAAAAGGCTCCGGGCCAGCACGAGGTGGACTTCAAGTACAGCGACGCCTTAAAGGCGGCGGACAATCTCCTGACCTTCAAGATGACCGTGAAGTCCATCGCCAAGCGCCACGGCCTTCACGCCACATTTATGCCGAAGCCCAGATCCGGCGTGGACGGCTCCGGAATGCACATCAATATGTTCCTGCTGGACCAGGATGGAAGGAACGTGTTCTACGACAGGGAGGATCCGGATCACCTGAGCGCCGGGGCCAGGCATTTCATGGCGGGGATTCTGAACCATATCAGCGGCCTCACGGCCCTCACGAATCCGCTGGTCAATTCCTACAAGCGGCTGGTTCCGGGGTTCGAGGCTCCCGTGTACGCCACCTGGTCGGCAAAGACCTCCTTCGCCCTTCTTAGGGTGCCCCCGGTCATCGGGGAAAATACAAGGCTTGAGCTGCGGTCGCCGGATCCTACGGCGAACCCCTATCTGGCCTTTGCGGCCTGCCTTGCCGCCGGCCTTGAGGGAATGGAAAAAAGGCTTGAGCTTCCGCCCTGCGTGGACGAGAACGTATCGGCCTGGACAGAGGAAAAGAGACGGAACCTGGAGATCGAGCGGCTTCCGAGGAACCTGTGCGACGCGGTCAACGCCCTGGAGGCGGACCCCTTCCTGCTGGAGGTGATCGGAAGGGAGACTGCCAGACAGTACATTGACAGCAAGCGGAAGGAATGGAGCAGCTACCGCAGCCAGGTTACGCAGTGGGAGATCAGGGAATATCTGAACCGGTACTGACAGAGAGCCCGGAGGTGAGAGGCGTTGACCAATATAATAGTAGCCTTTCCCAAGCTGGAGGACGCCAGGAGCGTCAGGAACCTTCTGACCAGGAACGGTTTTCCGGTGACGGCTGTCTGTACCACCGGCGCCCAGGCCTTAAACCAGATGGAGGATTTAAACGACGGGATCCTGATATGCGCCAGAAGGTTTGCGGATATGCCCTATGAGGAGCTTCTTTCCTACCTTCCCGACAGGTTCCAGATGCTTCTGGTGGCGTCCAGGCAGTTCTGGGGAGAGAGCACGGCGGACAATCTGGTCTGCGTCAGCATGCCCTTAAAGCTCCACGACCTTCTTGACACCGTATCCATGATGAGCGAGGCCCAGGAACGCAGAAGGAGAAAGCTCCGCGCCAGGCCCAGAGAGAGGAGCGGGGAGGATCAGGAGGTTATCCGGAGGGCCAAGGAGGTGCTGATGGAGCGCAGCTATATGACGGAGGCCGAGGCGCACCGTTATATCCAGAAGTGCAGCATGGACAGCGGAAACAATATGGCGGAGACGGCCAGAATGGTGCTTGAGATCATGAAACAGTAAGACAGAAAGGCGGAAGAGCTTGCGGTTTATCAAAATGCAGGGTCTTGGAAACGACTATGTGTATGTGGACTGTTTCGAGGAAAAGGTAGAAAAACCAGAGAAAGCGGCGAGAATCATCTGTGACAGGCATTTCGGCGTCGGGGCCGACGGGCTGATCCTGATCTGCCCGTCAGAGCGGGCGGACTGCCGCATGGAAATGTACAATGCGGACGGCTCCCGGGGAGCCATGTGCGGAAACGGGATCCGCTGCGTGGCCAAGTACGTCTTTGAGGCGGGGCTGGTAAAAAAGACGGTAATGGAGGTGGAGACGGACAGCGGGATCCGGAAGGTGTCCTGCCATGTCCGGGGCGGAAGAGCCGCCTGGGCGGATGTGGAGATGGGCATCCCGACTGTGGGGAAAAAAGAGAGCCTTTGCCTCGGAGGCGGGGAGCGCGTCTTTATCCCCGTAAGGCTGGGAAATCCCCACGCCGTTTTTTTCTGCTCCGACGTGGATTCCTTAAACCTGGAGGAGCTGGGGCGCGGGCTGAAAGAGAGCGGCCGATTTCCGGACGGGATCAACGCGGAGTTTGTAAAGCCCGGAGGGGGAGGCCTGAAAATGCGGGTCTGGGAGCGGGGCGCGGGGGAGACCCTGGCCTGCGGGACCGGGGCCTGTGCTGCCTGCGCGGCGGCCATGTCAGAAGGCATTTTAAAGAGAAGGGCCCTGGTGCGCCTTCCCGGCGGGCTCCTTAAGGTGGCCTGGCCCGGGGAGACGGCCCCGATGTACCTGAGCGGCCCCGCCAGGGAGGTCTACAGAGGGGAAATTGCGCTTTAAGGCTTGACACGGCGCAAGGCTCATGGATAAGATAGAGCCATAGAGAAACGGAGGATGGAAAAATGTTCAAGATCAATGATAATTACCTGAAGCTTCCCGGAAGCTATCTGTTTTCCACCATTGGAAAAAAGGTGGCGGCCTATTCGGCGGCCCACCCCGAAAAGGAAATCATCCGCCTGGGGATCGGCGACGTGACCCAGCCTTTGGCGCCTGTGATCGTGGAGGCCCTCAAAAAGGCCGTGGAGGAGATGGGCGTTCAGGAGACCTTTCACGGCTACGCCCCCGATCTGGGCTATGAATTTCTGAGAAACGCCATCGCGGAGAATGACTACAGGGCCAGAGGCTGTGAGATCGCGGCCGATGAAATCTTCGTGAGCGACGGCGCGAAAAGCGATTCCGGAAATATACAGGAGATATTCAGCGTGGATAATAAGATTGCCGTATGCGATCCCGTCTATCCCGTTTATGTGGACAGCAACGTGATGGCGGGAAGGACCGGCACCTACGACCCGGCCACGGGAACCTGGAGCGACGTGATCTATATGCCCTGCACCATGGAAAACGGCTTTTCGCCGGAACTTCCGAAAAAGCGGCCGGATCTCATTTACCTGTGCTACCCCAACAATCCCACCGGCGCGTCCATCACGAAGGATGCCCTCCAGGAATGGGTGAACTACGCCAACAGGGAGGGCTGCGTGATCATTTACGACGCGGCTTACGAAGCGTATATCGCGGAAGAAAACGTTCCGCACAGCATTTATGAGTGCGAGGGCGCCAGGACCTGCGCCATTGAGCTCCACAGCTTTTCCAAGAACGCCGGCTTTACCGGCGTGCGCCTGGGCTACACGGTGGTTCCCAGGGATTTAAAGTGCGGCGATGTTTCCCTCCATGCCCTCTGGGCAAGGCGGCACGGCACAAAATACAACGGGGCCCCCTACATTGTCCAGAGAGCGGGCGAGGCCGTGTACTCCGATGAAGGAAAGCGGCAGCTGAAGGCTCAGGTGGCTTATTACATGAAGAACGCGCAGGTGATCTACGAGGGCCTTAAGGAGGCCGGGTATACGGTGTTCGGCGGCGTCAACGCCCCCTATATCTGGTTAAAGACTCCGGGCTCCATGACCTCCTGGGAATTTTTCGACCGGCTGCTTGAGACGGCAGGCGTGGTGGGGACCCCCGGCTCCGGCTTCGGCCCCAGCGGAGAGGGCTACTTCAGGCTGACGGCCTTCGGAACCTATGAGAACACCGTAAAGGCCATTGAACGGATCAAGGCGCTGTAAGACTTTTAAAAGGCTGTACCTTTGGTATAGCCTTTTATTTTAGTTTTGGGGAAATGACGGTTTTGCGGGGGAAATATTTTGCGATTTATGTATAAAGTGTCCAAAAGGGATAAAAAAACGGAAATAATCCTAAAATTAAAGGGCGTGAAATTTTTTTTCAAGAGCATGGCGAAAACTCCCAAAAATATCAGTAAGATTTGGTGATAAAGCACGAAACCCAAAAGGAAAATAATAAAATATTAAAAAAAATTTCATGGATGGGACATTTTGCCTTCATATACGATTGACAAAGCTGTGCAATTATCCTATAATCAGTATATGAAAATTTACAAAATTGTTCAAAGAGACGAATAGGGGGTGTCCTCCGCAGGCCGGGGGAGCGCAATGGGCCCGAACGAATTAGTAATCGATACCATTAAAGAAAATTATCAACAAATGTTCGCCGCCGAAAGAAAGGTGGCCGATTATATCCTGGAGCATCCGGAGCAGGCCGTCTCGGCCAACGTTTCGGAGCTGGCGGAGTTTTCAGGCGTCAGCGACGCCACGGTGATCCGCATGTGCAAGCACCTGGGCTACCAGGGCTTTTATCAGATGAAGCTTTCTCTGGCCAGGGATCTGGGCCAGCATCAGCTTGTGGGCTACCGGGGCGATCAGAACAGCCCCGACACGGCGAAGGCCATCCTTCAGGGCGTGGCGAGAAACCTGCTGAACATAGCCTCCCGGCTGGATATGAACGTTGTCTTAAGCTGCGCCAGGATGATCCGGGAAAGCGAGATCGTTCATATCGCGGCGGTGGGCAACACCGGCCCCGTGGCCATCGACCTGGCCTTCCGGCTGGGCCGTCTGGGAATCAGGACCAACAGCTCTCTGGTTCCGGAATATTTCTTAAGCCGCATCAGCCTCGGCACAAGACGGGACGTGGTGATCGGCATCTCCCATTCCGGGAGCTCGCGGCAGGTGATCCAGGCGCTGGAGCTGGGCCGCGACAAGGGAATGAAGTGCATTGCGGTCACAGACGCCGCCAGAAGCCCCATTTCCCAGGTGGCAGACCATATTCTCTGCACCCAGGTGGAGGATCCGCTGTTCAGCGAATTCGGCGCCACCTCCCACGTCTATGTGATGGCGGTGCTGGACGCCCTCCTCTATTTCGTGGCCAACGCGGAGCGGGGGTCGGAAAGCGTGGACAGCCTGGAAATGCTGCTGGCAGAGTATAAATTATAGAAAAGGTGTGGAAAATGGCATATCAGGATAAATACGAAGCATATCTGGATCAGATCCCGGGCGATATCGAGCATTGCAGAAGAACCGGGCGGCGTCACGTGTTCGGCTACACCAGCAATTACGACGTGGTGCTCAAATGGGATGTAAACATATACAACAGGATCCTGGAAGAGTTTTTAAAGGACGAGCCCAGCGCCCAGGCGGGGGATACCATAGCTACCATGGAGGACTTTGCCAGAATCAGCAGCTACTGCCTGATGAAGGGCATCGGGGCCAATTTTGATATCACCAGCGTGGAGGTGTGCGAATACCTTCAGAGCCATTTTGAGTCGGAACCGGCTCTGGGCGGGACCTGCGCCCAGGGGGCGGCGGCCCTGGCGGCCCTGGGCTTTCCCATGGTGGCCCAGCTCACGGACAAGTGCCGCGAGGTCTGCGAAATGATGGATGTTTCCGGGATGCAGGTGGTAAAGGGAGACAGGCTGGCCCCCATCATGGAGGGCGCCTCCGATGAGCCGCCGGTCTATCACATGATCCTTCAGTTTTCCAAGGACGATAAGCTTCTCATCCACGGAAAGGAATATGCGGTTCCCCTTTCCAACAGGCTGATTCTTTTTTATGATAAAATCCATAAGCTTGTGCCCATCGACCAGTGCTTCTTTGATTACTGGAACGCCCATGCAGAGGACATTTCATCCTACCTTGCCTCCGGCTTCGACGCCGTGATCGATCCGGCGGTCATGGAAAAACGGCTGGATCAGATCTGTCCCCATATCGAGGCCATGAGAAAGAAAAATCCGGATTTTGTCTTTTATCTGGAGGGCGCGTACTATATGAATCCGGAGGTCAAGGAGCTTCTCTTCAAGCGGCTGGCGCCCTATGCCGACATTATCGGCACCAACGAGGAGGAACTGGTGGCCCAGAACGAAAAATACGGAGTCCATACGGATATTGAAAATATCGGATCGGTCCTTGAGGGGATCGAGGCCCTGATCGAACGGTACAAAGCCCACGGGGTCGTCCTTCACACAAAGGATTATTCCCTGTATTACGGCCAGGAGCTTAAGGGCGTCGATATCGAAAAGGGGCTTACCATCGGAAACCTGATGTCCGGAACAAGAGCCAGGATCGGAAAATACGGCACCATAGAAGAATGCAGGGAGAGCCTGGCCCTGTCCTTAAGCCCCACGGGGCTTGCCTTCCACGAGGAGCTGGAAAGGCTGAAGCCGGAAAGGCAGGCGGTTCTGGTGCCCTCCAGGTATCTGGAGCACCCGAAATATACCATCGGTCTCGGCGATACCTTCGTATCCGGAGTCCATACCTGCTTCGTTTAGAAAAGGGGGAGGAAAGCTATGGCATATCTGATGGGGATCGATCTGGGCACCTCCAGTCTGAAGACCATCATCATCGATGAAACGGGAAACGTGAAGGCTCAGAGCGCCAGAGCGTACCAGTTTGCTACGCCCTGCGGCGGCTATGCCGAGCATGACCCGCGGGAATGGTGGGACGCCTGCTGCGAGACGGTGCGTGAGGCCATCGGGGCCTGCGGCGCGCCGGCTTCAGAGATCAGGGGCGTCAGCTTTTCAGGGCAGATGCACGGCGCGGTGCTCCTGGATAAAGACTTTCAGGTGATCCGCCCCGCCATCCTCCACTGCGACGCCCGCTCCGCGGAGCAGGTGGAAAAGATCAAGGAAGCCCTGGGCCCCGAAAAGGTCCGGGAGCTTGTGATGAATCCTGTATATACAGGCTTCCTGCTGCCCTCCTTAATGTGGGTGCGGGATCACGAACCGGAAAATTACGCGAAGGTGCGCTACGCCTTCCTTCCGAAAGATTATCTGAAATTTAAAATGACCGGCGAGGTCTCCTCCGATTATTCGGACGCTTCGGCGACCCTGGCATTTGACATCAGGAAAAACTGCTGGTCAGAGGAAATCCTGAAGGCCGTCGGCGTGCCGATGGACTTCTTCCCCCGGTGCTTCGGGACAGCCGAGGCCGCCGGCACGGTCTGCCGCCGGGCGGCAGAGGCTACGGGGCTTTCCACATCCACGGTGGTTTCCGCCGGAGGCGGCGACCAGGTGATGCAGAGCATCGGAAACGGGATCATCAAAGCCGGACAGGCCTCCGCCAACATCGGGACCAGCGGCCAGGTATCCTTCCAGAGCGACGCGCCGATCTTAAATCCGGCGCTGTCCACCAATACGTTCTGCGGTTATGAAAAGGGGCGCTGGTTCACCATGGGCGCCATCATGAACGCGGGATTATCCCTCAAGTGGTTTAACAGCCTGTTTGAGCGGGCTGATTATAACCAGATAAATGAGCAAGCTGCAAAAGTGAGACCGGGAAGCGGAGGCGTTGTGTTCCTGCCCTACCTCAACGGAGAACGGACGCCCCACGTGAACCCCAATCTGAGCGGTATGTTTCTGGGTGTGAACTTAAATACCGGCCGCCCGGAGCTGACGAGAGCTGTCATGGAGGGCGTGGCCTATGCGCTGAATCAGTGCATCGAGGTCTGCGGTGATCTGGGGCTTAAGGCGGATACCATGGTGGCTTCCGGAGGCGGCGCCCGCAGCGGGCCCTGGCTCCAGATCCAGGCGGATATTTACGGGATACCCTTGAAGGTGGCCGATACGGAGGAGCAGGCGGGCCTTGGCTCCGCCATTGCCGCCGGCGTCGGCGCCGGGATTTACCGTGACATTGAGGATGGCTGCAGCGCCGTAGTCCGCTATAAGGATCTGACAGTGGTTCCTGATGAAGAAAACCATAAGATTTATCAGGAATACTATCAGCTTTATAAGGATACCTACACGGCCAGCAGGGAGGTTTTGCAGCGAGTAACATTAATGGGGCGCAGGCAGTGATGCCGGCCTGAAAGAAAGCATAGAGGTGAGAAAAGTTGGGAGAGAACATGAAAAACAAAGA
>CALWAW010000013.1 GCA_944375845.1 uncultured Lachnospiraceae bacterium
GCCACGGCCTTAAGCGCCCTCACGGCGGTGATCTTCTGCAAGGCAATGGACAGAATCCGGTGAGGGAAGTATAATAGGGATACAGAAAAAAGAGACAGGACGGGATACTTATGATATTTGCGGGAGCGGCAGTAAACGCGGCGGCAGTGGCGGCGGGGGGCCTGGCAGGGCTCCTTTTAAAACGCTGGATCTCAAAGGAGCTGGGAGATTTTCTCACCCAGGGGCTGGGGATCTGCGTGATCTTTATCGGGCTTCAGGGAGCATTAGAGGGCCAGGAGATCATGATGACGATCCTCTCCATGGTGGTGGGAGGACTTCTGGGCCACTGGATTGATTTCGACGGACGCCTGGAGCGGACGGGACAGCGGATCCAGAAAAAAACGGGAGGCGCCGACGGCTTCGCCGAGGGCTTTGTGAGCTACACGATCCTGGTGTGCACCGGCGCCATGGCCATTGTGGGCTCCATGGAGAGCGGGATGTCCGGAAACCATGAGATCCTGTTTTCCAAGGCGCTGATCGACGGAGTCACCGCCGTTGTCATGGCCGCCTCCATGGGCCCCGGAGTGGCGCTGGGAGCCCTTCCCGTGTTTCTCTATGAAGGGCTTTTGACCCTTATCGCCAGCACTGCGGCAGTGTGGCTCACAGATCCGATGATCCGGGAGAAGTCCTGCGTGGGGAGCCTCTCGATTGTTATGATCGGGCTCAATATGCTGAAGCTTCTGAAGATCCGGGTGGCGAATTTTATTCCCGCGGCCTTCATGCCGATCCTGTTCTGCCTGTTCTGGCCTTAAGCGCTCTTTTTTAAAAGCTGCTGCCGGGGCGCTTCGGCGGCCCCGGCGGGCGCCTCCTCCTTAAAGCCCAGCACAAGGGTCAGCACAAAGGAGGAGACGAAGGCTATGGCCACGGTGAGCAGGGTGTAGATAAAGGAGTCGTTCAGGAAAATGGGCAGGGTCAGCAGGCTGGGCGAGGCGTAAGCCACCGCACGCACATGGGTGATCCCGGCGAAGGCGCCGCCGATGAAGGCGCCCAGGATGCTGGCGATATAGGGACGCCGGAGGGGAAGCAGGATCCCGTAGATAGAGGGCTCCGTGATTCCCATAAAGGCGACCACAGAGGTCTGGAGAGCCAGACCTTTTGTTTTTTTTACGCGGGCCCTTACGAACACGGCCAGGGCGGAAGCGGCCATGGCCATATTTGCGGCCAGGAAGGCGGGCCGGCTGAAGGCGTCGAAGCCGATGGAGTTTATGGACGCCAGGGCCAGGGGGAGGAAGCAGAGGCTGAAGCCTGCCGTCACCAGCATGGGCGCCAGGGCTGCCAGAAGGGCCACCGCAGGCCACCCGACCGTCTGATAAATATAGTTCATACCGTCGCTTAATCCGTTTCCCACGGCCATTCCGGCAGGCCCCAGCACCAGAAGCCCCAGGGGGGCCATCACCAGGGTGGTTAAAAGGGGCACCGCGAAGAAGGAGATCACCTGGGGGATCCATTTGTGGAAAAACCGCTCCACGTAAGCTTCGGCGATGCCGATGAGCACGGCGGGCACCACGGTGGAGCCGTAGGACTGCATGGTCACGGGAACGGAGAGGAAGGCGAGGGCCTCTCCCGATTCCAGGGCCTCAAGGAAGTCCGGATGGAGAAGGGCCGCCGTGAGGAACATCGCAAGATATGGATTGCCTCCGAACCGTTTGGCGGAGGAGTGTGCTAAAAGCAGAGGGAGAAAATAAAATCCCGCGCCGGAGACGAAGGACAGGATGTAATAAGTGCTTCCGGTGTCGCTTAAGAGGCCGGTATAGGTAAGCAGGAGCGTCAGGGCTTTCAGGGTCCCGGCGGCAGTGATGACCGGCAGGGTAGGGACGAAAATATCGGAGATGACCGCCACGATCCGGCCGGAGAGGGTGTTTTTGTTTTGTTCAGAAGAAATTTCCATGACAGACCATGCTCCCGGAGTATCATATTTTTTGAAACACCCCCATTATAAGACTGCGGATGCAAAAAGAAAAGCGGAAAATCAAGGATTCTGTTAAGAAATTTTTAAGTTTACAAACCCTGAGGAATGCTTTAAAATCACTACTATGGAACTTACCTTTGGCGAACAGATCAAGATCATATTAAAAAGAAAAAACATGACGATCCGACAGCTGGCGGAGTTGATCGAAATGCAGACAGGGCGTACTATGTCCAGGCAGAACCTGACCCAGAAGCTGAACCGGGATAATTTCCAGGAGCAGGATATGAAGGAGATCGCCCAGGCCCTGGGCTGCGTGGTGCAGATTTCCGTGATCGATCCCATGGAAGCCACGGTGGCCTCTCTTCAGGCCCTGATGCCGCCGAAGCCGTCCAAGGCTCCGGACGAGACCGTCGTGCTCTCCAGAGAAGCCCTTGAGAGAGAGGAGCAGGAGAACAAAGCGCCGTCCGCCCCTGCCGCAGGCAGAGCGCGGGAAGAAAGCGCGGAGTCCGACGTGTTAAAAGAGATCGAAATGGCGCTCATGGAATCCATCCAGAAGGAGATGAGCCAGGAGAAGGAGGAGCTTAAGACGCCGGAGGCCATGTCCGGGGAGGCCGGGCCTGAACCCGGGGAACCTGTTCAGGAAACAGACGGGGACTGGCAGGAGTCGGAAGCAGATTCCCTGTCCTGGGCCAGGAAAAAGCCCTCTGTGTGGCCGAAGCTGTTCGTTCCGGGCGAGGAACCGGAGGAGCCCGCGGATCTGGATGAGGAACCGTTGGAGGAGCCTCTTGACCTGGACGCGGAGCCTCTCGATCTGGATCTGGACGAGGAACCGTCTGAGGTCATGGATCTGGAGGAGCTTCCCGGCGGCGATATGTCCGGGGTGTCGGCCCCTTATGCCATAAAGAGGGAAGAAGAAGGGGAGCCCGATACGGCCTCCTTTTCACGGATGCCGGAAGGCGACGTTTCCTACGCCTCCGCCCCTTACGTGATTCCCAGAGAGCCGGAGGAGGAGCCAAAGCCCCCGGCGGAGGGGGATTTCTATGTGGAGATCCCTCCGGAGGAGCTTCCTGGGACAGAGGTGGACGACGCCGCGGAAACCGTGCAGGAATTCGGCGGCCGCAGGGAGCTGGATATGGAGGAGAAGCTGGCCGCCTGGGACGCCGCCGTGAAAAAGCGTCTGGAGCAGCCCATCCTTAAGCCGGCGGAGGAGCGCCGGGAGCAGAAGGACTCCGGGGAGGGCGAAGAGCCGGAGGAACAGCCGGAGGCCGCAGGGGCCGCCGACATTGATCCCCGCACCGGCGAAGAATATGAAACGAACACCGTAAGGCGTCATCCCTCAAAGCCGGATACGCTTCTGGTGTATGACAGAGAGGAGCATAGATGGATCGAACAGGCAGAGCGGGCCTTCCAGCAGTTCCAGATGCGCAAGCGCGCCATGCTGGGAAAGGATTATGAGCCGCCGGTCTACCTGGACTGATCGGAGCCGGAGGAGCCTCCGGACGCTTCGGCGTCCGGGGGCCCTTTATAAAAACAGGCCTGTATGCTATACTGAAAAAAACTCCGGAAACGAGGTAGAGACAATGAAGCGATATAAAGGGATCATATTTGATCTGGACGGAACTCTTGTGAACACCCTGGAGGACCTGGCCGACAGCGTCAACGAGGCGCTGGAGAAAATGGGGTATCCTGTCTGGGCAGTGGACGATTACAGGCTGAAGGTGGGAAGAGGCTTCAGAAACCTGATGGAAAACAGCGTGCCCCAGGAGCTTCGCGGCGACGACGAGGTGATCGACCGGATGCTCCAATATTTCGTGGCCGCCTACGACAGGCGCTATCTGGATAAGAGCCGTCCCTACGAGGGGATTTTTGCCATGCTGAAGGAGCTTGAGGCCGGAGGCGTCGCCATGGCGGTAAACTCCAACAAGCGCACGGATTATACGGAGAAGCTGATTAAAAAGCTGTTTTCCGAAATTCCCTTTGTGGGGGTGTTCGGGGAACGGGCGGGAGTTCCCAAAAAGCCCGATCCTTTTAGCGCCCTGGAGCTTTGCTCCATGATGGGCCTTAAGCCGGAGGAGGTTTTATATGCGGGAGACTCCAACACCGATATCCAGACGGGGAAAAACGCCGGAATGGATACCATAGGCGTTTCCTGGGGCTTCAGGGGAGCCGGGGAGCTTAAGGAAAACGGGGCATCCTATATTGTGGAGACGCCATCGGAGATTCTAAGGATCGTATTCAGTGATAACGGGGAGTGATTATTATGGAAGAGACGACGGTTCTGGTATGCGACGACGACAGGGAGATCGTGGAGGCCATCGATATTTATTTAAGGCAGGAGGGCTACCATGTCCTGAAGGCCTATGACGGCGAGGAGGCCATCCGCCTCTTAAAGGAGAACAAGGTGGAGCTTCTTCTGATCGACGTGATGATGCCGAAGCTGGACGGGATCCGGGCCACCTTGAAGATCCGGGAGACCAGCAGCGTGCCCATCATCATCCTCTCGGCCAAGTCTGAGGATGTGGACAAGATCCTGGGCCTCAATATCGGGGCGGACGATTATATCACAAAGCCCTTTAACCCGCTGGAGCTGGTGGCGAGGGTCAAGTCCCATATCCGCCGGTATACGAAGCTGGGAACGCTGGCCATGGAAAACGGGGAGACCATCCATAAGACCGGGGGCCTGTGCATCAACGACGACACGAAGGAAGTCACCGTGGACGGGGAGCCGGTGAAGCTTACGCCCATGGAATACAATATCCTGAGATTTCTGGTGATGAACGCGGGCAAGGTGTTCTCCATCGAGCAGATCTATGAGAATATCTGGAACGAGGAGGCCATCGGCGTGGACAACACCGTGGCGGTCCATATCCGCCATATCCGGGAGAAAATCGAGATCAATCCCAAGAACCCCACCTATCTCAAGGTGGTATGGGGCGTCGGTTATAAGGTAGAGAAGCTTTAAGCTCTGAGGGAGGCCTGCCGTGAGAAGGGTACGCAGATATACTCGGAAAAAGAAAATATGGGCGCTGCTTTTGTTCATCCTTTTTATGGGGATCACGGTGGCGGGCGGCATGGGCCTTTACTATGTAAACAATTTCGGAAGCTACCTGTTCAGTAAAAAGGAGCTTTTGCAGACGGGCCGCTTTGAGAACACCGAGACCCTGGAGCGGAAGATCCTGGAGGATACCAATCAGATCTTCGAGTACGCGGGACTTTCGCAGCTTTTCGGGGAGAGCAGCGAGGAAAATACGGAGGTCCCTCTGTATATCGCCAGGATCAACGGTACGGAGTATACCCTCTGCCTCAAGGACCTGGCCAATATTTACGAGGCCCTTTACGAGGAGCAGGGCTATGGAAGCGGCTTGCTGACCGGCTCCGAGGAGGGCGATTACACGGCCTTTCTTGATCTTTACGCCGAGCCCTTCGCCGAGTACGCGGCCGGGGAGAGCGGGGACGAGGAGCTTTTGGAGAGCTTAAGGAACGAGTGGAGGGCCCGGTCCAGCGAAGAAAAAGAAGCCTTCATCAAGGAAATGGGCTGGGAGGATTATTTCGGATACAGCTGGTTTACCAGGATCCCTCTGGAAAACACGGCGGAGATCTTAGTCTATCCCGGGCAGCAGGTCACGCTGACCTACGAGTATTATCAGCAGGAGGAGACCTGGAGGCAGGCGGGCTTTTACTCTCTGTACAGTCAGGGGGAGGAGCTTTTGCAGCGGTACTACGAGCTGAAAAACCTGCTGGACGGGGAGGAGACGAACCTGCGCTATGTGATCCGCGACGAAAAGGCCGGGATCCTCGAAACCAACAGCAGCATGAAGGACCCCTCGGAGCTTGAGGGGCTGGAGAAATATTTCTCCTATGACAGCGAGACCCATAAGATCCGGAGCAGTTTCACAAAGACGAATCTGGAATACTGGCAGCTTGACAGCCTTTCCGGGGCGGTGCCGGGAACAGATTCGGGCGTGTCCTTTGCGGTGGGACTGGATACCCGCTATCCTGTGCAGGACGACTATAAGTCCATGTCGGAGGGCTACGTGCTCTGCCGTCCCGTGCTGATCCTGGCCCTTATGGCACTGGTGCTCGGGATCCTGGGCGGCATCCCCACCTTTATCTATCTTTTGGCCAGCGTGGGCCATAAGGAGGATTTTGACGAGATCCGCCTGGACAAGTTTGACCAGTGGCCCACGGAACCGGCGGCGGCCCTGATCGTGGGCGGCATTTTCGTCTTCATCAGGCTGTGCGGCTTTCTGGCGGGCGTGTTCGCCCGGAACTTCTTCACCTCCAGCCTGATCTATACCATCATGCAGTGCATCGCCATCATCGTGTCGGGCATCATCGGGCTCATCGGCTTTTTCAGCCTCGTAAAGCGGCTGAAGGCGGGGGTGGTCTGGAAGCACAGCCTTCTCAGGAGGCTTTTGAAAAAGATCGGAAGGGGCCTTAAGCTGCTTACAAAAAACTGGCCCGCCAGCGGAAAGACCATCGGCGTGATCCTGGTTTACTGGGCCACGACGATCCCCCTTTGCATGTTCATCACCATCAACAGGTTCTGGGGCTCGGATTTTCTTTATGTAACGGGAATCCTCCTGTTCTCCGCCATCCAGCTTGGGGCGGCGGGGGTGCTGGTCTGGACGGCGGTGAAGCGCAATCAGATTTTAAAGGGCGTGGAGAAGATCAGCTCCGGAGACCTGAATCATGTGATCGACGACACGGGACTTTTAAACAGCGATAAAAAGCTGGTGGACTGCATCAACCATATCGGAAGCGGCCTCCAGGACGCGGTGGATACGGCGGTAAAGAGCGAGAGGATGAAGGCGGACCTGATCACGAACGTATCCCACGACATCAAAACGCCCCTCACATCCATCATCAATTATGTGGACCTGATGAAGCGGGAGCGCATTGAGGATGAGACCCTCAGGCATTATCTGGATATTCTGGACCAGAAATCCCAGCGGCTGAAAACCCTGACGGAGGATCTGGTGGAGGCCTCCAGGGCCAGCTCCGGAAACATCAACCTCCAGATGGAGCGGATCAACTATGTGGAGCTGGTGCGCCAGACCTGCGGCGAGTTCAATGAGAGATTCCAGGAAAGGGGACTGACGCAGGTGACCTCCTTCCCGGAGCAGCCCCTCTATGTGATCGCCGACGGCAGGCGGGTGTGGAGGATCCTGGAAAATCTGTTTTCCAACGCCAGAAAGTACGCCATGCCGGGAACCCGCGTCTATGTGAGCGTTTCGCAGGAAGGGGACAGGGCCCGGTTTACCATGAAGAATATCTCCGAGTCGGAGTTAAACATTTCCGGGGAGGAGCTTACGGAGCGGTTCACAAGGGGCGACACCTCCCGGAGCACCGAGGGCAGCGGCCTGGGCCTTGCCATCGCCAAGAGCTTTACGGAGATTCAGGGAGGAGTTTTTGATATTTACCTGAACGGGGACCTGTTCCAGGTGTCCGTGGAATTTGAGCTGGCGCCGAAAAAGGAGGCGGCACCGGTGCCGCCGGAATCTGCCGCCGAAAGGGAGGCGGGGACTTCCCCCGTCCGGGCGGAGCGTTCCGAAAGACGCGCGAAAAAGCGGTTCCTTAAGAGCACCGGCCTTCGCGGGAAACGGGAAAAGCCTTGACTTGCGTTAAGAATTCACTGATAATGAAAACGAACATCACATACACGAGGAGGAAGGACAGGCAATGGTAAAACTGTGGAACAGCGGCGCTTATCTTGTGAACGGGACAGAGCTGATCGCTGACGATAAGGATCACGAGGCCCGGCTTTTGAAGGCTCTGGGCAGATGTCCGGATAAGGAGGAGGCAGCGGCGGGCACCATGGCCTGCGGCATTCTTAAGTCTCACAATACGTCCGGCGATATGAAGAAGCTTAAGATCAGATTCGACAAGCTGACCTCCCATGATATTACATTTGTGGGGATCATCCAGACCGCCAGGGCCAGCGGCCTTGAGCGCTTTCCGGTCCCCTATGTGCTGACCAACTGTCACAACAGCCTTTGCGCGGTGGGCGGCACCATCAATGAGGATGACCACATGTTCGGCCTCACCTGCGCGAAGAAATACGGCGGCGTCTACGTGCCTCCCCATCAGGCGGTCATCCATCAGTACGCCAGGGAAATGCTGGCCTCCTGCGGCCAGATGATCTTAGGCTCCGACAGCCATACCCGCTACGGCGCCCTGGGCACCATGGCCATGGGCGAGGGCGGCCCGGAGCTGGTAAAGCAGCTGTTGAACAAGACCTACGACATCAATATGCCCGGCGTGATCGGCATTTACCTCACCGGGAAGCCGGAAAAGGGCGTGGGCCCTCAGGACGTGGCCCTCGCCATCATCGGAGCGGTCTTTGAGTGCGGCTACGTCAACAATAAGGTCATGGAGTTCATCGGCCCCGGCGTGGCGAATTTAAGCGCCGATTTCAGGATCGGCGTGGACGTGATGACCACGGAGACCACCTGCCTTTCCTCCATCTGGACCACAGATGAGAAGATCCGGGACTTCTATGAGATCCACGGAAGGGGCGGCGACTATAAGGAGTTAAAGCCCGGCCCCGTGGCTTACTACGACGGCATTGTGGAGGTGGATTTAAGCTCCGTAAAGCCCATGATCTCCATGCCCTTCCATCCCAGCAATACCTACACCATCGAGGAGGTCAACGCCAACTTAAAGGATGTCCTCGCCGATGTGGAGAAGCGGGCAAAGGTGAGCCTTGGCGGCGCGGTGGAGTTCTCCCTGGCAGACAAGGTGCGGGATAACGCCTTCTATGTGGAGCAGGGCATTATCGCGGGCTGCGCCGGCGGCGGCTTTGAGAATATCTGCGACGCGGCGGATATCCTGGAGGGAGCCAGCATCGGAAACGGCGCCTTCACCTTAAGCGTATATCCGGCCAGCATGCCGGTTTACATGGAGCTCATCAAAAACGGCGCGGCGGCGAAGATCCTGGAGACGGGCGCGGTGATGAAAACGGCCTTCTGCGGTCCCTGCTTCGGCGCGGGTGACACCCCCGCCAACAACGCCTTCAGCATCCGCCATTCCACCAGGAACTTCCCCAACAGGGAGGGCTCCAAGCTCCAGAGCGGCCAGATCGCTTCCGTGGCCCTTATGGACGCCCGCTCCATTGCGGCGACGGCGGTCAACAAGGGACGGCTCACGGCGGCCACGGAGCTGGATGTGAATTACACGAAGCCCAGGTATTACTTTGATAAAGGAATTTATGAGAAACGGGTCTTTGACAGCAAGGGAGAGGCGGATCCGTCCGTAAAGATCCAGCTGGGGCCCAACATCAAGGACTGGCCGGAAATGTCCGCCCTCACAGAAAACCTCCTGCTCAAGGTGGTTTCAGAGATCCACGATCCCGTCACCACCACAGACGAGCTGATCCCCTCCGGGGAGACCTCGTCCTACCGTTCCAATCCTCTGGGGCTGGCGGAGTTTACCCTCTCCAGAAAGGATCCCGCCTATGTGGGAAGGGCCAAGGAGGTGCAGGCGGCGGAGCGCGCAAGGCTTTCCGGCGGCGCCCTGGGCGCCGGGGCGGAGGAAGCCCTTAAGGAGGCGCAGGCCGTATTCCCGGATGCGGGAAGGGAAAACACCGGCATCGGAAGCACCATCTTCGCGGTGAAGCCCGGCGACGGCTCCGCCAGGGAGCAGGCGGCCTCCTGTCAGAAGGTGCTGGGCGGCTGGGCCAATATCGCATGCGGCTACGCCACCAAGAGATACCGCTCCAACCTGATCAACTGGGGCATGCTCCCCTTCCTCATCGACGGGGAGGAGCTTCCCTTTCAGAACGGGGACTGGCTGTTTATCCCGGGAATCCGCCGGGCAGTGGAAGAGAAAAAGGCGGAGATCACCGTCTATGCGGCGGGCGGCGGCATGAGAAGCTTTACCTTAAGGCTGGGAGAGCTCACCGACGACGAGCGCCAGATCATTTTAGACGGCTGTCTCATCAACTATTACAGAGAAAACAGGTAAAAAAAGTTCCGGCGGACGCGCTTTTTTGTGCCTCTGCCGGAATTTTTCTGCATTCAGTGAAAGCCTTACGCGGCCTGCTCCTCAAGCCAGGAATCCAGATAAGTGTCTAAAACCGTAAAGGAACAGGGGCCCATATCCAGAAGAAAGGCATGGAATTCTTTTAGATCAAACCGCTCCTCCAGGGCGGCCTCGGCCTTTTCCCGGAGCAGGAGGAATTCCAGGTAGCCGCCGTAATATTTGAGATAATAGGCGGGCTCGCTGACGATGGTGTCGTAAAATTCCTGCACGGCCTCGTCATCCATCTGGCCGAAGTAGGCGGCGATAAGCTCCCCGGCCTGGGCTGCGTCAATGCCTTCATAGTGGATCTTCAGATCCAGAAGGGCGTGGACGGCGATGGTGACGGAGGAGTTCAGCTGCCAGAGCTTTGCCAGCGCCTCCGACTGATCGGTGAGGACGTTGTTCATCCCGTAGGATTCATGCTCCACATAAAGGCCCCAGCCCTCGCTGTAGCCGTTATAGTCCAGGATATGGCGGATGGGGTCCTCAAGGACCGCCGACGCGTACACAGTCTGGTAAAGATGTCCGGGATAGCCCTCGTGGGCCAGGGTGGAAAACAGAGAGCTCTCGTCGGTGAGGGCGTTGTTGATATAAATGGTGTTTTCCTCCGGGCGGTCGATGGGCGGGATCATGTAAAAGGCCGGGCTTGAAATGTTCTCCATATATTCCGGCACGTATTTGATCTCATAGGAAGCGTCCACGGGAAGGGCCGGGTAATCGGCGGCCATGCGCCCCTTCAGGTATTCCAGGATCTCTTCCGGGGAGCGGCTTTCGGTGATCCCCGCATTTAAGGACGCCACAAGCTCCGGAGACTGCATAAGCAGCATGCTCATGGCGCTTATATCCTGCTGGATCCGGTCCTCGATCAGAGCGGTCAGCTCCTCCGGAGAGTGGCCGGAGCCGGTCATGCTGCGGATCAGGTACTTGTAGTATTCGGCGCCGTTTTCCGTATAGCAAAGTCCCTCCGTATTTTCGGCGGACCCGCGGGTATCCTGAAGGCAGCGGATGATCTTTTGGAAGGCGGGGAGCACCTTATTGGTGACAAGCTCATGGTTTCGCTCCTCGTATTCCTGCTTTTTTTCGTCTGACAGGCCCTCCACATCCTTCA
>CALWAW010000014.1 GCA_944375845.1 uncultured Lachnospiraceae bacterium
GTTTTTTACTGTGTTTGGTACTTCGTACCGTCTGAAACTTCTTTTGAATTTTCAGGGATTGGAATATACTGTTCAGTTATCAAGGTGCTGCTGCCGTCATCAGCGACAACTTCTATATGTTACCATATCCGCCGCCGGATGTCAACAGTTTTTTCTTTTTTCCACGGCGACCGCTTTCGCCGTGGGTTTACAATATATCATACCGTTTCCGCATTTGTCAAGGGCCTGAAAAGGTAAATTTTGCACAGATTTGAGCGCCTCTTACCGTCATTTTTACAGGGAAAAACGGCCCTGCCGCATATAGTGTGGGCCGAGCCGTTCTTCATACTATTTCTTGTGGTCACACCCCTGCTCCTACGATTCTCATAAGGAAGGTAACCAGAATATTTTTTTCATATAAAAAGCTCATAATCCTGCTGCTCTCCACCTGGGCCAGAATATCCGCGCCCCACTGCGAGGCGGTAAAGGGGATCAGGATCAGTAAAAGGAGCTCTATAATGATAAGGCCCTTTACGATCCCCAGGAGCGCTCCCGCAAAATGGTTGATTCCGTGGATAACAGGAAGCCTGTCCACCACGTTGAATACAAGCATCAGGATATGCAGGGCAAAAAACACCAGAAGGAAGGTCACCGCGTATCCGATAATGCTCAGGCAGACGCTGCTGATAAAGCTTCCGATATAATCGGAGAACCGCTCCACGCCCATCTGAGCATAGACCGCGCTGTTGTTATTTGCCTGAAGGGAATTCTTAAGGCCCTGAGGAATGGGAAGGCTTTCAATGATCCCGCTCTCCTCTGCCACTGAAAGCCCTTCATCTGCCAATCCCAAAAGCTCATCAATGGCCTCGCCCGCCGGAAGCTCGGTCCCCTTGGGCAGCACCGTGCCCGCCGGTATGACCGTTCCGTCCGGAAGGGTGATATCCGCCGGCACTGTCACGTCCTGCTCCAGGACGATGACGCCGTCCTCCGTGTCCGTATCCGGCATGAGCCGCTCATGGACCGCCGACTGTACCTTCGCCCCGATCCACTCATCCAGCCCGGTGGCGTCCCGCAGAAACCGGGTGACAAAGGGGTTGAAGGCCATTACCAGTATACCGGCCAGCACCAGGGCCGCCAGGGAAAGGCAGCTCTTCAAAAAACCCCTCATCCCGCCGCGGACGATGCTGAGCAAAAGAATCAGGACCGCCGCAGCCAATACAAAATTAAACTTCATGCTCTTTTCCTATTTGTTTAAAATTCTCGTCTCAATGGCGTATGCCACTCCATCCATGTCGTTGCTCAGAGTCACAAAATCTGCCGCATTCTTTACCAGGGCAGCCGCGTTCTCCATGGCCACCCCGACTCCCGCCTGGGAAAGCATGGAAATATCGTTCTCCCCGTCGCCGAAGGCCATGGTCTCCTCCCTGGCTATGCCCAGATAGTCCGCCAGCGCCTTCAGGCCGTTTCCCTTGGTGGCGTCTTTATGGTTGATCTCCAGATTGTTTCCAAGGGACGTGGTCACGGCCAGATAGTCGAACTGCTTAAGCTCCTCTCTGGCGCGGAGCCTGTCTGCTTCCCTGCGCTGTTCAAAAAAGACATTGAACTTTTCCACGGTTTTTTCAGGATCGCGGATCCAGTCCCTAAGCGCCTCCGTCGGCACCCTGGTGCTCCGGATCAGAAAGCGCCTGGGCTCGTCAGGCATGTACCGGTCCAGCTCCCTGTAATATTCCGGAGCCATCCGGGCCGTTCCGTCCACGCAGGCATCTGTCATTGTATGATATTGTTCAAGAAAATCCCAGATCTCCAGCGCCTGCCCGTTGGAAAAAGCACGTCTGGCAATGCACAGCTCCTCCCTCATATCCCAGACCGCGGCCCCGTTGACCGTGATCCCATAGCGGACAAAAGGCAGGTCCCGCACCTTGCGGGCGAGACCTGTAATGCTCCTTCCTGTGGCGGGCACGATATGGATACCCCGCGATGCCGCTTCGGCAAGCGCCTCCTCTGTTCGCTTTGTGAGGCGCTTATCCGTGGTCAGCAGGGTTCCGTCAAGATCCAATGCGATCAGTCTGATTCCCATATCTCACCCTGTTATGAAAAAAACTGTTCCTTTAAGATCAGATAACCTTCTTTATTGTATTTGGAAGAGAACAGCCCCTTGAAGCCCCGGTGCTCCGCCTTTTCAATGGCGTCATCGATCAGCTCCCTGGCCGCCTCCTCGGAAAAGGCCTCTCCGTTGTTCCTCATCCGCTCAGCCGCCGCGTACATAGCCATTCTGGCCACCTCGTCGATCACGCACTCCTCTTCCTGGGCGTAATTCTCGGCGGCCTCGATAAACTCGTCGATGGTCATCTGGCTGTCATCCTCAAGGTATACGCAGAGGGCGTCCAGCGCCTCGTGGGACACCAGAAGATCCTCGACACGCTCCGGAGTATCCGCCAGGATCATTACCATGGAGGCTGTGGGATTCTGAAGCAGCTCCACCAGCTCCTCCACCGTTCTGTCATCCAGGTCACCGGCCCTGTCAATGATCAGATCCCGTCCTGACAGCTTTGCAAAAACGCCCCGGAAGCCCTTTGCGTTGAGCTTTCCGGCCGAAATCTTGGCCGCCTGGCTGGCGGGAAGTCCCAGGATCTCGTGGGTCTTTTTCAGGCTTTCCACCGCCGCAGGGATACGCTTTGCCTCCTCGGGCTCCTCCACCACCACGCAGGTGATCCGGAAATCCTGCAAGGGCTCTTCTTCAAAGAGCTCCTCCGTTTCCCCTTGCGCCTCCTCCTGTGAAGGGGCCTCTTCTGCCATCTCTTCTGACACCGAGGCCGCGAGGGCCGCCGACACCTGGCTCACCAGATCACTGGTGTTTCCAAGCTCCGGAGCGGCGGGCTCTTCCGTCTTTTCTTCTTCTATGGCAGGAGCAGCGGACTCCTCCGCCTTCTCTTCTTCCGCGGCAGGAGCGGCAGGCTCCTCCGCCTTCTCCTCCTCTGCGACAGGGGCGGCAGGCCCTTCCGCTTTCGCAGGCTCGGGCTTTATGACCGGAAGCTCTTCCGTAACCGCCATGGCTTCTTCAGAAACAAACTCCCTTGTGGGCTCCACAAGCGCCTCGGACTCGATTTCATCCAAAGGCTCCGGCCCGGCCTCTCTTACGGACTGGGCCAGACCGGCCTCCAGCTCATCCAACGCAGGATCCGGCATGGTAATGTCGCTGTTCAGATCGGGGTCCTCAATGACCGCCTCCTCTGTTTCGGCCTCCTCGACGGCTTCCGGCTCCTCTGTGGCCGCGGCCTCCTTAAGGCCCTTCTCCTCTAAAGTCGGCTCCTCAAAAGCCTCCTGGGAATATTTCTCTTCAAACTCCCTCTCTACAGCTTTGATCCGCTCCTCAAACTTCTTTTTGTTTACCAGCTTTTCCTGCTGGGACGGCGTCAGGGGCTCGTACTGCATTTTCAGGTTCAGCGCCTTATCCACATAAGGGCCCACGCTGAACCACAGAATGATTTCATTGCACAGCTGGACACATTCCTTTACTCTTCCGGCCTTATGATACAGATAGGCCAGCTCATAGGCCCATTTCTCTTCAAACTCGTTCTTTCTGTACAGTTCAAGTATGGTAATGAGCTTATCGATGGGCGCGCCCTTGGCGGACTCGATCTGATACGCCAGGATCAGCTTGCTGATGTCGTTGGGCGCGATCTCCTGGAATTCCTCGAAAAATTCCTCGGCCTCATCCAGATTACCGGCCTTTATGCACAGCTCCGTCAGCTTATAGAGCATCCTGCGGCCCACAGGCACGCGCTCGTAAGCCAGAAGCAGAACATTTTTGGCCTCCGCGTAATTCTGTGTTTTTTCATAAATCTGGGATACCAGGGTCAGCATTTTGATATTTTTCACCCGGCCCCAGTCAATGGTATCCGCGATCTTCGCGGCTGTGACGTAGTCCTTCTTCTCGGCGTGCTTTCGGATCTTATCCTCTTTAATACTCAGTTCATACTTGTCCATGGTATCACCTCAAACAAATTGATATGTACTCATACAGATTAAGTGTACCATACTCGTTTTCCCTTGTCAAAAACAACCAGTAAAAAAGGAAGGGCGCCTGCGAACACCCTTCCTTTATTTTTTATAAAATTGTAATTTTCGGTTTCTCATTTATCAATCGAAGGAACTTCTGTGATGCTTTCCTGTTTCGCCTGTCTCAAATTGTATATAGTTTACGGTTACTGACGTCAACTTCCAATACCTTGACGTTTTCCTTCCATTACCTACATGCACTTTGATCTTTTCTTTCTCTTTGCTGCTGAAAACTCTATGATTCTCAATGACGTTATCACAGCTGATCCGATTTTTCTCTTCGACTTGTATATTTTCATATACTGATTCGGATTCTTACGTTTTACTGATTCTCTATATCAAGAAGGCGATTCCAACAGGATTTCGACGTCTGCTGAGAATCATATTGAGTTTTCAGCTTTGAAGCTTCACTGTCCAGTGGACTCTCCTCCTTTCCATTTCTCATTCCGCATATCTTCGAGACTTCTTATTGACGACCTTACACGATATACGTCGTGTAATACGTCTCTCTTGTTTAGAGAAGCTTTATCGTCCTCAGCCGGTTTTTCTAATTTTGATTGATATTCCTATCAAATCTCCACTGATTCCTTTTGCTTTCAGATCGATTTTACCAGATCAGATATTCTGTTCTGTTTTCTGAAGCCCTTTCTCGTCAGGCTTCTTTGATGCTTCTTTGTCTTGAAGATTTGCTTGTGTTTCTTTGTTGTGACTTTATAATAGCACGTTACATTCCGTTTGTCAACACTATTTTTTAGATTTTTTAAAGTTTTTTCCTGTATTAAATGATATAAATGTCGCATTTTTCATATTTAACTGAATTATTGCATACAAGAGCAAAAACAGCTATAATCGAGAAAGGATTTTTTCGGATCGCGAGGACTTTTTATGGTTAAAAAAGCATTGAAAGCGGCTTTTCCGCTGACGCTCCCTGTGTTTATGGGATATCTGTTTCTGGGGATCGCCTTCGGCGTCCTCTTAAGCTCAAAAGGCTTCCATGCCGGATGGGCCGTTTTTATGAGTGTACTTATCTATGCCGGCTCCATGCAATTCGTGGCCGTGCCCCTGCTGGTGCAGCCCTTTAACCTGCTGACGACGGTATTCCTCACGCTGACGGTCAACGCCCGGCACCTGTTTTACGGCCTGTCCATGCTGGACAAGTTTAAGGACACCGGAAAAGCGAAGCCCTATCTGGTCTTTTCCCTCACCGACGAGACGTATTCTCTGCTCTGCTCCGCCTCCCCGCCGGAAAATGTCAGCCGGAAGTGGTTCTTCTTTTTTATCGCGGCCCTGGATCACCTTTACTGGATCCTGGGAAGCGTTGTGGGATGCGTGGCCGGGAACCTGATCC
>CALWAW010000015.1 GCA_944375845.1 uncultured Lachnospiraceae bacterium
CGCAGGAAGCTCATAGACGCCGGGCGACGCCACCGCCCCGCACACATGGACGAAAATGCCGGGAGCCTCCGGCTCTTTCCCTCCCCCGCCTTCTTCCGTTTCCCGCGCCGCCGTCCCCGTCTCAAGGACCACCTGCCCGCCGCAGCCGGCAAGGCTTATGGCAAAAAGAAGCATCCAGACTGTAAAAAGCGTTCTTCTCACGCGCGCTGCGCCTCCCTTCCGGCAGGCGTCCGCGCTCACACTCTTTTATTCTATCCGAAATCTCCGGCCATTACAAGTGGTTACCATTTAAAAATCACGATTCCCGCGATGGCCAGGCCCATGCCCAAAAGCCTGTGCCAGGAGAAGGAAACCCGCTCCACGCCGAAAAGGCCGAAAAGCTCGATTCCGTAGGCCACCGCCAGCTGAGCCACCACGATCAGCATGGCCGCCCTGGCGGGACCTAAGCTGTCCATGGCCTCGATCACCGTATAGGTGATAAAGGCTCCGATCACGCCGCCCAAAAGCATATATCTGGGCTGTACCTCCAAAAGGGCCGCCACCGGCCCGCGGCCCGTAAACAGCCATGCCGCCGCGCAGGTTAAAAAGGCCGTCAGCTGCACGAACCCCGCCGCCACCCAGACGCTGCTGGCCTTTGTCACCTGGGTGTTGAACACCCCCTGCACGCTCATAAGCGCCCCCGAAAGCAGGGCGACCATCACTCCGATCATGTAAACCGCCTCCTCGGGAAATATTGTTTCCAGAAGCTTTTCAAACCATACGCAGTCTGATATAATAAAAAAACCATTAAAAAAGGAGATCTGCCATGAGACGGACCATCACCCTGATCCTTATTTCCCTTCTGCTCTCCCTGTCTGCCTGCGGGAGCGAAAAGGCCCCGGAGGGCGGCCTTTCAGCCATGGAAACGGAGGATATCTACGGAACCCCCTGTACCTCAGAGGTTTTTAAAGAGAACAAAGTCACTCTGGTGAACGTGTTCGCCACCTGGTGCACCCCCTGTATCGCCGAATTTCCCCACCTGGAGCAGCTTCCGGCCGCGGTGGAGGGCGTGGGCGTCGTTGCCGTGGTGTCCGACGCGGTGGACGCGGAGCTGAACGTGGACGAGGAGGCACTGGCCGTCTCTGACCTGATCGCCCAGTACACCGGCGTCACCTTCCCTCTGCTGATTCCCGATCAGGTGCTCTACGACGCGTGCGTAAGCGATCTGCCGGTGGTTCCCCAGAGCTTTTTTGTGGATGAGAACGGACAGGTCATCAGCGAGATCTACCAGGGCGCCCGAAGCACCGACGACTGGGCGGCGCTGGCCCGCGAGGCCCTGGCCTCCCTTGAGTAAAGGAGAAAAACCATGAAGCGCGTAAGCATCCTTCCCGGCCTTCTCCTTGCCGCCTGCGGCCTTCTTCTCATGATCCTCGGCATCCTGCGGGGCGAGGCGGGCGCGGTGTTTGAAAAGGCCGTAAGAATCTGTCTGGAGTGTATTGGAATTGGATAAGAAAGAAAAAAAGCGTCATCTGATCCAGGCCGCCTGGGCTCTTTTGACCAACAGCTATCTGATCGGTTTTTTCCGGGGACGGATCTATACCGGCCCCTTAAAGAACCTCTGCGTTCCCGGCTTAAACTGCTATTCCTGTCCCGGCGCCCTGGGCTCCTGCCCCATCGGCGCCTTTCAGGCGGTGATCGGGAGCGCCCGCTATAAGGCCGCCCTCTATGTGTCGGGCTTTTTAATCTTTATCGGAGCCCTCACCGGCCGCTTCGTATGCGGCTTTCTCTGCCCCTTCGGGCTGATCCAGGAGCTTCTTCACAAGATCCCCTTCCCCAAAAAGCTGCGTACTTTCCGGGGCGACAGGCTGCTCAGGAAATTCAAGTACGCGGTCTTTCTGGTGCTGGCGCTTCTGCTTCCCATGTTCGTGACCGACTTTCTGGGACAGGGAAGCCCCTGGTTCTGCAAGGTGCTCTGCCCCGCGGGCACGCTGGAGGGCGGAATCCCGCTGGTGCTCTTAAATCAGGGGCTCCGGGGCGCGCTGGGCTTTCTCTACGCCTGGAAAATGGGGATCCTGATCGCGATCCTTTTCCTTTCGGTCATAATCTTCCGCCCCTTCTGCAAATACTTATGCCCTCTGGGGGCCGTCTACTCGGTCTTTAACCCCGTCGCCGTGTTCCGCTACCGGCTGGACCAGTCGAAATGCGTGGACTGCGGCGCCTGCAAAAACGTCTGCCAGATGGGGCTCGACCCTGTAAAGGAGTTAAACCGCGCGGAGTGCATCCATTGCAGCCGCTGCAAAAACGCCTGCCCCACGGGGGCCATCCGAAAAGGGATCCGAAGCTAAAAAGGCCCGGCGGTCTTTAAAAACCGCCGGGTTTTCTTTATTCCATATTTTCTTCGATGGCCGCCTTCAGCACGGAGATCATCTCGTCCACGTGCTCCTTGCCGATCACGAGGGGAGGAAGGAAGCGGATCACATTGTTTTCCGCGGTGATTAAGATCACGCCGCGGCGGATGGCCGCCTGGGCGATCTTTCCCGGAGCCTCTGAAAACTCCAGTCCCTGGATCAGCCCCTTTCCCCGGTGGTCCTTCACCTGGGGATACTGCTCCCTGACCTCCTCAAGCCTCTCCCAGAGATAAGCGCCCACCGTGCGCACATTTTCCAGAATACCGCCTTCTGCGAAGATGTCCAGCACCGTGCTTGCCCCGGCGCACACCAGAGGATTTCCGCCGTAGGTGCTCCCGTGGTCGCCGGGCACCAGTACGGCCGCCTTTTCCGTGGTCAGAAACGCTCCCACGGGAAGGCCGTTCCCCAGGGCCTTGGCCACCGTCATCACGTCGGGCTTCACGCCCGCCGCCTGGCAGGCGAACATGGAGCCGCTGCGGCCCATGCCGCACTGGATCTCGTCAAAGATCAGCAGCATGTCGTGGTCGTCGCAGAGCTTTCTGAGACCCCTTAAAAATTCCGGATCGGCGGGGTAAATGCCGCCCTCGCCCTGGATGGGCTCTAAAATCACGGCGCAGGTGTTTTCGTTCACCAGAGCCTTCACGCTGTCCAGGTCGTTGAAGTCCGCGAACCTGACGCCGGCCAACAGCGGCTTAAAGTCCTCCTGGTAATGGGGATTCCCCGTGACTGAAAGGGCGCCCATGCTGCGGCCGTGGAAGGAGTGGCCCATGGCGATGATCTCATGGCCCGTATGGCCGTCCCGCTTAAGGCCGTACTTTCTGGCGGTCTTGATGGCCCCCTCAATGGCCTCGGTCCCGCTGTTGGTAAAGAACACTCGGTCCATTCCCGCGGCCTTCGCGAGCTTTTCCGCCGCCTCAATGGCAGGCACGTTGTAGTAAAGGTTCGAGGTATGGATCAGCTTGTCCACCTGGGCCTTCACGGCGCTGTCAAACCGCTCATTGTGGTAACCCAGTCCGAACACGGCGATGCCCGCCGCGAAATCCAGATACTTCTTTCCCTCAATATCATAGAGGTAAACCCCCTCGCCCCGGTCAAAGACGATGGGCGTCCTGTTGTAGGTGTGGAGGAGAACCTGCTCCCCCCGCTCCATATACGCTTCAGCCTTCATAGAAATATCGCTCCTCCTTGCTGTTTAAGATCGCGGTTCCGATACCCTTGTTGGTAAAGATCTCCAGAAGCAGGCAGTGGGGAATCCGGCCGTCCAGAATATGAACCCGGGAAACTCCCTCCTCCAGGGCGTCCACGCAGTTTTTAAGCTTGGGCACCATGCCGCCGCCCACCATGCCCTGGGCGATGAACTGTTCCGCCTCGGAAAGGGTCAGCTCCGAAATCAGGCTGGATTTGTCCTCCACATCCCGGTACACGCCCTCCACGTCCGTAAGGAAGGCCAGCTTCTCGGCCTTCACCGCCTTGGCGATGGCGCAGGCCGCGTCGTCGGCGTTGATGTTGTAGGTGTCAAAATTGTCGTCGTAGCCGATGGGGCACACAATGGGAAGGAAATCCTTCTCCAGCAGGTCGAAGAGCACCTTGGGATTCACCTGCTTGATATTGCCCACGTAGCCGATGTCCTCACCGCCGGAGAGCTTCTTTTCCACATTCAAAAGGCCGCCGTCCTTTCCGCTGATGCCCACGGCCTTCACTCCCAGCTTCTGCACCATCTGCACCAGGCTCTTGTTGACCCGGTTTAAAACCATCTCGGCGATCTCCATGGTGGGCTCGTCGGTGACTCTGAGGCCGTTCACGAAATGGGGCTCCATCCCCACCCGCTTCACCCAGCTGCTGATCTCCTTTCCGCCGCCGTGGACGATGATGGGCTTAAAGCCCACCAGCTTTAACAGCACCACGTCCTTGACCACGTTCATTTTCAGCTCCTCGTCAACCATGGCGCTGCCGCCGTACTTGACTACGATGATCTTCCTGTTGAATCTCTGAATATAGGGGAGGGCCTCAATGAGCACCTCCGCCTTGTGCATGATCTGCGCATCCATCTCCATAATCTGATTTCCTTTCCGCCTCCCGGCGCGTCTTAGAATACGAATTTAGAAAGATATCCCCACACAAAAATGAAAAGTACGATGAGGGGCAGGATAAAGGTTACATAGAACCGCACCCATTTGGGGAACCGAAGTCCCTCGCCTGCATTGGCCTCCTCCGTGAAGCTCTTCCAGCCCCAGCCGTAGCGGCTGGTACAGAACAGAAGATACACGAGGCTTCCCAGGGGGAGCAGGTTGTTGCTCACGATAAAATCCTCCAGATCCATGACGCCGGTTCCCGCTCCCAGAGGAGCGAAGCCCTTCCACAGGTTAAAGCCCAGCACGCAGGGGATCGAAAGGACGATAATCAGCACCATGTTGACCAGCACCGCCTTTTTTCTGGTGCAGCCGGTGAGATCCACCGCAAAGGAAATGATATTCTCAAACACCGCGATCACGGTGGAGAGGGCCGCAAACAGCATGAACACGAAAAACAGCGCTCCCCAGACCCTCCCAAATGCCATGGAGTTAAATACGTTCGGCAGGGTCACGAAAATCAGGCTGGGCCCTTCTCCCGGATCGACCCCGTAGGCAAAACAGGCCGGAAAGATAATGAGGCCCGCGGTCAGCGCCACAAAGGTGTCCAGGGCCATGATCCGCACCGCCTCGCCGGTGAGCCGCCTCTCCTTTCCGATATAGCTTCCGAAAATGGCGATGGCCCCGATGCCGAGGCTTAAGGTAAAGAAGGACTGGCCCATGGCCGCGTAAAGCACCTCAAAGACACCGTTCTCCGCCACCTTCCCGAAATCAGGCAGCAGATAAAACTTAAGTCCCTCCGAACCGCCCTCCAGGGTAATGGAGCGCACCGCCAGGATGAGCATCATCAGAAACAGGCTCAGCATCATCCATTTCGTGATCCGCTCCACGCCCTTTTGCAGGCCCATGGCGCATATTCCGAAGCAGAGGACGACCACAGCGACCATCAGCGCCGCCATAACGGCGGGGTTCGCCGTCATCCGGTCGAACTCAGCGCCCACCTGGGCCGCGTCAAGCCCTGCAAAGCCTCCGGAAGCCATTTTGTACATATAATAGATCATCCACCCGGCAATGGTGGTGTAAAACATCATCAGCAGATAGTTTCCCGCCGCGGCGCCCCATTTGTACCAGTGCCACTTTGTACCTGAAGGCTCCAGCACGTCGAAGGATCTCGCCATGCTCTTCTGGCTGGCCCCGCCCACGGAAAGCTCCGCCACCATGATGGGCAGTCCCAGAATCAGCAGGAAAAAGATATAAATCAGCACAAAGGCCGCTCCGCCGTACTGTCCGGTGATATAGGGAAATCTCCACACATTTCCCAGGCCGATGGCGCAGCCCGCCGCGATCAGGATAAAGCCCAGCCGGGAAGAAAATTTTTCTCGGTTCATACTCACAGTTCCCCTTTTCTCTTTTATAACTCTGCCAGTATAGCACAGCGCAGGGAGAATGTCTATTACGAGCGGTAATCGGCGTTGATCTTCACGTAATCGTAGGTCAGATCACAGCCCCAGGCCGTGGCGGAGCAGTCTCCCGCCTTCATGTCGGCGATGGCCGTGACCGTCTCCTCAGAGAGAATCTTCGCCGCCTGCTCCTCGCTGTAGCCGGTGGAAACGCCGTTTTCCACGATCTTAAGCTTTCCGGCGCTGCTCTCAAACCAGATATCCACCTTTTCCGGGTCGAAGGAGACGCCGGAATAGCCCAAAGCGCAGAGGATCCGTCCCCAGTTGGCGTCGTGGCCGAACACCGCCGCCTTGGTGAGGCTGGAGGTCACCACCGACTTTGCGAGGATCCTTGCCTCCTCCTTGGAGGGCGCGCCCGTCACCTTCACCTCGAACAGGCAGGTGGCCCCCTCGCCGTCCCCGGCGATCATTTTGGAAAGATCCGTCATCACCTGGTTCAGGGCCTCGCAGAAGGTGTGATAATCCTCGTTCTCCTCCGTGATCTCCGGATTTTCCGCCAGGCCGTTTGCCAGAAGCAGGACGCTGTCATTGGTGGAGGTGTCCCCGTCCACCGAAATCATATTGAAGGTATCCACCACATCGGCGCTTAAGGCCTTCTGTAAAAGCGGCTGGGAAATGGCCGCGTCGGTGACCACGAAGCAGAGCATGGTTGCCATATTGGGATGAATCATGCCGGAGCCCTTGCACATGCCCGCCATGGTGACGGTCTTTCCGCCCAGCGTGAATTCATAGGCCGTTTCCTTGGGCTTTGTGTCGGTGGTCATAATGGCCTCGGCCGCCAGACGGGCGTCCTCCCTGCCGCTTCCCAGGGCGGGAACCAGCATGGAGATCCCCTTCTTAATGATATCCATGGGAAGCTGGGCGCCGATCACGCCGGTGGAGGCCACCAGCACATGGTCTCCGGAAATGCCCAGGGCCTCTCCGGCCGCCGCCGCCATATCCCTGCAATAGCCGTAGCCCTCCTCGCCGGTGCAGGCGTTGGCCACGCCGCTGTTTACCACCACGGCCTGGGCCGCGCCCCCCTCATGGACCACCTGATAATCCCATTTCACGGGAGCCGCCTTCACCACGTTGGTGGTAAAGACCCCCGCCGCCCGGCAGGGAGCCTCGCTGAAAATCATGGCCATATCCTTTTTTCCGCCCTTTTTGATACCGGCGTAAAGACCCGCGGCCTTAAATCCCTCAGGCGCGGTGACGCCGCCCTCTGTCTTTTTCATATCCAGTCCTCGCTTTCTTCAAAAATCCTTTAAGGGAACATGGGAGCCTGGGTAAGCCCCGTATTCTCCGGGAGGCCGAACAGCAGGTTCATGTTCTGAACCGCCTGGCCCGCGGCCCCCTTTACCAGGTTGTCGATGGCGCCGATGGCGATGATCCGCCCCGTGCGCTCATCCACCTTAAAGCCGATGTCCAGGAAGTTGCTGCCCTCGACCCATCTGGTCTCGGGATAAACGCCCTCCGGCAGAAGCCGGATAAAATACTCGTTTCCGTAATAGGCCTCGTAAACCTCTTTCACTTCTTTATAGGAAGGCGTTCCCGTCAGGGAGGCGTAGGCCGTGGCCAGAATTCCCCTGTTCATGGGAACAAGATGGGGCGTAAAGCTTAAGACCACCTGGCGGCCGCAGGCATAGCCCAGCTGCTCCTCGATCTCGGGGGTATGGCGGTGAGACGCCACGCCGTAGGCCTTGATGCTCTCATTGACCTCGCAGAACAGGTTCGGCACCTTGGCCCCTCTCCCGGCCCCGGAGGTCCCCGATTTCGCGTCGATGATGATGGTGGCGGGATCCACAAGCCCCTCCTTCACCAGCGGATACAGCGTCAGAATGGAGCAGGTTGTATAGCAGCCGGGATTCGCCACCAGCCTGGCCTTCTTCACATCCTCCCGGTTGATCTCGCAGAGGCCGTAGACCGCCTCGGGCAGGTACTGGGGGCTCTTATGCTCTATTCCGTACCACTTTTCGTAAACCGCCACGTCTTTGATCCGAAAATCGGCGCTCAAATCCACGATCTTTGTTTTTTTCAGCATCTCCTCGTTGACCATGGAGGCGCAGAAGCCCTGGGGCGTGGCCGTAAAGATTACGTCGGCCTCACCGGCCAGCTCTTCCATATTATCGTCCAGGCATTTATCGTCCACGAACCGGAACATATTCCTGTATATTGAGGCGTATTCCTCTCCCACGTAGCTCCTGGAGCCGTACCAGACCACGGAGGCCTCCGGATGCCCCATGAGAAGCCTTGCCAGCTCCGCTCCCGCGTAGCCGGTGGAGCCGATAATCCCTGCTTTTATCATATTGATCTTCCTTTCTTCCGTGCCGTCCCGGCACGTTTCATAATTATACATTATATATGTATATTATGCAAGACTTTTTTTGAATTAAAATTTATGCTTGCATTTTATTAAAAATTGGTGTATATTTATTCCTGCAATACAGCGATGGAACACGCCGCGGCCGCGCCGCGGGTGAACGCTTATGAGGAGGATACATAATTATGAAGGAAAAAGTCATTCTTGCTTATTCCGGCGGCCTGGACACATCGGTGCTGATTCCCTGGCTCAAGGAAAACTATGATTATGAAGTAATCTGCGCCTGCATCGACGTGGGCCAGGGCAACGAGCTGGACGGCCTGGAGGAGAGGGCTCTTTCCACCGGCGCTTCCAAGCTCTATATCGAGCACGTGGTGGACGAATTCTGCGACGAGTACATCCTGCCCTGCGTGAAGGCCGGCGCCGTATACGAGCACAAATACCTGCTGGGCACCGCCATGGCCCGTCCGCTGATCGCCAAGATCCTGGTGGACATCGCCCGCAAGGAGGGCGCTTCCGCCATCTGCCACGGCGCCACCGGAAAGGGCAACGACCAGGTGCGTTTTGAGCTGGGCATCAAGGCCCTGGCTCCCGACCTGAAGATCATCGCCCCCTGGCGGATCTGGGATATGAAGTCCCGCGAGGACGAGCTGGCCTACTGCGCGAGCCACGGCATCAACCTGCCCTTCAAGGCGGATAACAGCTACAGCCGCGACCGCAACATCTGGCACATCAGCCACGAGGGCCTGGAGCTTGAGGATCCTGCCTGCGCCCCCAACTATGACCACATGCTGGTGCTGGGCCAGACCCCTGAGAAGGCTCCCGACGAGGGCGAGGTGATCTCCATCTCCTTCGAGGCGGGAACGCCCGTGGCCTTAAACGGAAAGGCCATGAAGCTCTCTGAGATCATCACGGAGCTCAACAAGCTGGGCGGAAAGCACGGCATCGGCATCGCCGACATCGTGGAAAACCGCATGGTGGGCATGAAGTCCCGCGGCGTCTACGAGACCCCCGGCGGAACCATTCTCATGGAAGCACACGATCAGCTGGAGGAGCTGATTCTCGACAAGGAGACCATGGCCATGAAGAAGGACGTGGGCAACAAGTTCGCGGATCTGGTCTACTCCGCCAAGTGGTTCTCCCCCCTGCGCGAAGCCTGCCAGGCCTTTGTGGAGTCCACGCAGAAATATGTGACCGGCGAGTGCAAAATGAAGCTCTATAAGGGCAACATCATCCGCCAGGGCACCACTTCCCCTTACTCCATCTACAACGAGAGCATCGCCTCCTTCACAACGGGCGACCTCTACGACCACCACGATGCGGAGGGCTTCATCAACCTTTACGGCCTTTCCACCAAGGTGCGCGCCATGAAGATGGCCGAGGTGGAAAAGAACCAGAAATAAAAAGCCATGACAAAGCCCGCGGCCTCAGGCCGCGGGTTCTTTTTTTGCCCCGTGGGGAGCAAAGGGCTTCCGTGCTAACGGATAAAGTTGGTTCTGGTAAGGGTCTTTGCGGCGGGCGCTTCGATCCCCGCCTTTTTCCCGGCCTCGATGCACTTTAAGAGCCATGCCATCTGCTCGGCCAGAATGTCCATGACCTCCATCCCCTCTTCGTCCTTCGGAGCGTCCTCGGCCACGGAGCCGTGAACCATGTTCCAGTACTGGGAGGATACCATGGGCATGCAGTTAAAGGTGATATATTTGTTGATCTGGTCCAACGTCGCCGTTGTGCCGCCCCTTCTGGCGCAGGCCACGGCCGCCGCAGGCTTGCACCTGAGAACGCTTCCTCCGGCGTAGAACAGCCGGTCCATGAACGCCGTCATAAGGCCCGAGGCCGAGGCGAAATGGACGGGCGTGCCGAAGATAAAGCCGTCGGCGGTCTCCGCCTTCTCAATGGCCCGGTTCACGCAGTCATCAAAGGCGCAGCGGTTGTCGCCCTTCTTCTTACAGACGCGGCAGTCCACGCAGGTGGTGGCAAGCTTTGTCACATGAAAGATCTCGGCTTCCACGCCAAGGCTTTCCAGCTTATCGGCCACCCTCTTGAGAGCCGTGTAGGTGGTCCCCTTCTCGTGGGGGCTTCCGTTGATCAAAAGCACCTTCATCAGTCATTCCTCCTTACTTATTGTTTATGGACGCCCGCTTTCTCATGCGGGAATCCAGAATCTTCTTGCGAAGCCTCAGATGCTCCGGCGTCACCTCCAGAAGCTCGTCGGTGTCAATGAAATCCAGCGCCTGCTCCAGGCTCATAATCACGGGAGGCACCAGTTTTAAGGCCTCGTCGGAGCCGGAGGAGCGGGTGTTGGTCAGATGCTTCGTCTTGCAGACGTTGACCTCAATGTCCTCTGTTTTGGGGCTTACGCCCACCACCATTCCGGCGTAGACCTTCTCGCCGGGCCCGATGAAGAGCTTTCCCCTCTCCTGGGCGTTGAAGAGGCCGTAGGTGACGCTCTCCCCGTCCTCGAAGGCGATCAGGGAGCCCTGGCGGCGGTACTGGATATCGCCCTTGTAGGGAGCGTAGCCGTCAAAGAGCTGGTTCATCACGCCGTTGCCCTTGGTGTCGGTGAGGAAATCACCCCGGTAGCCGATAAGGCCCCGGGAGGGGATGGAAAATTCCATCCTGGTGTATCCGGTGCCGGAGGGGGACATGCCCTGAAGCTCGCCCTTTCTTAAGGAGAGCTTCTGGATTACCGTGCCGGAGTATTCGTCGGGAACATCGATGTATACAAGCTCCATGGGCTCCAGGCGCCGGCCGGCGTCATCCTTTTTATAGATGACCTCCGCCTTGCTGACCGCGAACTCGTAGCCCTCGCGGCGCATATTTTCAATGAGCACGGAAAGGTGCAGCTCGCCCCGGCCGGAAACCTTGAAGCGGTCGGCGTCCTCGGTCTCCTCCACCCGCAGGCTCACGTCAGTATTCAGCTCTCTGAACAGCCGGTCCCGGATATGGCGGGAGGTCACATACTTTCCCTCCGTTCCCGCCAGGGGGCTGTCGTTCACCATAAAGTGCATGGCAATGGTGGGCTCTGAGATCTTCTGGAAGGGAATGGGAACCGGGTTTTCCGGCGCGCACAGCGTATCGCCGATATGGAGGTCGGCAATGCCCGAGATGGCCACAATGGAGCCCACTCCCGCCTCGTCCACCTCCACCTTGTCGAGGCCGTCGAATTCGTAGAGGCGGCTGATCTTCACCTTTTTGGACTTGGAAGGGTCGTGGTAATTGGCAAGAGCCACCTCCTGATTGACCCGGAGGGAGCCGTTGTCTACTTTACCAACGCCGATGCGGCCCACATACTCGTTATAATCAATGGTGCTGATGAGCACCTGGGTGTCGGCGTCGGGGTCGCCCTCGGGCGCCGGGATATGGTCGATGATGGCGTCGAACAGAGGCTTCATGTCCTTGGGCTCGTCGGCCAGATCGCGGACGGCGTAGCCGCCCTTGGCAGAGGCGTAGACAAAGGGGCTGTCAAGCTGCTCGTCGGAGGCGTCAAGCTCCAGGAAAAGCTCCAGGACCTCGTCCACCACCTCGGCCGGCCTGGCCTCGGGCCTGTCGATCTTATTGATGCACACCACCACGGAAAGATCCAGATCCAGCGCCTTCTGAAGCACGAACTTTGTCTGGGGCATGGGCCCCTCGAAGGCGTCCACCACCAGAATCACGCCGTTTACCATCTTTAAGACACGCTCCACCTCGCCGCCGAAATCGGCATGGCCGGGAGTGTCGATGATGTTGATCTTCGTTCCCCCGTAGGTGACGGCCGTGTTTTTGGAGAGGATCGTGATTCCCCTCTCCCGCTCAATGGCGTTGGAGTCCATGACCCGCTCCACCACCTCCTGATTGGCCCGGAAAACGCCGCTCTGCTTTAAGAGCTCGTCCACCAGGGTGGTCTTGCCGTGATCTACATGGGCAATGATCGCCACATTTCTTACATCGTCTCTTTTTATCCTCATGTTCCGCCTGCTTTCTGTCTGTTATCAAACGGGAAACGGCAGGTTCCCCGCACATTTTCCTATATTAACACAAGGAAGCGGCTGTTTGCAAGTAAAAACCGGCCCTTTCCGGGCCGGCTCCTCATTTTTCCCTGATGTGCACGTCCAGCTGGCCGTAAGGGATCTCGATCCCCTCCCGGTCATAGGCCTCTTTGATGGCTTCGGTCAGATCCCACCTGCATTTCCAGTAGTCCTCCGTCCTCACCCAGCAGCGGCAGCCCACGATCACGGCGCTGTCCGCCAGCTCCGACACATAGGCGAAATGCTCCTCCTCCTTCATGGTGCCGGGTTCCGCCTCCATTAACTCCACAAGGAGCTCCTTCGCCCTTTTTAAGTCGGCCTTATAGGATATTCCAACTTTAAGGTCCAGCCTGCGCCTCTCCTGGGCCGTCACGTTCGTCATGCTGCTGTTGGCCAGGTTTCCGTTGGGGACCGTGATCACCCGGTTATCCATGGTCACAAGCTCCGTATAGACCAGGCCGATGTTCCGCACCGTCCCCTCGTTCTTGTTGGTATCCTCAATGATGTAATCGCCCACCTTAAAGGGCTTTAACACCAGGATCAGAAGCCCTCCGGCAAAATTGGCCAGGCTCCCCTGAAGGGCGAGGCCCAGGGCCACCGTGACAGAGCTGGCCACCGTGGCGAAGGCGGTGGGCTGCACGCCCGCCACGCTTAAAATCACGATCACCAGAAAGATATAGCCCAGCGCCCTCAGCAGATATTTCACGAACCTTCGGACGGTGATCTCCGTTCCGGCCCGCTCCATGGACCGCTCCGCCAGCCTGACCACCAGCCGGATCAGCCTCTGGCCGATGAGAAACAGCAAAAGGGCCACCAAAACCTTGATTCCAAAGACTACTGCCTTTGAGGGAAAGGCCTCGAAGAATTCCCCCAGCTGACTGGTGTAATTGTCCTTCACCTGCTCGACGGCTCCCGCCACGTCCTCTGCTATGGTCTCCGCCGTTCTGGATACGATCATTCTTTCATCATCGCTTTCTTAATCCGGGAAACGCCCGCCGTCCGTCCGCTGGACTTTCTGGCCTTTTCCTTTTTCCTTGCCGTCTCGTTTCCCTTCACCTCGTCCAGCACGGGAATGTACCGGAACACCTGGATGCCCAGAGGCGCCACCTTGATGGTGATGGAATTTTCCCTCTCGTCACACTCCGCCTTCTTAGACTGCTTCACCCTGGGATTCGTATACCCGCTTCCGCCAAAGGAGACCGCGTCGCTGTTCAGCACTTCCTTGTATTTGCCCCTGTAGGGCACGCCCACCTGGTAGGCCTCGTGGGCCACGGGCACAAAGTTGCATACCGCCAAAAGGGTATCCTCCTTCTTTTTGCCCTTTCTTAAGAACACGGCGATGTTTTCTTTGGAATTGGTGCAGTCGATCCACTCGAAGCCGTCGGGATCGTCGTCCAGCTCCCACAGGGCCGGATGAGACAGATAAAACTGATTCAGCGTCTTTACGTAGTCCTGGAGGCGCTTATGAATCTCGTAATCCAGCAGATACCACTGAAGCCCCTCTTTTTCGTTCCACTCGTCCATCTGGCCGAATTCCTGGCCCATGAACAGAAGCTTTCTGCCGGGATGAAGCATCATAAAGCCGTAGGCGGCCCGCAGATTCGCAAACTTTAACTCAAAAGTATCACCCGGCATTTTCCCCACCATGGAGCCCTTTCCGTGGACCACCTCGTCGTGGGAGAGCACCAGGATAAACCGCTCGCTGTAGGCGTAGATCATGCTGAAGGTCATCTCGCCGTAGTGATAAGTCCTGTAGAGCGGATCACACTGCATATACCCCAGGAAATCGTTCATCCAGCCCATGTTCCACTTGAAGTCAAAGCCCATGGCTCCGTCGTCCACGTCGCCGGTGATCCTGGGCCACGCGGTGGATTCCTCGGCGATCAGAAGGGCGGGGATTTCTTTCTTTTTAAAGATAGAGTTCAGATGCTTGAGGAGCTCCACCGCCTCAAGATTCTCGTTCCCTCCGTATATATTGGGGAGCCACTCCCCGTCGTTCTTTCCGTAATCCAGATACAGCATGGAGGCCACGGCGTCCATGCGGATCCCGTCGGCATGATATTCCCTCGCCCAGTAGAGGGCGTTGGCGATCAGGAAGTTGGACACCTGGGGACGCCCGTAGTTGAAGATCAGAGTTCCCCAGTGGGGATGGGCCCCCCTTCTGGGGTCCTTGTGCTCATAAAGGCCTGTCCCGTCAAAGTCGGCCAGTCCAAAGGTATCTCTGGGAAAATGGGCCGGAACCCAGTCCAGGATCACGCCGATCCCCTCCTGGTGCATGATGTCCATGAAGGCCCTGAAATCATCGGGCGTTCCGTAACGGCTGGTGGGGGCGTAATACCCGGTCACCTGATAGCCCCAGGACTCGTCCAGCGGATGCTCCATGACCGGCATCAGCTCCACATGGGTGTAGCCCATCTCCTTCGCGTACTCCGCAAGGCGGGGCGCGATCTCCCTGTAGTTATAGAAATGCTCCTCCGTCTCCTTCCCCTCCTCAGGCTCCGGGGATTCAGGCTCTGAGGATTCAGGCTCCGGCTGCTTCCAGGAGCCCAGATGCACCTCATAGACGTTCATGGGACCGCCGGTGAGGGTTCCGTCCTTCGCCGCCTTTTTCCTGGCTTCCATCCATTTTTCGTCGTGCCAACGGTAATGGCCCAGATCATAGACGATGGAGGCCGTCGCGGGCCGAAGCTCCGCGTGGAAGGCGTAGGGATCCGCCTTTAAGGCGGGATCGCCGCCCTTGAACTTGACCTCGTATTTGTAGAGAGTCCCCTCGGAAAGACCCGGAATGAACAGCTCGTAAATCCCGGAATCGCCCAGGCGCTGCATCTGATGGCGCCTGCCGTCCCAGAGGTTGAAGTCGCCCACCACGCTGACCCGCATGGCGTTCGGCGCCCAGACGGAGAAGGCGACCCCCTTGACGCCCTCAAGGGTCATGGGATGCGCTCCCATTTTCTCGTAGATCTCGTAATGGATCCCCGCGGCGAACCGCTTCAGATCCGATTCCTCATAAGTGGAGGGGAACCGGTAGGGATCCTCAAGCTCCTGGGAAACGCCGTTATCCCAGGTCACCTGGTAGCGGTAGGGCCGAAGCTTCTGGTCGGGCACCAGGACCGCAAAGAACCCGGCCTCGTCGGCCAGCTCCATGGGATAGCGCTTTCCCTCCCATAAAACCTCCACCGATCCGGCCGTGGGCAGAAAGGCCTGTATCAAAACGCCGTCATCGGTCAGATGAGGGCCAAGGATCGCTTCCGGCTCCTGGCACTCTGAATACACCACGGCCTCGATCTCGGGCCAGTCCATAAGATTATACAATGTCTGATCCATAATCACTCCTCCTCGTCCACCCTCACGCAGTTTCCTGAAAGCTTCGCCTCGCTCAGAAGGCGGCCCGCCTCCCACACTGCCCTGGAAGGATCCTTCCCGGCACAGTATACGCCCCCGACGCTGGCGCTCACCCTGAGGAAGGGATGATCCGGCAGGCTGATCTTCTCCACCGCCCTTCGGATATCCTCAAGGCGGTCGAAAAGCCGTTCCTTCGGAATGCTGCAAAAGATCACCATGAATTCGTCTCCGCCGTAGCGGATCACCGCGTCGATGTCGCGCACGCAGGCGGTCAGCACGTCGGCCACCGCCAGAAGCACCTGGTCCCCTGTGGAAAAGCCGTAGGTGCGGTTCACGCTCCCGAAGCCGTCCACATCCAGAAGCCCCACAGCCTCGTACTCCAGATCCTTAAGCTGCTCCTCGTAATACTTTCTGTTGTAGATTCTGGTGACGGAATCAAGATAAAATTCTTCTCCCTCGGCGCTTCCCGCGGCGCCGTCTCCGGAGCCCGCGCCGATGGCGGAGGTGGCCTCCACCACAACGAGCTCTTCGCCGATCTTTAAGGGAGCGGCCGTAACATAGTGAATCTCGCCCGCGGCCGGTTCAAACCTGCTGACCCGCGTATTTCCGGCCAGGGCCTCGCTGCAAATGCAGCCTGCGCAGCCCTGCTCCCGCTCCCAGTGGCTCCTGCACCGGCAGGGCCGCCGCTCCTCGCCGTCGGGCCCAAGAAAGACCTCGGAGGCCTCAGGCACATCCACCAGGCGGACACTGTCAAACAGGATCTCCAGCTGCTTTATAAACTGTGACGCTTCTGCTTTTGTCATAGGTCTTCCTCTGTCTGTCTTTTAATTTATCCTGATTCTAGTATACTTTTTTCAGGGCAGAAAAACAACTTATTTTTAGACTTGCATTTTTCTTTGTTTTCCGCTATACTATTCAGGTACGGAGACATAGCTCAGCTGGGAGAGCGTCTGCTTGACGTGTAGAAGGTCGCAGGTTCGAGCCCTGTTGTCTCCACTTTTTAAAGCCCCTGAAATACCGGAGCATTCAGACCCCCGGTATGTTCAGGGGCTTTTCGTTCTGCGCTGTCTCATCCCCATGGTCTCCGATTATTTTCTCCATCCAGATCATGTGATACCAGCAGCCGAATTTATACCCGCATTGATGAAATTTCCCCACCTGCGAAAAGCCCATGTGGGCATGAAAGCCGGCGCTGTTTTTTGTAAGATACGGATCTTCCTTTTCAGGATAAGCGATACAGGCGTACAGATTCAGGATGCCCATATCGGAAAGGGCTTTTTCCAGGGCTTCATATAGGATCCGGCCCAGCCCGCATTTTTGCGCGCGGCGGTCTAAATAAACCGTCAGCTCGCAGGACCAGGCGTAAGCCGCCCTCCCCACGAAGGGCCCCGCATAGGCGTAGCCTTCGATCCTCCCGTCCTTTAAAACAACAAGATACGGATAGCGCTCCATGGTCTTTTTCATCCGTCCTTCAAATTCTGCCGGGGACGGCGTTTCATATTCAAAGCTCACCGCCGTATTTTTCACATAGTAATCATATATTTCCAAAAGCCGCGGCGCATCAGAAAGCGCGGCGCTTCTCACGACGATCATCGGGCAATTCCTCTTTCCGGCTGTTGCGTTTCGTTCAGCTATATGGTAAAATGGTTTTGCGGGGAGCGGTGGCAAGCCCGCCCTCCCTTCATCTTCTGAATTGTTATTCGGCTTTTTCTTTCTCTCCGTTCGGAAATTCAATTCCAAGGATTTCCATCAGATTTCTGTACGCTTCAATTTCAGTACTCCCCCTTTGGGCTTCTTTTATCAAAAATCTCTGCATTTCTTCCTTCGTCATCTCTTCCATTTGTTCCTCCTTTCCCCGCTTGCCCGGTCATTGCCGCACACACGGCACGGCAATTTCATTATATAATATAGCGCACTATTATTCAATGGTTTTTACCTGCACGTCCGAAATATGAAACCATATTTTTGCGGGACGGTGGCAAGCCCACCCTCCCTTCATCTTCTGGATTGTCAAGAACAATACGCTTACGCTTCTATATCTTTTTGCGTATCTTCCTTTAATTCCTGAACCAGCTCTTTTGCTTTTTCAATTTCATTATCATTAAGAGCTTTTTCAAGCTTATTGAGCATTCTCAAAAGCTTTCTGCAATATGCGACAAATTCTTTCATATTTTCCATGCTGTTCTCCTTTCCCCGCTTGCCCGGTCATTGCCGCACACACGGCACGGCAATTTCATTATATAATATAGCGCGCTATTATTCAATGACTTTTACCCGCGCGCCTGAAATTATGAAACCATATTTTTGCAGGGCGGTGGCAAGCCCGCCCTCCCTTCATCTTCTGAATTGCCTACTCTGTCTTTTCCTTTTCCTGAGGCTTGTATTGTTCTTCCCCGGTTTCAATAAAAAGAATAAAATCATTGATCTCTTTATCTGACCATCCCGCTGCTCTGAGGCCCAGGATCAGTCTAGCCGTCTCCGACATATTCACTGTGCCCATATTTCCTCCTTTCCCCGCTTGCCCGGTCATTGCCGCACATTCGGCACGGCAATTTTATTATATAATATAGCGCACTATTATTCAATGTGTTCCTGCGTTCTCCAGAATTTTCTCAATCTTTTCTTCTATCGCCGCAAGATAAAACTGCCTCATACTTCTGTATCCGGCTTTTTTTGCTGCGTCCTCATACTGCTCATATTCCTCTGGTTTTACACGGAAACGAATTTCCTTCAGCTTTTTAAGATAAGCCATCGTATAATTTTTCTG
>CALWAW010000016.1 GCA_944375845.1 uncultured Lachnospiraceae bacterium
GAGGACAGCGACTATACCAGCTACGAGTACTATAAGGCCAAAAAGGGGCAGCTGGAGGCCGCATGAGCGGACGAAGCGGACGCGCCTGCGTCTGTTTTGCATAGATATTTAAAAATATGGAGGGAAAAGTTATGTCATCAAGAAGCAGCGTGGATCCTGCGGCTCTCAGAAGCTCGGCAGATCAGGTAAGGAACATTGCAAATAATCTTCAGTCAGAGCTGAACAGCCTGCAGGGGATTGTAAGGACTACGGCGGACGCCTGGGAGGGCGCGGCCAAGCAGACCTTTGAGGAGGCCTTCAACACCAAGTACAAAAAGTATCTGACGGACATCATCACCTCTCTGGGAAATTATGCCTCCGCTATGACTGCTTATGCCAACGAGGAGGAGGAGACCGTGAGCAGAGGCGCGCAGAGATTCAACAGCCTGTAAAGAAAAAAGGCGGGAGGGGAAGTTATGAGGCTGTCCTACGGGCTTTGTACGGACGCGGGCCGCGTCCGCTCCGGAAACGAGGATAACTTTTATCTGGACGGGAAGCTCCGGAAGAACACGGAGATCTCTTCAGTGGCCCTTAAGGGGACGGCGGGAGAGCGCCCCTTCCTTGCCGCGGTCTGCGACGGCATGGGCGGAGAGCAGCGGGGGGAGGAGGCTTCGCTTCTGGCGGCCGCCTCCCTTTTCCCCGCTCCCCTTGAGGAGCTTCCCGCCGCCGCGGTGAGGGGCGTGCAGCTGGCCAACGGAAGGATCTGCGAACGGATCCGGGCCATGGGAGGGGTTCGGATGGGCTCCACCCTTTCCGCCCTGTACATCGACCGGGGCCAGGCCCTTGTCTGCCACGTGGGAGACAGCCGGATCTACCTTTACAGGAGGGGGAGCCTTTCCCGGCTCACCGACGACCAGACCAGGGCCGCGTCCCTTGTGCGCATGGGCCTTCTTTCGCAGGAGGAGGCGGAGAATCATCCGGGCCGTCATGAGCTTTCCCAGTATCTGGGGATCTTTGAGGAGGAGATGGTGCTGGAGCCGCAGCTTGCCGGCCCCTTTCCCCTGGAGCCCGGCGACTGGCTTCTATTGTGCAGCGACGGCCTTTCAGACATGGTAACGGATCAGGGGATTGAAAAGTGCCTGGGCGGCTTCGGAACGGCGGGACAGAAGGCGAAAAGGCTGGTGCGCCTGGCCCTTAAGGGCGGCGGGCGCGACAACGTGACCGCCCTTGTGATCCGGGTCGGCGCGTGAATGACATGATTCAGGAGTGGGTATGGAATATATAACGGGAACAAAGGTTTTTGGCGATTGGGAGATCGTGGGGGAGCTGGGCGAGGGCTCCTTCGGAAAGGTTTTTAAGATCAGGAAAACAGAGTACGGGATTTCGGTTTTATCCGCCTTAAAGGTGATCCGGGTCCCCCGCTCCGTATCGGATATCCGCGCCGTGCTCAGCGAGGGGATGGACGAGCAGTCAGCCACCGCGTATTTTCAGGGCGTGGTGGACGAGATCGTAAAAGAGGTCGCGGTGATGTCGGCCTTAAAGAGCCACCCCAATATCGTAAGCTGCGAGGATTACAAGGTGATTCCCCACGCAGGTGAGATCGGCTGGGATATCCTGATCCGCATGGAGCTTTTAACGGCTCTTACGGACTATCAGATGAATCACGCCATGGACAGGGCGGCGGTCTGCCGTCTGGGAACCGACATTTGCAGCGCCCTTGTATTCTGCCAGAAAAAGGGACTGATTCACCGGGACATCAAGCCGGAAAATATTTTTGTGGACGAGAGAGGGCAGTTCAAGCTGGGAGATTTTGGCGTTGCAAGGACGGTGGAGCGCACTGCGGGCGGCCTTTCCAAGAAAGGAACAGACAGCTATATGGCTCCGGAGGTCTATCTGGGGAAGCCCTACGGCCCTTCCGTGGATCTGTATTCCCTGGGGCTTGTGCTTTATCGGTTCATGAACGGAAACCGGCTCCCCTTCTTTCCCCCGGCTCCGAAGCCCATCACATTTGCCGACCGTGAAAACGCTCTGGCCATGCGGATCCAGGGAACGCCCGTCCCGGCGCCTTCCCAGGCGGATCCGGCCTTCGCGGGCGTGATCTTAAAGGCCTGCGCCTACTGGCCTGGTGAGCGGTACGAAACGGCTGCGCAAATGCTGGAGGCGCTTTCACAGGCCGCCGGGCAGACTGGTGAAGGGCCTGCGCCGCCCCGCCCGGAGGCCGTTTCCCAGCCCGAACCCGCGCCTCAGCCCGGCGCGTCGGACAGCGGAAGGACCATGGGGGCCTGGGGCGCGCCGCCCCGTCCGGAGGCTGTTTCACAGCCCGAACCCGCGCCTCATCTTGGCGCGGCAGACAGCGGAAGAACTGTGGGGGCCTGGAGCGCGCCGCCTCGTCCAAAGGCCGTTCCTCAGCCCGAACCCGCGCCCCAGCCTGAACCCGCGCCCCAGCCGGCCGCAGTGTTCCGGCCCGGCGGGACGGGCAGCCGGCTTCTGCTTTACGGAGCCCTGCTGATTACGGTTCTTTTCATGTTCGCGGATATCATGGCGCTCTTTTTCAAGACAGGTGATTCCATCCTGATCTATTCCTACAGCGCGGCGATCCTGTTTCTGATCCCGGCCCTGTTTCTGGGGATTGGAAGCTTTCAGACCGTATCCGGCTTTATGAGCGCGGGCCGCGGAAGCGATGCGAAGGCGGCGGGCAGGGCGTCCATGATTTTCAGCGTGATCCTTGCCGCAGTGCTGACACCGACGGCTTTCCTGTTCAGAAATCTTTATATCAGTCTGATTGTACACGCTCTCAATGACGAGATCGTTCTTTATTACAGTTACCTGAGCGTGTTCATGCTTCCGTCCATGCTCCTGACGGCAGCGGCGGCAGGAGTCCTTCTGGGACTGGGGGACAGAAAAAAGCCAGCCCTGATTCTGCTGGCTGCGGGAGCAGTCCATCTCCTTGCGCTTTTTATGCTGTCACCCTCCGACAATCGGACTGTGACTGTAAATAAGACGGCTTTGATCTCGATGTTTTACTGGCTTCTGAACGCCTCCGTTATGGTAATCGCGGCGGCCGTCCGCCTGTCTGGGATCCGGGAGCCGGGCGGAAGGGGAAGCTTTGGGGATTATCTGAGGGGAATCATAAAAAAAGGAGCGCCTGCGCTTCTGTCCCTTCTTCTGTTCGCAGCGGGAGAGTGCGCGGTGCACTCTGTGCTGACCGTGACAAATCCTTTTTCGTCCATCAACGCTTTTTCCGGTTTCGCGGCGCTTATCATGATTGCTATGGAATTTTGTCCGCTGTCCGGAAAGGGCAGGGGAACGAGAGCGCTATTGCTGTACGCGCCCTGGGCGCTTATTGTGCTTCTGGTCTTTATACCGGGCGGAAGGCTTGAGCCTCAATACTATCTGATCGGACTGGCGGGGCTCCTTCTCCTCTCCGTGAGAACAGTATTTCTCGGAAGCCTGCGGGCAGAGGGAAAACACGGGAAGGCGGCGTGGAGCGTCTGCGCAGAAGCGGTTATCCGGCTGATTGGCTGTCCTGTTTACTATAAGATTTTCTGGGATATTGGAGAAAGCTATGTCCGGGCGGCCTTTGTTGTCAGCCTGATCTTTTACCTGATTCCCTGGGGCGTATCCTGCCTGCCGGCAGTGGTTCTGCCGCGGAAGGAAAAGCAGGTCCGGGGCTGAAAGACTTTTATGAGAAATAACAGAAAGGGGGTCATGGAATGGAAAAACTGAAAAAAACTTTGCCGATCATTCTTCTGGCGGGCCTGGCCGTTCTGGCCCTTATAATCATTTCATTAAAAGCGATCAAGGAATTTAATGTTCCTCCGGAAATAGAAGTGCCTCCCATGGTAATGATTGATGATATTATGTATCAGTTGAAGGGAGATTATTCTGGGGTGCCTGAGTCTCCCGCAAGTGGAACGATAGAAAAAGTCACATTGGAGGATGAAGAACCATCTGAAAACGGGGAGGCAAATTTCGGGGAGGAAAATATGGAATACTGGGTCATGGACGATTACATTGTAATCAAATTTGATGAGGAATTTTTAAAATTGGACAGAGTTGAAGAGTAAACTGCTTGGGCGGGGCCGGTAAAAACCGGCCCCGTCTTTGTAAAGGTCAAGCCCTGTCAAAAAAAATAAAAAAGTGTAAAAGCACTGCGAAAGCTGTCCCCGCATAAAGTAAAGAGAAAGCACGCGGGGAGTTCGCTTTTTATGAAAACCTTCTTAAAGCCTCTGACACCTTCAGAAGAACGAGAGTACCTGAGACGGCTTCGGGAAGGGGAGCGCGGCGCCAGGGACGTGCTGATCGAACGCAATATGCGCCTGGTGGCTCATATCGTGAAAAAATACAGCCAGACAGACCACAGCCAGGAGGATCTGATCTCCATCGGCACGGTGGGCCTCATCAAGGCTGTGGAGACCTTTGACCCTGAGCGGGCCGGAAGGCTCGGCACCTACGCGGCCAAGTGCATTGACAACGAGATCCTCATGTTCCTGCGGGCAGAAAAAAAGAGGGGCCGCGAGGTTTCCCTCTACGAGCCCATCGGAACCGACAAGGAGGGGAACGTGATCAGCCTGGTGGATATCATCGAGGCGGAAAACGCGGACATGACGGAGCAGATCTCCTTAAGCCAGGATATCGGGCGCATGTACCGTTCCTTTAAGGAGGCTCTGACGGAGCGGGAAAAGCAGGTGATCGCCATGCGCTACGGCCTCTTCGGAAGAAGGGAGCGTACCCAGCGCGAGGTGGCCGCCGTGCTCTCCATCAGCCGCTCCTATGTGAGCCGCATCGAGAAGGCGGCCCTTCTGAAGCTTCGCCGGGCCATGGAGGCTTTCTAATTATTGCAAGAAAATCTTAATCACTTTCAATATTGAAATAATCCTCCCGCCGTGTATAATAAAAAGGCACAGGCAAAGGAGGAAGATTATGGAAGCGCTTACCTTATGGGAACATGGGATCCTGCTTTTTATTCAGGAGCATATCAGGACGCCGTTTCTGGACGGCTTTATGAAGGCCGTCACCTTTCTGGGAAACGGCGGCTGGTTTTTTATCCTGCTGGGCGTCCTGCTTCTGATCTTTAAAAGGACCAGACAGTACGGGGCCGTGATGCTGGCGGCATTGGCCGTTGATTTTATCATCCTCAATCTGGGGCTTAAAAATCTGGTGCAGAGGGTCAGGCCCTACGACCAGTTCCATGATCTGATTCTGATCGTGTCCCGCCCCGGTGATTTTTCTTTCCCGTCGGGCCATTCGGGAGCCGCCTTCGCCTCGGCCTTCGCGCTGCTCTTTTCCCTTCCCAGAGGAGAAAAGCGATGGGGCTGGGCAATGACCGCGCTGGCGGTGCTGATCGGATTTTCCCGTCTTTATGTGGGCGTGCATTTTCCAACGGACGTGCTGGGCGGAATGGCAGTGGGCTTTTTCAGCGCCCTGGCGGTGTGTCTTACATACCGGAAAATACAGCGAAAAAAAGCGCCGGAGGCGTAAAAGCCCCCGGCGCGGGTTTTCTTATTCGCCGCAGATCATCTCCGGCAGGTCCATTCTGGGAGCGTCCTGTACGGGAGAGACTACAACAGCCTTAAAGGTGCAGCCCTCGGCCACCGCTACGAAATGGCCCTTTCCGGCGGCGATGTCAAGCTGGGTGCCGGCGGGGATCCGCACGATCTGGGCGGTATCCATGGCGGGCTTTCCGTCCTTGATGTCGATGAACAGCATTAAAGCAGTGCCCTCGGTGAAATAAAACTGCTCCGCGTCGGCATGATATTCGATCTTGTCGAAGTTGGGCGTGTGGTGCCAGCCCTGAAGAAGGCCGGACATGATGTTTCCGGTTTTAAAGCCCGTTACCACGGGGAAGGCGGTCCACTCGAAGAAGTCCTCCTTGTAGGCCTCGCAGGTGTCGGTGAAAGCCACGTTGACGCCTGAGATGGTCACATCCTTTAAATCCTGAATCTTAACCTGCATAACATATCCTCCATTTCTGAATCCGGCGCGTGACGCCGTTTTTTTGGCGGGCTTCCAAAGGCCTGAAAAGCCCGGCCCGTTTAAAATCAGTATATCACTGTCCGGGGAGAAAGAAAAGCCGGATTTTTCGCAGGAGCCATAAGAAAGGCTGGATTTTTCAGGGGAAGCATATTATAATAAACGGATGGTAGGAAAGAACAGTCAGGAGGAACTATGAAGAAGCTGATCGATCAGATTACAGAGATAGCAGAACAGGCCTTCGAGGCCTGCGGATATGAAAAAAAACTGGGCCGGGTGACCTTATCCAACCGCCCGGATCTTTGCGAATACCAGTGCAACGGCGCCATGGCCGGGGCAAAGCTTTATCACAAGGCGCCCATCGCCATCGCGAAGGATGTGGCGGAGGCCCTTTCCGGAAACAGCGCCTTCGCGGAGGTTACGGCGGCGGCGCCCGGCTTTATCAATCTGAGCCTTTCCGGCGCGTATCTGGCCGCTTACCTTGAGGAGATGGAGAAGGACAGCCGCCTGGGCGTGCCGGAGGCCGGAAAAAAAGAGACCATCGTCATTGACTACGGCGGCCCCAACGTGGCCAAGCCCCTCCATGTGGGGCATTTACGCTCCGCCATCATCGGCGAGAGCATGAAGCGGATCTACCGGTTTTTCGGCCATCAGGTCATCGGCGACGTGCATCTTGGCGACTGGGGCCTCCAGATGGGGCTCATCATCGAGGAGCTGAAGGACAGAAAGCCGGAGCTTCCCTATTTTGACGAGGCCTTCACAGGCGAATATCCCGAAGAAGCGCCCTTCACCATCGGCGAGCTGGAGGAGATTTATCCTTCGGCCAGCGCCCGCTCCAAGGCCGACGAGGCTTTCGCGAAACGGGCCCATGACGCCACCTATAAGCTTCAGAACGGCGACCGGGGATATATGGCCCTCTGGAACCATATCCTGAACGTGTCCGTGTCCGACCTTAAGAAAAACTACGAAAAGCTGGGCGTGACCTTCGATATCTGGAAAAAGGAGAGCGACGCCCAGCCCTATATTCCCGATATGATCCGGAAAATGAAGGAGGGCGGCTTCGCCCACGAAAGCCAGGGGGCCCTGGTGGTGGACGTGGCTGAAGAGAGCGACACCAAGGAGATCCCGCCCTGCATCCTGTTGAAATCCGACGGGGCCACCCTTTATTCCACCACGGATCTGGCGACTTTAGTGGAGCGGGAAAAGCTCTTTGCCCCCGACCGGGTGCTTTACGTGGTGGATAAGCGCCAGGAGCTCCACTTTGTCCAGGTATTCCGCTGCGCGAAAAAGACCGGCATCGTAAGGCCGGAGACAGAGCTGAATTTCCTGGGCTTCGGCACCATGAACGGCCGCGACGGAAAGCCCTTCAAGACCAGGGACGGCGGCGTGATGCGCCTGGAATACCTGATCCGCGAGATCCGGGACGCGGTCTATGACAAGATGATGGAAAACAGGTCCATGGAGGGGGAGGAGGCCGGAAAAACGGCGGACATCGTCGGGCTGGCGGCCTTAAAATACGGCGACCTCTCCAATCAGGCCGTGAAGGACTATGTGTTCGACGTGGACCGGTTCACCTCCTTTGAGGGAAACACCGGCCCCTATATCCTCTACACCATTGTGCGGATCAAGTCGATCCAGACGAAATATGAGGCTCTGGAGAACCGGTTCGCGGGCGAGGCGCGGATCCTTCCCGCCGCCACGGAGAGCGAAAAGGAGCTTCAGCTTGCCGTGAGCCGCATTTCCGACGCCCTTATAACGGCCATGGAGGAGCGGGCGCCCCACAAGCTCTGCCAGTATATCTATGAGCTTTCCGACGCCTTCAACCATTTTTATCACGAGACAAAGATCCTGGCTGAGGAGGACAAGGAGCGTCAGGCCGGGTATATCCGGCTTCTGGGCCTTACCAGAAGGGCCCTTGAGACCTGCATCGGCCTTCTGGGCTTTGAAGCGCCCGACAGGATGTAACGAAAATAAAAGACGCGGGGCTGCGCCATGGGCGCGGCCCCTTCGTTTGTATCAACCAGACGGAGGCGGACATGAACTATATCGATCTGCACTGCGACACGCTGATGGCGTTCGCGCAGGAAGGCGGAAGCCTTCTGCAAAACAAAAGATCCATTGACATCAAACGGTTAAGAAACGGCGGATGCCTGGCGCAGTTTTTCGCGGTCTGGCTTCCGGACAAAGAGACGAGGGAGGCCATGGAGCGGATGGGCACCGGCGAAGAGCGGCCCGGAGACCGTGAGGAGAGCGGCTTTGAGCCGGAGAGGGGAGGGCTTGCCCCCGAGCTTCGCGGCCCCCTTTCGCAGGAGGAATGGGACGACGCCTATATAAAGCTCCTTCTTTCCGGCTTTTATAACGCCATGGAGCAGGCGGCGGATGAGATCGCCCCGGCCTTCTGCCTGAAGGATCTGGAACAGAACGAAAGAGAGGGGAAAATGTCGGCCTTCCTGACTCTGGAGGACGGCAGGGCCGTGCGGGGCAGCATGGAGCGGCTGGAGGCCTTTTACAAAAAGGGGATCAGGCTCATCACCCTCACCTGGAACCATGACAACTGCTTTGGCCGGTCCAATTACCGGGACGGCGCTTTTGGAAGCCGGGGAAGCGGCCTTACGGCCTTCGGAAAAGAGGCGGTCCTTCGGATGAACGAGATGGGGATGCTGGTGGACGTATCCCACTTATCCGACGAAGGCTTTTACGACGTGGCAAGGCTCTCGAAAAAGCCCTTTATCGCCTCCCACTCCAACGCCAGGGCCCTGGCGTGCTGCTCCAGGAATTTAAGCGACGATATGCTCCGGCTGCTGGCCGAAAAGGGCGGCGTCGCCGGGCTCAACTTCGCCCCCGGCTTTCTGGACGAGGATTTTAACAGCACGAAAAGCCGCGTTTTGCGGATGGCGGAGCACGCGGCCTATATGGTGAAGGTGGGCGGGGAGGAGGTCCTGGCTCTGGGCTCGGACCTGGACGGCATCGGGGGAGAGCTGGAGATTCCGTCCCCGGAATCCATGGAGCTTCTGTGGGACGCCGTGCGAAGAAAGGGCTTTTCCGAACGCCAGGCAGAGCTTTTTATGAGGGGGAACGCAAAGCGCGTGATCGGCGCTGTTTTAGGGTGACTTTCCCGTTTTGCTGTGCTATAATGGACAGGGAGTGAAGCAAAAAAACTATATAAAAGGAGAAGAAGCATGGATAATTTTACTTTTTACAGCCCAACCTATTTTGTGTTCGGAAAGGACACTGAAAAAGAGGCCGGCCACTATGTGAAGCGGTTCGGCGGCACCAAGGTGCTG
>CALWAW010000017.1 GCA_944375845.1 uncultured Lachnospiraceae bacterium
ACATATGTCACAGTTCTCCGATTGCCACACTCTGTTATATCTTGTTATGAGATTTTCTTGCCCTTGATTTTGCCCTTATGATTGTGCAGAACAAGGGTAACATTGTGTGAAACCATATAAAGAGATAGGGTGTACTGATTGCGATAAATCCTTTGTTTTCAAGGCTTTCGGAGGATTTTATTGATAACCTATGGAGAGCAATAATCACTCATAATTTTATGGTTTTCAAATTATATTTTATCCCTAAATTTTTCTTTGTGCCGGGAATCGTTGAACAAAGAAAACCATTATCAGAGAAGGCTAAAAGAGCTGGATGGGTTGGATGTAATATTCTGTTGGGTGACATACCTGTCCAGGGAAGAATCCCGATTATAGAAAATGGTGTCTTTCTGGAAAAATCCTGTGTATTAAACAGAGTAAAGAAGACCCAAATAATTAATGTCGAAAATATTGCCGCACGAAGCTGGTTAATGGATACCCTGCAATGTATTAACAGGATAAAAGCGGATGATTTTACACTGAATATGGTGTATTCGTTTGAAAAAGAATTGTCAATAAAACATCCTAGTAATAATAATATTCGAGCTAAGATTCGACAACAATTACAAAAACTTAGAGACTGCGGAGTGATTGCTTTTTTAGGAGATGGGCATTATCATAAAATAAGATTCAGATAAAAACGATACATAGTTATGCTCGACCATATTATATTCAGCAGAAAAGAAAAACCCCGGAAACCGTATGTTTCCGAGGTTTTTTTAGTGGAGCATAGGGGATTCGAACCCCTGGCCTCCACACTGCCAGTGTGGCGCGCTCCCAGCTGCGCTAATGCCCCAGGTCTGTCTTGGGTTTCCGCTTTATAAGCAGGGGCGGAAGGACTCGAACCCTCGACATTTGGTTTTGGAGACCAACGTTCTACCGACTGAACTACACCCCTGTACAGCAGGCGAAAACCTACCCTCCATTTATATCACGGATAAAGGATTCTGTCAACTGTAAAAGTGTATTTATTTTACGAAAAATTAAAACAGGAGGCTTCAGGGCGGGGCGCTACAGAAGCAGGCCCCGCCGCTTAAGCTCCGCCCTGACGGTGGGATAAGCCTCCAGGTTCGTGTGGGGAAAGAACTTGGAGGCCTGCATCATGGTGACAAAATCCGGGAAGGAGCCGAATTGCAGATAGTGCATGTCGGTGATGATGCCGGGGAGGCGCTCAAGGAGACGCCTGTCGGCCAGCAGGGCGCAGGCCCCCTTTAAGGAGCCGTTCCCGATGCAGACGAACCGGTCCCTGGGCACGTCGGGATAAAGGCCGATGGTAATGGCGGACTCCAGATCCAGATACTTGCCGAAGGAGCCGGCCATATAAATGCGGGACACATCCTCCGCCGAAAGCCCCGTCTCTGCCAGGAGGCAGGATACCATGGTGGAGGCGGCGGCCTTGGTGTCCAGAAAGCTTAAAATGTCGGCCTGGGTGAAATACCGGTCCTCGCCGTCGGCGCTCTCGCTGCCCCAGGCATAGACAACGGCGCTCTGCCCGTCCTTTTCTGTGATCCGGGGAGAGCGCTCCGGAAACAGGGAGCCCCGCATATCCATCCAGCCGTTTAAAAGGAGCTGGGCCAGAAGCTCCACGATCCCGGAGCCGCAGATCCCCTTTGCGGGCACACCCCCGATGGTGGTGGTTTTCAGATCCTCTCCCTCGATGCGGACAGAATCCACGGCTCCGTCCTCGGCCCTCATGCCGTAGCGGCTGATACCGCCCTCCAGGGCAGGGCCCGCGGCCCCGGCTCCGGCCACGAGAAAATCAGAGCTTCCGATGACCATCTCTCCGTTGGTGCCGATATCGATATAGAGGGAGATCTCCTCCCGCTCCCTCATGCCGGAGGCCAGCACCCCGCTTATGATGTCGCCGCCCAGGTAATTGGCCGCGGAGGGGATGCAGTATACAAGCCCGTCAAAGGGAAGAGAAAGCTCCCTTCCGGGAATGAAGCCGGGGCCGTTGACCACGGGGGCGAAGGGTGACATAAAGACGCCGAAGGCGTCGATGCCCAGCAGGAAATGGATCATGGTGGTGTTGCCGCCGATCACCATGACGGGGCAGCGGGACGTGCGGACGCCCGAGGCGCGCTCCAGCCGATCTAAAAGCTCCGAGAACGTGTCGGCGGTGGCCTTCTGGAGCTGAGCCCTGGCGGCCTCTCCCGACTGGGTGTGGAAGATGCGGGTCAGAATATCCTCCCCGTAGGCGATCTGCTTGTTGAAGCAGCCCTCCTCCGCGAGGATATTTCCGGTATTTAAATCCATCAGCGACATGACCACGGTGGTGCTTCCCATATCCACGGCCAGGCCGTAATGGGAGGCGGTCGTATCTCCCGGTTCAACGGAGACGATCTGCCAGTCCTTTCCGGTAAAGACCAGGGTGGCCGTGACGCGCCAGTTCTCTTTTCGGAAGGCGGGATAATCCCGCTTTAAAACAAAATAAGGCAGATAAGCGCCGGGAAAATCCGCCGAAAGAGCGCTCACAAGGCGCTCTGCGTCCGCGGCGGTATCGCCCTCGGAGGGCGGGGTGAGTTCTTTATAAACCTTGCGGCTCAGGGCGTATCCCTTCAGACAGGCGGGATAGGAGCCCGCGGTGCCGCCGCCGTCAGCCGTATAAAATGCCATAGTCATCCTCCTGTATCGATCATGGTCTTTTAGGAGTATAGCATATTTGAGGTTTTTTTACAAAAAAATGATTGACACCCGACAGCAAAGATGTATAATAGGATGTGCTGTGAGTTTAGGATTACTAAACTTTTTGTTTAAAATACAAAAACACAGGAAGAGGTGTAAGTGTGGAGATCGGACAGAAGCTGAAAGAGCTTCGGGTGCTTAAGGGCCTGACCCAGGAGGAGCTGGCAGATAGGGCGGAGCTTTCCAAGGGCTTTATTTCCCAGCTGGAGCGCGACCTGACCTCACCCTCCATCGCGACCCTGACCGATATACTGCAATGCCTGGGCACGAATCTCACCGAATTCTTCTCGGCGGAGACGGAGGAGCAGGTGGTATTCGGCAACGAGGATTACTTCGTAAAGACCGACACGGAGCTCAAGAACACGATCCAGTGGATCATTCCCAACGCCCAGAAAAACATCATGGAGCCCATCCTGCTGACCCTGGAAAAGGGCGGCTCCACCTATCCGGACACGCCCCACGAGGGCGAAGAGTTCGGCTACGTGCTCCAGGGAAGCGTTATGATCCATGTGGGGAGCAGGAGCTTCCGGGCCAGAAAAGGGGAATCCTTCTATTTTACCCCCGATAAAAAGCATTATCTTACATCGAAATCAGGGGCGGTCCTGATCTGGGTCAGCTCGCCCCCCAGTTTTTGAGAGCAGGAGGAAAAAGGATGAATCCGTCACTGATCCGTCTGGAAGGCGTTTCCAAGACATTTGACAACACAAAGGTGCTGGATGAGCTGGATCTGTCCATAAAGGAAAACGAGTTTATGACCCTTCTGGGGCCCAGCGGCTGCGGCAAGACCACGACCCTGCGGATCATCGGAGGCTTTGAAAAGCCCGATACCGGAAAGGTTTATTTTGACGGGAAAGACATCACCGGAGCGGCTCCCAACAAGCGGCCCCTCAACACGGTGTTCCAGAAATACGCCCTGTTCTCCCACATGAATATCGCGGAGAACATCGCCTTCGGCCTTAAGATCAAGGGAAAGAGCAAGTCCTACATCGACGATAAGATCAAATACGCCCTGAAGCTGGTGAACCTGGACGGCTTTGAGAAGCGAAGCGTGGCCTCCCTTTCCGGCGGCCAGCAGCAGCGGATCGCCATTGCCAGGGCCATCGTCAACGAGCCCAAGGTGCTCTTGCTGGACGAGCCCCTGGGGGCGCTGGATTTAAAGCTTCGCCAGGATATGCAGTACGAGCTGATCCGGCTTAAGAACGAGCTGGGAATCACCTTCGTCTATGTGACCCACGACCAGGAGGAGGCCCTCACCATGTCCGACACCATCGTGGTCATGAACCAGGGCTATATCCAGCAGATGGGTACTCCCGAGGATATTTACAACGAGCCGGAGAACGCCTTTGTGGCCGACTTTATCGGTGACAGCAACATCATCGACGGACTGATGCTTAAGGACGAGCTGGTGGAGATGTTCGGCGTCAGGTTCCCCTGCGTGGACAAGGGCTTCGGCACCAATCAGCCGGTGGACGTGGTGATCCGTCCCGAGGACGTGGAGCTCCTTGAGCCGGGGAAGGGAAGCCTTGAGGGCGTGGTCTCCCATCTGATCTTCAAGGGCGTCCATTACGAGATGGAGGTCATGGCGGGAGGCTTCGAGTGGCTGGTGCACTCCACATCCTGCTTCCCCGTGGGCACCAACGTGAGCATCCACGTGGATCCCTTTAACATTCAGATTATGAAAAAACCGGAATCCGAGGACGAGGAGGCCGTGGGAGTCAATGAGTAAAAAACTGTTATCGGGCCCTTATATCGTCTGGATGGTGGGCTTTACGCTGATCCCCCTGGCCCTGATCGTGTTTTACGGGCTTACGGACAAGGCGGGGGCCTTCACTCTGGAAAACATCATGGCCATCGCCCAGCCGGAGCGGTTAAACGCGCTGCTTCGCTCGCTGAAGCTGTCCCTGGTGAGCACGGCCATCTGCCTGGTGCTGGCCTATCCCCTGGCCATGATCTTAAAAAGCCTGAAGGTGGGAAGGGGAAGCTTCATCGTGTTCATTTTCATCCTTCCCATGTGGATGAACTTCCTGCTGCGGACCATGGCGTGGCAGACGCTTCTGGACCACAACGGCGTGATCAACAACATCCTGCGGTTCTTTAACCTGCCGGAGCTTAAGATCATCAATACCCAGGCGGCCATCATTTTCGGCATGGTCTATAACTTCCTTCCGTTCATGGTCCTTCCCATTTACAATGTGCTGGTGAAGATCGGGGACGATACGGTGGAGGCTGCCAGGGATCTGGGCGCCAACAGCGTCCAGACATTTTTCCGGGTGATCCTGCCCTTAAGCATGCCCGGCGTCATCAGCGGCATCACCATGGTGTTCGTTCCGGCGCTGACCACCTTCGTGATCTCAGACCTTTTGGGAGGCGGCATGATCCTTCTGATCGGCAACGTGATCGAGCAGGAATTTACCTTTACCACCAACTGGAATTTAGGCTCCGGCCTGTCGCTGGTGCTGATGGTGTTCATCCTGATCAGCATGGCGATCCTTGCGAAATACGATAAAGAAGGAGAGGGGGCGGCGTTTTGATCGGAAGATTTTTCAAGCGGTTCTATCTGGCCACTATCTTCGTGTTTTTGTACGCTCCCATCGCAGCGCTGATGGTGCTTTCCTTCAACAGCTCCAAATATATGTCCAAATGGACCGGCTTCAGCCTGACCTGGTACGAGCAGCTTTTTTCCAGCGAGCTCATTATGTCGGCCCTCCGCAACACCCTGGTAATCGCCCTTTTGTCGGCGCTCATCGCCACGGTGATCGGTACGGCGGCCTGCCTTGGCATCAATCACATGAAGAAGGTCCCCAGGACCCTGATGATGGGGATGAACAACATCCCTCTGATGAACGCGGATATTGTGACGGGCATTTCCCTGATGCTGTGCTTCATCGCCTTCGGCGTAAGCCTGGGGTTCGGCACAGTGCTCATCGCCCACATCACCTTCAATATCCCCTATGTGGTCTTAAGCGTCATGCCGAAGGTGAAGCAGACGGAAAAGAGCACCTACGAGGCGGCTCTGGATCTGGGAGCTTCGCCTCTCAAGGCGTTTTTCAAGGTGGTGTTCCCCGACATCCTGCCGGGTGTCCTTTCAGGCTTTCTTTTAGCCTTCACCATGTCCCTGGATGATTTTATCATCACCCACTTTACAAAGGGAGCGGGAATCAACACCCTGTCCACCCTGATTTACAGCGAGGTGCGAAAGGGCATCAAGCCCAGCCTGTACGCGCTGTCCACGATCTTATTCCTGGCGGTCCTGATCCTTCTTGTCATCGGGAACCTGCCGAAGAAGAAAAATCATGAAGCCATAAAGGAGAGATGAGGAGTATGAAAAAGAAACTGACGGCGGCCCTTCTGATTGCCGCGATGTGCGTATCCTGCCTGACCGGCTGCGGCGGAAGCAAGGGCGGGGAAAACGGAGTCGTAAAGGTTTACAACTGGGGAGAGTATATCGACGAGGAGGTCATCCAGATGTTCGAGGAGGAGACCGGCATCGAGGTGATCTACGATACCTTCGAGACCAATGAGGAGATGTACCCGTTAATCGAGGCGGGAGGCGTGGCCTACGACGTGATCTGCCCCTCCGACTACATGATCGAAAAGATGATCGCCAACGATCTTCTGGCGGAGATCAACTTTGACAACATCCCCAATATGGAATATATCAGCGACGAGATCATGGAGGGCTCCCGGTTCTTTGACCCGGAGAACAAGTACTCGGTGCCCTACACCTTCGGCACGCTGGGAATCCTTTACAACAGCAGCCTGATCGACGAGGAGATCACCAGCTGGGAGTCCCTCTGGAACGAGGAGTACGCCGGAAATATCCTGATGTACAACAGTCCCCGGGACCTGTTCACGGCGCCCCTCAAGCTTCTGGGCTACTCTTTAAACACCACCGATACGGCGGAGCTTGACGAGGCCAAGGAGATGCTCCTTGAGCAGAAGCCTCTTTTGCAGAGATACGTGATGGACCAGATCAAGGATACCATGATCTCCGGAAGCGCCTCCATCGCCATGTGCTATTCCGGCGAGGTGCTCCAGCTTCAGGAGCAGAATCCGGATCTGAAATACGTGATTCCCGAGGAGGGAAGCAATTACTTCATCGATTCCTGGGTAATCCCCGCCAACGCGGAGAACAAGGAGAACGCCGAGGCCTGGATCAATTTCTTAAACGATCCGGAGATCGCCTATAAGAATTTCGAGTATATCACCTACGCCACCCCCAACACAGGGGCCCAGGAGATGATGGACGAGGAGCTGGCCGCCAACCAGGCGGTGAATCCCAGCTCCGAGGTGCTCTCCAGATGCGAGGTGTTCCGCACCCTGGGAGAGGAGGGCGACGCTCTCTACAGCGAAATGTGGATGGAAATTAAGGACGCCGGCTAAATCTTAATTTTTTATGAAATGGCCTTTACCGGCCTGTGAAAGCATGATAGAATATCGGAGGATATTCTATCATGCTTTGTTTTATCGACCATGAAAGGGATGAGGATTTGAAATACGACTTTCATTGCCATACGAGGAACGGTTCCCTGGACGCCAGGGTGGATATCCTTCAATACGCAGAGCTTTTGAAGGAAAAGGGATTCGCGGGAATGATGGTCACCGACCATAACAGCTACAACGGTTATCGGGCATGGCAGAGGATCAGGCGGGAAACAGGGGGAATCCCCGGTTTCACGGTGCTCCGGGGCATTGAGTACGATACGCTGGACGCCGGGCATATCCTGGTGGTCATGCCGGATCATGTCAATCTTAAGATACTGGAGGTGAGGGGGCTTCCCGTCCACATGCTGGTGCGGGTGGTGCACCGGTTCGGCGGCATCCTGGGTCCCGCCCACCCCTACGGCGCGAAGTTTCTGAGCGCCATGTGCTCGAAGCGCCTGGAGCGCGACGCGGGCCTGATGGAGCATTTTGATTTTGTGGAGGCCTTCAATACCTGCGAGCTTCCGGAATCCAACCGGAAGGCGGCGGCTCTGGCGGCGCGCAGCAAAAAGCCCGCCTTCGGCGGCTCCGACTCCCACAGGACAGATTATATCGGAATGGCCTATACGGAGACGGCTGAGGCCGTTTCAAGCTGCGACGACCTGATCCGCCTTGTGAAGGAGGGCGGCATCATCGGCTGCGGCGGAACGGAGCGGGCGCCCAAGGAAAGGGCTACGGCGGCGGACCTGGCCATAGGGGCCGCCTGGAAGATCTACAACAGAGGCCTTGCGGCGGTGAAGTATCACACCAGGACAACGGGCCTTCGGGAGCTGGGACTGGCAGCGATGCCCCGCTGGGCCTTCCACAGCTAAGAAAGGATAAGGTGAGGCCGTATGGGAAGAGTACGGAGATGGATGTCTGACCACAGTGAGGTCACGGGCATTCTTGTTTTTATATTGGTGGTGGCGGTGATCGGCGGCGGCGCCTACGGCGTCAGCGCCCTGTTAGGGCGAAGCTCCGGTTCCGGGATTAAGACCACGACTCCGCAGGCGGCGGAAAGCTCCCCGGAGAGCAGCGCGGACGAATCCGCTCCGGAGTCCTCATCGGACGAAAGCCAGGGGGAAAGCCAGCCTTCGCAGAGCCAGCCCTCGCAGTCCGCTTCGGAGGGACAGGGGGAGGCCGCAGAGCCCTCTCTGGGGGATACCATCTATGAGCACGGAGTATATTTCCAGCTGGTGGACGAGCAGGTGACGGCCAAGATCGAGACGAACCTGAGAAGCCTTCCCAGCACGGAGAGCGACGATTATATCGTGGCTACCATTTATAACGGCGACTGGATCCGCCGCACCGGAATCGGCCACAACGGCTGGTCCAGAGTGGAATACGACGGGCAGGTGCTTTACGCGGTCACCAGTTATCTGTCCACGGACGGCTCCTCCTCCTCGACCCCCACGTATCAGGAGGTCAGCGAGAGCGTCACGGCCAAGGAGGAGACGAACCTCCGCACAAGCCCTGAGAGCGCCGACGACTCCAATGTGGTGGGCACGCTGACGAAGGGGACGTATCTCACAAGAACGGGGATCGGCAGCAACGGCTGGTCCCGGCTGGATTACAACGGGACCGAGGTCTACGCGGTCACCAGTCTGCTGACGACGGAGCAGGCTCAGCCCGCCCGGGAATCCGCAGCGCAGTCTCAGCCTGCCCAGGAATCCGCAGAGCAGGCCCAGCCTGCCCAGTAGAATCATAAGGTATGGAGCATGGCCCGGAATATTTCCGGGCCGAATTTTTTTTGATCAGAAAGAAGGGCCTGAAGCCGCAGAAGGTTCTGGTCGGAGTGCTCGATCTCCCTGGAAAAACGGGAGGGGGCCAGAAGGTTTGCTTCGCCGCCGGCCCATTCCGCCATGGCCAGCGCGCGGATCATATAGGTGCAGCCCAGAGAAAACGCGAGCTTTTCTCCGGGCTCTTTGTCGTAAACGGCGTTGCAATAATAGACCCAGAGAAAGTAGATGAGAAGCTGCTCAGTTTTGTAGTCGGGCCAGAAAGCCCGGAAGCTCTCCCGCTCTCCGCAAGTCAGCCCCTTAAGGACGCGCTTCGCCTTTTGAAGGAAGGGCCTCCAGTCGGCGCAGACCGGCGTCAGCCTCTCAAGGGCAGAGAACATCTCCTCCTCCGGAGGGGAAGGGGGCGTTATGCCCTGCGGGACTTTAAGGGCGGGAAACAGGCCTTCTATTCTGGCGCGCACCGGGAGGCTTCGGTCCTGAAGACGGCGGATCATCCGATCCCGTCTGCCGGAAAGCTTCTGATAAAGCCTCCGGTCAAAGGGAAAGGGAAACCGTTCCCTTTTTTTTGTGCTTTTTTTCAGGAACCGGACCGGCTTTTCAGACAAGATCAGCCCGGCGGCTATGGGGCAGGAGAGGGAGAGGGAAACCTCCCGCACTCCTTTGAATTCCTCCAGATGGCGGGGGAAGTCGCGGCAGGCCGTACAGAAGGCTTTCCTGCCGCCGCCCTCGCTGTAGAGGTCGCAGAGCCCCTCCTCGCTTAAAAGGGCGCACTTTCCCCCGTATTGGCGAAAGCAGCCCTCCCTCCAGTCGATTTCGTTTTGGAGGCGGGCGCCCAGAGGCCCCTTTGTTTTCCGGTATCTGTCAAGAGAGGCCGGGTCAATGGAGATCTGCCAGCCGCCGCAGCAGGTGAGGGGGCAGCCGCCCCCGGCGCAGTGAAATTTTCGGTAGTAATCGGGAAATAAATAGTCCATGCTTTCATTATATAAAACAGGAGGATTTTCCACAACGGGCAGTTTCTTTTCCGGCTATACCATAAATTTACTTTTTTGATAGATAACAAAAACTTAAAATTGATATTCCCCTGCTACAATCAAATCAGTTTTGAAGCATGTAAGATCGCTTGCAATGAGGAGGATATCAGATGAGAAGGAAATTTATGGTGAGAGCGGCGGCCCTCTGCCTCTCGGCGGCTATGCTGTCCACAGGCGGAACGGCGTCCCTGGCGGCGGCCCCCGGGGAGATGCCTGAAAGCGTCCAGACCTTGGAAATGGACACACAGGACACGCAGGCCCCGCGGGCGGAGGGAGCGATCCTCTCGCCCTTTGTGATTACTGAGATGGTTCCCAATACGGCAAACATCGGCAGCTCCGACGGATACGAGTATTTTGAGCTGGTGAACCTGACAGATAAGGAGCTGGATTTTTCAGACTATGACCTGGTGTACGATAACGGGTCAAAGACAATAGTATGGACGCCGGACGTCCAGACCATTTCCGCAGGCGGCTCCCTGCTGGTCTGGGTCAAAAATGAGGCCAATATTGCGGCGGAAACCACGGTAGAGGAGTTCCGTCAGATCTACGGCCTGGGAGAGGATGTGGCCGTGGCCCAGGTGGATTGTGACGGCATGTCCAATTCCGGAAGCCGTTCCATGTCTGTCGTCACAAAGACGGGAAGAACGCTGTTTACGGTGGAATACGCCGCGGCGGGCTCATTCAATGGTAAGCTGGACGAAGATGAAGCGATTTTCTATGTTTACAGCGGAGATCAGATCACGGTGCAGTACGACAGGGAACCGACTCCCGGAACCTGGGAGGGTCAGGTCACAGGCGCTTACACCGCGCCTGCGGCTGTAGAGAACCCTTCCGTGACGGTATCCGCCGAAGGCGCCATGGAGGTGGGCCAGGATCTGGCCGTATCGGTGGCGGATACCAATCTTGCGCAGGTTGTCCGCGCCCAGATCGCGGTGGAGGGCGGAAGCACCTATGAAATGACCTATAATGACGAAGGCCTTCTGACCGGAGCGGTCCCCTATGGGGATGTGGCGGAGCTTTCCTCGTTTACGTACACCGTCACGGCTTTTGACGGGACCAACAGGGCGGCTTCGGCTCCTCAGTCCGTAACGGTGGCGGCGGACAGCGGCGAGGTGGAGCTGTCTGCCGCTCCCGCATTGGTGATCACGGAGCTTCTTCCCGACAGCTCCAATGAGAACGGGGCGGACGCCTATGAATTCATTGA
>CALWAW010000018.1 GCA_944375845.1 uncultured Lachnospiraceae bacterium
GTGAGAAGCTGGCTTATGAATACGGAAACCAGGAGATCGATGAAGAGCATCTGTTATCCAGCCTGCTGACCCTGGACGACAGCCTGATCAAAAAGCTGATCGTCAAGATGGAGATCCAGCCGGAATACTTTATGAACCGGGTGGAGGAGGCACTGGCGAAGAAGGTCAAGGTCTCGGGGGACACCAAGCTTTATGTGAGCAATGACCTCAATAAGGTGCTGGTGAACGCCGAGGACGAGGCGAAGCAGATGGGCGACGAATATGTGTCGGTGGAGCATCTGTTCCTGGCCCTGCTCAAATATCCCAACAGCGCCATGAAGGCCCTGTTCAAAGAATTCGGGATCACCAGGGACCGGTTTTTGCAGGCCCTTTCCACAGTGCGGGGCAACCAGAGAGTCACCAGTGACAACCCGGAGGCTACCTACGATACGCTGACGAAATACGGGACCGATCTGGTGGAGCGGGCTAGAAATCAGGAAATGGACCCGGTGATCGGCCGGGACTCCGAGATCCGGAACGTAATCCGCATTCTGTCCAGAAAAACGAAGAATAACCCCGTGCTGATCGGCGAGCCCGGCGTGGGCAAGACCGCCGTGGTGGAGGGGCTGGCCCAGAGGATCGTCCGGGGCGACGTGCCCGAGGGGCTTAAGGATAAGACGATTTTTTCACTGGATATGGGCGCTCTGGTGGCGGGCGCGAAATACCGCGGCGAGTTTGAAGAGCGTCTGAAGGCGGTGCTGGAGGATGTAAAAAAGAGCGAGGGCCATATCCTCCTCTTTATCGACGAGCTCCACACCATCGTGGGCGCCGGAAAGAGCGAGGGCGCCATGGACGCCGGCAATATGCTAAAGCCCATGCTGGCCCGGGGCGAGCTCCACTGCATCGGCGCCACCACCCTGGACGAATACAGGAAATACATTGAAAAGGACGCCGCTCTGGAGCGGCGGTTCCAGCCGGTGACGGTGGATGAGCCCACGGTGGAGGATACCATCTCCATTCTCCGGGGCCTTAAGGACCGCTACGAGGTGTTCCATGGCGTGAAGATCACAGATTCCGCTCTGGTGAGCGCGGCGGTGCTCTCCAACCGTTATATCTCCGACCGGTTCCTGCCGGATAAGGCCATCGACCTGGTGGACGAGGCCTGCGCCCTCATTAAGACAGAGCTGGATTCCATGCCCACGGAGCTGGACGAGATGTCCAGAAAAATCATGCAGAAGGAGATCGAGGAGGCGGCCTTAAAAAAGGAGACCGACAGCTTAAGCCGCGACCGTCTTGCCGCGCTGCAAAAGGAGCTGGCGGAGGACCGCGACGAGTTCGGCCGCATGAAGGCCCAGTGGGACAACGAGAAGAAATCCGTGGAGCGGCTCCAGAAGCTGCGGGAGCAGATCGACGACATCAACAGCCAGATTCAGATCGCGAAGCAGAATTACGATCTGGAGAAGGCGGCGGAGCTTCAGTACGGGCAGCTTCCCGCCCTCCAGAAGCAGCTGGAGATCGAGGAAGAGAAGGTAAAGGGACAGGATCTTTCCCTGGTGCACGAGGCCGTGACCGAGGAGGAGATCGCCCGTATCATCTCACGCTGGACCGGGATCCCGGTGGCAAAGCTTACTGAGAGCGAGAGGAACAAGACCCTGCACCTGGACGAGGAGCTTCATAAGCGGGTCATCGGCCAGGACGAGGGCGTGACCAAGGTGACGGAGGCCATTATCCGCTCCAAGGCGGGAATCAAGGATCCCACCAAGCCCATCGGCTCCTTCCTGTTTTTAGGGCCCACCGGCGTGGGCAAGACGGAGCTTGCGAAGGCCCTTGCCGCCAGCCTCTTTGACGACGAACAGAACATGGTGCGGATCGACATGAGCGAATATATGGAGAAGTACTCCGTATCCCGCCTGATCGGAGCCCCTCCGGGATACGTGGGCTACGACGAGGGCGGACAGCTCACGGAGGCCGTCCGCAGGAAGCCTTACTCGGTGGTGCTTTTTGATGAGATCGAGAAGGCCCATCCCGATGTGTTCAACGTGCTTTTGCAGGTGCTGGACGACGGGCGCATCACCGACTCCCAGGGACGGACCGTGGACTTTAAGAACACAATCCTGATCCTCACCTCGAATCTGGGCTCCTCTTATCTGCTGGAGGGCATCGACGAGAACGGCAACATTCGTCCTGAAAACGAAAAAATGGTGATGGATGAGCTGAAAAACCATTTCCGCCCCGAGTTTTTGAACCGGCTGGACGAGATCATCATGTTCAAGCCCTTGACAAAGGACAACATCGGGCATATCATAGGCCTGATGGTGGAGGACGTCAATAAGCGTCTGGCCGATAAAGAGATCCGCATCCGCCTCACAAAGGCCGCCGAGGATTATATCGTGGATCACGGCTATGATCCCGTCTACGGCGCAAGGCCCTTAAAGCGGTATCTCCAGAAGCATGTGGAGACCCAGGCGGCAAAGCTGATCCTGGCGGACAAGGTGCGGGCCGGAAACACCATCGTAATGGACGTAAAGGACGGAAAACTGGAGGCCTTTGCGGAATAAGGAGGAGACCATGGACCTTCCCAAGGATCCGGCAATGCTCTTAAGCGTTGTCAATTTAAAGCTCCGGGATTTTTATCCCAGCCTTCCGGCCCTCTGCGAGGACATGGAGGTGGACGAGTCCGATCTGAAAAAGCGCCTGGCTCTGATCGGCTACGAGTACGATCAGGCGCAGAACAGGTTCGCGTAAGCAAAGAAAGCCCTTCCGGCATCTGCCGGGAGGGCCTTTTTGTCAGGAAGCCTTGCTGCGGAGGGTTTTATAGAACGTCACGCCGGTCTCTGCCAGGGTGAGGACGATGATGAGGGCCAGAAGCACGCCGGATACCAGGTCGGGATCCCAGTGGGCGAGAAGCCATGTCTTTCCGGTGCTTCCCGGCGCCGCCTGAAGCTCCGTCAGAAAATCGGGATTCCAGAAGGGCAAAAGCTTTAAGACCACGACGCTCAGCACAATCTGCACGGCGCCGCTGACGATATTGCTGATGAGGACCAGCCTGCAATATACCCCGGCCACCAGCCGCAGGATCTCGTCTGAAAGGCCCGCCAGAAGGCTGAGTATCAGGACCGGAAGGATCGTCCCCCATCGGTCCAGGTTAAAAAACGGAACGGTCACGAAAGAGCCGCCGTCCTTTAAAAATACGGAGAAGAGCCGGGGGGCGAAAATCAGCAGCACGCAGAGGAGAATAATGAAAATGATGCCGACGACGCTGTCGCCGCGGCTGATGACTGCCTTCCGGTCCGGGACAGGCTCCAGGGCTTCCACAGACCACTTGCCCGCCTTTTTCATCTCGAATTGAATTTTTTTATGCTCCATGACCGTGAAGATCAGCGTCACAATCCCGAAGGCGGATACGCAGGCCGCAAGGGCGTTTGTGATACCGCGGATCAGGCCCCCGGCGACGGCCCGGGGCAGGTCGGGAATCTCTGTCAGCGCGTTGATCAGGGACACCGCCACGATGGGAACGGCGGAGCAGATCAGCACGACCTTTACAAACCACAGCCAGGTATCAAAATATTCCGGGCCGATCAGATAGCTTTGATCCTTCCGGTACTGTTTCGCAAACTCGGCGGGATCCCCCAGCTCTTTGAGCGCCTCCTCCATGGAGCCCTTATCTGCGTACAGGTCGTCGATCAGCTCCTCCAACTCCATGCGCACCTCGCTTTTCTGGGCTCTGGGGAGCCGCCGGACCACCTGATAAATATATCGGTCCATATAATCCTTTTCCATTGATGTCATACCCCGTCCTCCTTCAGAAGAAGCCCCATCCCTGCGGACAGCTCTGTCCAGTGGGCCTTCAGCTTTTCATAGATTTCAGTTCCGTATTCTGTCCGCCGGTAGTATTTTCTCGGCTTTGTCCCGCCGGTTTCCCACCTGCTCTCCAAAAGGCCCTGGCCCTCCAGCCGGCGAAGGAGGGGATACAGGGTGTTGGGATCAATGAAAACGCCCTTCTCTTCAAGGCTCTGGACCAAAGCGTACCCGTATTTCGGTTCCTTCATCTGGCTGAGGACGCTGAGGGTCAGCGTGCCCCTGCGAAGCTCCAGAAGAAGGGAAGTCAGAAGCTCTTTTTCTCCTCCCATGCCGTCACCTCCTGACTGCATTATACTGTATGACACACAGTATTGTCAATAATAAAATAAAGGCGTTATAATAAATTAAAAGGACAGTGATGGAAATGATCGTCAGCGCCAGCAGAAGAACGGATATCCCCGCATACTATTCAGAATGGATGATGAACCGGCTCCGGGAAGGGTATGTCCTTGTGCGAAATCCCATGAACGCCCGCCAGGTCAGCCGGGTCAGCCTGTCTCCGGACGTGGTGGACGGAATTGTTTTCTGGACGAAGAACCCGGCGCCGATGGTGAAGCTCCTTCCCGGGCTGGAGCCCTGGCATTATTATTTTCATGTTACGGTGACGCCTTACGGGCGCGGCGCAGAGGCCGGCCTTCCCTCAAAGGATCAGGTGATTATCCCCGCCTTTCAGGAGCTTTCGCGGCGGATCGGCCGCAAACGGACGCTGTGGCGGTATGATCCCATTTTTTTCAGCGGGCGGTACACGCCGGAGTATCATAAGCGGGCCTTTGAGGCCCTGGCCGGACGGCTGGGGGAGTATACGGAGCTATGCACGGTCAGCTTCCTGGATTATTACCGGAATACAGAGAAAAATATGAAGCCTCTGGGGATATGGAGGGATACGGAGGAGCTTCGGTACGAGCTGATGGAGAGCTTTTCAGAGACGGCGAAGCGGTACGGCTTTTCCATTGCGGCCTGCGCGGAGGATATGGAGCTGGAGAGCCTGGGAATCCGCCGCGGAAGCTGTATCGATAAGGAACGCTTTGAGCAGATGGAAAATTGCAGGTTGAATATAAAAAAAGACCCCGGTCAGCGGCGGGACTGCGGCTGCGCTCAGTCCATCGACATCGGAGCCTACAATACCTGCGCAGGGGGATGCCTGTACTGCTACGCGAACCACAGCCGTAAGACCGTTATAAAAAATATGGGACTCCACCATCCGGATTCGCCCCTTCTCGTGGGGGAGCCCGGTCCGGGGGACGTGATAAAGGAGCGGCAGGCTGTTTCATGCAAGGATCGTCAGATGACCGTCTTTGATTTCATGGAGGGAAAGAGATGAAAAAACACCGTTTGCGAAAGGCCCTCTTGATTCTGGCCGGAGTTCTGATGGTCCTCTATGTGATCGCCTGCAATATTCTGGTGAGCGCGGCCCTTGTCCCCTCGTTCATGGAGAAGCTGGAGGCCTTTGAGGCGCTCACGGAAAAAGGGATGTCCCAGCAGGTGTATACAGAGGATATTGTGGAGAATCAGGCCCAGGCGGCCGACGAGACAGAAGAGTGGGTGAGAACGGCAGATTCGCAGCTTCTCACCGTGACCACCGACGACGGTTACGAATTGGCGGCAAGGGTTTTTTATCAGGAGGAGGAGAGTCATAAATGGGTGCTTCTGCTCCACGGCTATACGGGCTGGAAGGAGGAGATGTATCCGCTGGGCTTCCGGTACGCCGGGCAGGGCTATCAGGTCCTTGCGCCGGATATGCGGTGCAGCGGCGAGAGCGGGGGCGATTATATCGGCATGGGCTGGACCGACCGGCTGGATAATATGCTCTGGCTGAACTGGATTTTAGAACAGGATCCTCAGGCGCAGATCGTGATCCACGGCCAGTCCATGGGAGCGGCCTGCGCGCTGATGATGAGCGGGGAGGAGTCCCTTCCCGGGGCGGTAAAGGCTATTGTGGCTGACAGCGCCTATACAAACGCCTACGATATGTTCAAAAAGCAGATGTGGGACTGGGCGCGCCTTCCCTCCTTTCCCCTGCTTCCCGGAGCCGACCTGATGCTGAGACTCCGGGCGGGATACAGCTTAAAGGACGCGGACGCCCTTGAGGCGGTGAAAAAGACGAAGCTCCCGGTGCTGTTCATCCATGGGACGGAGGACGCCTTTGTGCCCGTCTCCATGAGCAGCGAGCTTTACGAGGCTGCCGCCGGGCCCAGGGAGCTTCTGCTTGTGGAGGGCTCCGGCCATGTGCAGGCCCAGGATAAAAATCCGGAGCTTTATTATGGGACGGTATTCCGGTTTCTGGAAACTTATGGGATGGATTGAGATGGATTTTTACAGACGGGTAAGGATTGTGTGTGAACGGATCCCGGAGGGGCGCGTAGCCACCTACGGGCAGATCGCGCTGTTATGCGGAAAGCCCGGAGGGGCCAGACAGGTGGGGTACAGCCTGGGCCATGGAAAAAGCGGAGCGAACCTTCCGGCCCACCGGGTGGTGAACGGGAAGGGGGTTTTAAGCGGCGCGGCGGCTTTTGAATGGCCGGGCCTTCAAAGAAGGCTGTTGGAGGCGGAGGGCATCGTGTTTGAGGAGGACGGTCATGTGGATTTGAAAAAATACGGGTGGCGCACCGTTATGGAGGACGCCCTCTGTTTCCGTAAACAGTTTGAAAGGCTGGGGATTTGATCCTCAGCCTTCTGTTTTGCCGTGGGAACGGAGCAGCTCGTAATAAAACAGGTACTGCTGCATGATACCGGCGCTTTCCCCATAACGGGAAAAGGGAAAGCCCTGGGGATATTCCCGTTCCAGCACCTGGCGGATGTGGGTATCCACGGGAAATGCCTCCAGATGGTGGAGAGAAAAAAGGCAGATGCAGTCGGCCACCTTTTCTCCTACCCCGTAAAACCGCAGGAGCGCCTCTTTTGCTTCCTGATAGCCCATGGCGGCGAGAGGCTCCAGGGGAAGGGCGCCCTCCGCCACGGCCCTGGCCGCCGCCAGCACATATCTGGCCCGGTAGCCCAGATTGCAGGCGAGAAGGGCTTTTTCATCGGCCTCTGCCAGTGCCTCCGGCGTGGGAAAGGAGTATACGCCGGAGGCGGTGAGAGGCTTTCCCCAGGCCTCGCAGATCAGCCGGATGCACCGTCTGATTCTGGGAATATTGTTTCTCTGGGAGATCAGAAAGCTGATGAGCATTTCCCAGAGCTCCTGGCGCAGGATGCGGATGCCTCCCCCGGCCATGGCCGCCCGGCGCAGACAGGAATCGTCTTCCGGGATGCTCTCTTTTACGGCGCCGTAATCGGTATCCAGGTCAAAATAACCCTTCCAGAACCGGTCGAACTCCTCTTCGGAGCAGGAAAACCGGTAAGCCCCCTCTGAACCGGGAAGGGCTTCTACCTCAAGAAACCGTCCGAAGGCGGGAACCGTATAAAGGCCGGGCGCCGGGTTTTCCATGCGGAAGCACTGGCCCGACGCCGCGATCTGGGCAATGTCAAAATCCTTAAGCCCGAGAAGCATATTCAGTCTCCATTCTTCCATATTTCATTTCCACGCCGTTTCGGTCGTATTTTTTCCGCTTTCCGGTCAGCTCTTCAATGGAAATTTTCCAGACAGCGGTGATCTTTAAGCTCCGCTCAACGGCGGCCTCAAAATGCTCCATGGCTCCGGGAGTATAGCGCTCGCAGATCAGCCGGAGCGCATGGATTTTTTCCTCTGCCTCCGTGACGGGAACGGCAGTTCCGCGAAAAATGGCGGATTCATATTCTGTGGTGAAGTTCTTCCAGTATCCGGGATTCACATCGCCCACACAGGAAACGCAGACTCTGGGATCCTTTAAAAGCGCCCGTGTGCGCGCCCCGGCGGCCTTCCCGCTGTGAAAGTAGACGAAGTTCCCGTCTCTTGCAATGGAAACGGGGGTGCAGTAGGGGGCTCCGTCCTCGCCCGTCATGGAGACAACGGCCCATTTACATTTATCTATGATCGATTCAGCCCATTTTGCGGGCATTTCTCTGTCCTTTCTGAGCATCAGGCTTCCTCCTCTCTTTTAAGCCTATTGTAGCATATCCCGCAAAAAAGGAAAATCGGGATATTGAGAAAGCGTCCCGTTTTCTGTATAATAATAAAAAACACGGAAATGAGGAACAGAAATGACAGACCACAGATTAGAAAGGGGAGCGGGGATTCTGCTTCCCGTCTCCAGCCTGCCGTCCCCCTTCGGGATCGGGACCTTCGGCCAGGCTGCCTATGATTTCATAGATTTTCTAAAGGCCGCGGGACAGAAATACTGGCAGGTGCTGCCGCTGGGGCCCACCAGCTACGGGGACAGCCCCTATCAGTCCTTTTCCGCCTTTGCCGGAAACCCGTATTTTATCGATCTGGAGCTTCTTGAGCAGGAGGGGCTTCTTCCGGAGCGCAGGGCGGAAGAGGTTTTCTGGGGAGAGAACGAGGAATACGTTTCTTATGAGACGCTCTACAAAAACCGTTTCCCGCTGTTAAAGGAGGCGTTTTCAAAGAGCCGCCACAGGGAGACGGAGGCGTACCTTGCATTTGTCCGGGAAAACAGCTACTGGCTGGAGGATTACTGCCTGTTCATGGCCTGCAAGGATCATTTTAAGGGAAAGGAATGGCTTTCCTGGGACGAGGATATCCGCTTCCGCCGTCCGGAGGCGGTGAGCCGATACAAAGAGCTTTTAAAAGAGGAGACCGCTTTCTGGGCCTTCTGCCAGTTCAAATTTTATGAGCAGTGGGAACGGCTCCGGGACTACGCCGCCGCAAGGGGGATTCAGATCATCGGGGATATGCCCATCTACGCGGCCCTTGACAGCGCCGATGTGTGGGGCCATCCGGGTCTGTTCCAGCTGGACGAGGAAAACCTGATGCCGAAGTTTATTGCCGGAGTGCCGCCCGACGCTTTCAGCGAGACGGGACAGCTCTGGGGAAATCCCCTCTATGACTGGAAGGCCATGGAGGCGGAGGATTTCAGATGGTGGCGCCAGAGAATCCGTTCCTCGGAAAAGCTCTACGACGCCGTGCGGATCGATCATTTTATCGGAATCACCCGCTACTACGCGGTGCCGGGCGGGGCAAAGGACAGCGTAAAGGGAGCCTATGAGCCGGGCCCGGGAAAAAAGCTTACGGACGCCCTCAATGAGACGGCGAAAAAGCTCCATATCATCGCGGAGGATCTGGGGGTGGTGACGCCCCAGGTGCGGAGCCTCCTTAAGGAAAACGGGTATCCGGGCATGAAGGTGCTGGCCTTCGGCTTCGACGGCGATCCGGCGAACGAGCATCTTCCCCATAACTATAAAGAGACCAACTGCATTGTGTACGGGGGAACCCATGACAACGAGACCCTGGCGGGACTGTTCTGCGATAAATCTGATGAGGTGCTGACCTATCTGTTTGAGCTGATGGGAGGAAGGGACCGGGGGCAGATCGTGGATTTCCTGTTCCGTCTGGCTTACGGGAGCATCGCCGACGTGGTGATTTTCCAGGCCCAGGATGTGTTGAAGCTTGACAATTCCGCCAGAATGAACACCCCCTCCACACTGGGGGACAACTGGAAATGGAGGCTTAAGAAGGGAGAGTTAGGCGAAAGAGAGGCCGGGTGGCTGAGCTTTCTGGTGCGGGTGTATAACCGGTATTAAAAAAAGGGGCCGCAGGACCCCTTTTGGAGTTAATGGGGAAGGCAGGTCTCGGCCACCTTCCTGATATATTCCGGCGTGGTGCCGCAGCAGCCGCCGATCATGCGGGCGCCTGCGTCCACCAGCTTTTTCATGTACTTCGCGTATTCGTCGGGGCCCATGGGATAGACCGCGTTCCCCTTTTCGTCGATGATGGGCATACCGGCGTTGGGAATGGCGATCACGGGGATGTCCACCCGCTCCTTGATGTTCCGCACAACGGCCTCCAGCCGGTCGGGGCCGGTGGAACAGTTGATGCCCACGGCGTCGGCGCCCATTTCAGCGAGGGCTTCCGCGGCGTCGAAAATATTTCCGCCGTAAAATAAGCTTCCGTCAGATTCTATGGTGAGAGAGCAGCCCATGGGAAGATCGCACACGGCGCGGCAGGCCTCCAGGGCCGCCATGGTCTCCTCCAGCCCCAGCATGGTGGCCGCCATGACAAAATCGGCTCCGCCGTCGGCAATGATCTTGATCTGCTCGGAATAAGCGTCCAGAAGCCTTCCGTAATCCTCGTCGATCCGGCTGGTGGTGGTCACGCTGGCAGAAAGATAGATCCCCTCCGGCAGGTTGTCCTTCGCGATCTTCATAATGGTGCTGTTGATGGCGTAGGTCTGATCCTCCAGCCCGTGGCGGGCCAGGTTGATCCGGTTGGCCGTGAAGGTGGGGGCGCTGGAAAACTGGGATCCGGCCTCAATAAAGGAATGCTTCAGATCGATCATCACCTGGGGATGCTCGCAGATCCATTTTTCTGTGCAGACGCCCTTGGGCATGCCGGCCTTCATCAGATTGGAGCCGTTGGCTCCGTCTCCAAGGAGGGGCCCCTGTTCAAGTCTCGCGCGGAATTCTTCTCTGGTCATTCTCGTTCTCCTCTTCTCTCATGATTTTCCATTATACTCAGGAATGGGAAAAGAAGCAAGCCTCAGAAGGGCCGGGTGTTGAGGAACCTGCGAAATCATGGTAAAATGATAAAAAACTGCCGGAAGGCTTGCGCATATTGGAGGAAGCGATGAAAACAATCAAGGTTGCCGCGGCCATCATTGTGGACGAAGGCCGCATTTTTGCGACCCAGCGGGGATACGGAGCATTTAAGGACGGCTGGGAGTTCCCGGGCGGGAAGGTCGAGGCGGGAGAAACCTCCCGGGAGGCTCTCGCGCGGGAGATCCGGGAGGAGCTGGATACGGAAATCCGGGTGGGAGAGCTTTTTGAGACGGTGGAGTACGATTATCCGGATTTTCACCTGTCTATGGACTGCTTTATCTGCACGGTGAAAGCGGGAGGGCTGGTCCTCAAAGAGCATGAGGCGGCCAGATGGCTGACGGCGGAAACGCTGGAAACCGTGGAATGGCTCCCGGCGGACCGGGGGCTGATAAAGAGGCTTAAGGGAGCAGCGGAGGCTCTTTAAGCGGGGGGAACGCGGAAAAGGAGGCTCGCCTTGCGGCGGGCCTCCTTTCCCGTATTGTGTATTGTTGTGCAATGAATGACAGTAACCTTATTTGATGAGCTTCTGGATGGAATCTCCGATGGAGGTCAGCATCAGGTAAGCGCTGGTGGCTCCGGCATCCAGGATACCGCGGCTCTTCTCACCGTGGCGGCTGGCGCGGCCGATTTTGGCTACCATATCCTTTGTGGACTGCCAGCCTTCCTTGGCGGCGGCCTTCATGTCGTCCAGGGCGGCGGTAAAGTCCTTACCGGCCTCCAGGGCGGCGTTGTAGGCCTTTCTGGCGGGATCCATGGAATCCACCAGGCACTTGTCGCCGGGCTTGGCTCCGCCGATGTTCATCACACCGTCAACGGCGTTGTTGAGCATATCCTTGAATACCGCGGCGTCCACGCCGTCGGCGTTGGCGCAGGCCATGCTCATCTCGTCGAAGAACACGCCGTAGAGCGGACCCATGGAGCCGCCGATATCTTCCATCAGAACCTGGCTTAAAACGCTCAGGCCCTTTGTCATGTCAAAATCAGTCCCGGAAAGCTTTTCCTCGGTGATGGTGAAGCCCTTGTTCATGTTAAGGCCGTGATCGCCGTCGCCGATCTTGCTGTCCACCTCGCAGAGATAATCCTTGTTGGTCTGGATGGTCTTGATCAGATCCATGACCACGGCGGAGCCGGCCTTGTTGGTGAAGCTGGGGCCGCTTACGGTCCTTTTCGCCTCGGGGGCCGCCTTCTTTTCAGTCTCGGCGGAAGCGGTGTGGGCGACAGAGGCTGCCTGGCCGTGAAGGGTCTCCTGGGAAACGCCGTCAACGGGAAGCTGCTTTAAGCCAACGGTATCGCAGGGAAGATCCATGCAGGCCTTTAACTCGTCGTCCAGCTTCATCAGGGTAAGAGTCACGCCCTTCATCTCCAGGGAGGTGAAGTAGTTTCCCACAAACGCCTTGTAGACCTTGATGCCCTTTTCCTTCAGGATCTCGGCTACGCGGCCGTATACGATATACTGCTCCATAACGGGGGTGGCGCCCAGGCCGGAGAGCAGGGTCACAACCTCGTCGCCCTCCTTGAAGGGAAGGTCGGGAAGGATGATGTCCAGCATTTCCTCCGCCATCTCATTGGCGGTGCCCAGAGGCTTCACGGCCATTCCGGACTCGCCGTGATGGCCCACGCCGACCTCCATGGTGCCCTCGGCGATCTGGAAGGTAGGCACGCCGTTGGCGGGGATGGTGCAGGGAGCGGTTCCGATGCCCACGGAGCGGGTATTGTCAATGGCCTTCTGAGCGGCGGCGATGACCTCGTCCAGGGATCCGCCCATGGCGGCCTTCGCGCCGCCGACCTTCCACATGAGGATCTCGCCGGCAACGCCGCGGCGCTTTTCCCTTTCCTCAGGGGAGGCGGAGGGAACGTCGTCGTTGGCGACGACAGTCTTGACGGTGATGCCCTTCTTGGCCGCCTCGCGCATGGCCATTTTCACGTTCATGTTGTCTCCGGCGTAGTTTCCGTAGAGCACTGCCACGCCCTTTCCGGCGTCGGCCGCCTCGATGGCGTCCTCAAAGGCTTTGGCGGAGGGAGAGGCGAAGATCTCGCCGCAGGCCACCGCGTCGCACATATTCTTGCCCACGTAGCCGATGAAGGCGGGCTTATGGCCGGAGCCGCCTCCGGTCACGATGCCGACCTTGCCCTCCACGGGAGCGCCCACATATTTATACACCCTGGGATTGGAGGTGGGGGCGACGATGTCGCAGTTTGCGGCGGCGAAGCCCTTTAACATATCTTCCACGACGTAGTCGGGATTGTTGATAATCATATTCATGGCAAAAAACTCCTTTTGGTAAATTGATGGTTACTTGCGGTAAGAGGCTTCCACTTCCATGATGCGCTCCACCTTGGGGGTGCTTCCGCCGCCGGCAAAGTCGCATTTCAGCCAGATATCAACCAGGTACTTGGCAAGCTCAACGCCGATGACCCGCTCGCCCATGCACATGATCTGGCAGTTGTTGCTCTTTCTGGAGCGCTCGGTAGAGAAGGGATCGTGGCAGACCGCGGCGCGGATGCCGGGCACCTTGTTGGCGGTGATGCACATGCCGATTCCGGTGCCGCACACCAGGATGCCTCTCTCATATTCGCCGCTGGCCACCGCCTCGGCAACCTTCTGGGCCACGTCGGGATACAGGACCACCTCTCCGGCGTTGGCGCCGAAATCCTTGTATTCGATATCGTCCTTTGTGTCAAGATGCTTCATGACCGCTACCTTTAAAGCGTAGGCGGCCTCGTCACAGCCGATTGCAATTTTCATGATGGTTTTCCTCTTTTCTTAAAATGACCCGCAGAGGTTGGCCTCTGCGGGCCATGACAGTTGCGTTATTTACATTTTCGCGGCGATGGCCTTTAAGTTGGCCAGGCCGTCGCGGGCCAGATCCTCGCCTGTGGGGGCCAGCTTGCGCCAGATTGCGCAGTTTCCGGCCAGCTCCTCGAAGTTGGGATCGAAGGACTCGATGACCATAGGGCCGTCGTAGCCGATATCGTGGACAGCCTGGAAGAATTCCTCAAAGGGAACATGGCCTGTTCCGGGAACTCCGCGGTTGCTCTCGTTTACATGGACATAGCCCAGGTATTCCTTGCCGCAGGTCCTTACGGCGTCGCCGAACTTGGCCTCCTCGATGTTCATGTGGAAGCAGTCCAGATGAACCTTGATGTTGTCGCCGCCCACGTCCTTGCAGAACTGTACGGCGTCCTCGGCCACATTGAGGATATGGGTCTCAAAGCGGTTGACGCACTCCACGCAGATGGTGACGTTTCCGGTTTCCTTGGCGTAGGCCACGTTCTCCTTCATGCACTCAACAGCCCAGTTCCACTCCTGCTCGGTGCGGGGCTTCTTGGTGATGTAGCCCCAGCCTGCGTAGTTTACGCCGCCCAGGATCGGAGCGCCCAGATAGTTGCAGATGTCGATGCACTTTTTCATGGCGGCCACGGAAGCCTTGCGGATTTCGGGATCCGGGGAAACCGGGTTGGTCTCGGCCGTGAGGGTGGTGGTGCATACGCAGTCGATGCCCACTCTCTCAAGCTCCTTCTTTACGGCTTCCATAGGGAAGGTAAAGGGGTTGGAGATGGCGAAGTCGATGACCTCAAAGCCCATTTCCTTTGCCTTGGGGATGATCCAGAGATCCTTTTCACTGAAGCTCTCGGCCCAGATAAAGCTGTCAACGCCGAATTTGAAATACATAATTTGTCCTCCCAATCATTTTGAAAACCGCGGCGGCCGAAACCGCCGCGGCAGGATGTATTAAACGGTTGCAGGAACCTCGGGGTTGTTGTTTGCGAAGTTCTGAAGGATTACAAGGGGCTCGTAGGAGCTGCCGTTCACGATCTTCACGCCCTTCTTGGCGGTGGCTTCGGAGACGAAGAACTCGTCGGCGGTCAGATCCTCGTAGCGGACCAGCTCGGGAGCCTGGCACTCGAACTTGCCGAAGGTGCCGTGGCCCTGGGTCACGATGGCGCAGTAGCAGGCGGAATCCTTAAGCTCGTAGCTCTGGCCGGGAAGCACGGTGACTTCCTTGGCGGCAACCCACTCGTTGGCGTAGGCAACCCATTTCTCAACGGCGGCGTCGGACTCGCAGCGGAGCTTGGGAGCGCGGAAGTAGGTCTCCTTGTAGTCGGGACGGGTGCTCTCCTCCCAGTCGATCTGGTTGAAGATGGCCTCAAGATCGTCCTTTTCCTCCTCAGGAGCGCAGTCGGTCAGCAGGTTGTGAGGGTTCACCTCGCCCATGGTGACGTTCTCCATGATGGTGTTCACATCGCTGTTCCACTGAGGCTCGTAGGTCACCAGGGAAGCGGGAGCGTGGATAACGCCGGCGGGGGTGTACCAGCCGGTTCCCAGCTGGATCCTGTAGGCGCGGGACAGCTCCGTGATCCTGTTGTCCTTGATGTCGTAGTTTCTCAGGCACTCCATGACCTCTTCCTTCGTGGTGGAAGGATCAAAACCGAAATAGGTCAGAGGGAAGCGGCCCAGGTAAGAGCAGTTGTACTGAGGCGGGAAGTAATAAGCCTCGGGCTTGCCGTGCATGCCGATCTTGTTGGCCTTCTCCTCAGTGAGGTGGAGATGGTGGAACAGGGGCTTGTCATAGTCGTACAGCTTGGCGAAGGTGGGCCATGTGCCGTACCGGTCCATCAGCGCGTCGCCGATCAGGTCAGCGCCCAGCTCGTCCACAAAATCCTTGAACAGCTCTTTGCTCTTGGAGGCACGATCCACCAGAACGTAGCTCATGCCCTCGGTCTCGCCGGTCTTGGGGCCGTTTAAGGCTTTTGCCAGGGAGCCCAGCCATCTTTCGCAGATGCCGCCGCGGTCCATGCCCAACGCATAGTAATCATCGGGATGGAGCCTCAGCCTGCGTCCGGGCTCGTTGAATCCGCGAGGGACCCAGGTGGGGGTCAGCTGTAAGATGCCGTCCCCGTCGTTAAACACTTTACGGATTGTTTCTTTTGACACAACAATACGCCTCCTTAAAAATATTATGTTAGGTTTACTGATTGCCATAAAAAACCGCAACTGTGCGCTTTACCCAGTTACTTAACTATAGAATACACGGTAAAGAGGCAGATGTCAAGAGAAAACAGTCAATTTTCACATGAAAACAGAATAGAATTTGTGGATTATTACCAATAGAAACTGAGACACAGGGGGTAAAACCATGTATATAATGTTGAATCCCGGAAAACTGTGAAAAAAGTATAAAACCATTGCTTTTTTACAGCCGGTAATGATAAAATAAATAAGCGCGCAGATCCGACGAAGAATCCTGGACGCGCGGAAAGGTGGATAAATTGGAAGAAGAAAAGAAGATCCCGGATGAAAATAAAACAGAGGCAGCTTCCGAGGAGCAGCCGAAGGAGCGCCGCGGCCTTTTCGGGGGCAAAAAGCGCGAGAGGAGCGACAAGGCTGTTTTAGGCCTCTATACGGTGGCGGCTGTGTACCTGTTCTACACGGCCTTCGTAACGGCGGAGGAAATCTATAAGGGAAAGGTTCCCGCGGGCAGGGATACGATCCTCAGCGTGATTTTTGTGATCGTGTTCGGCGGAGTGGCCATCTGGCTGCTCTATACCTGCTGGCATCTGAAAAAGGCCATCAAGGCGAAGGAAGAACTGGAAATGGCCGAGGCGGCGGAGCGCGACCCGGAAACGGGAGAGGCCGAAGAGGCTCCCGCGAAAAAAGGCGGCCTTTTAAAGAGCATGTTCACGGTCCAGAGGTCCGACGAGCCCTCTGTGGCGTCACGGGCCATGGTTTATCAGAACCCGGCCGATGACGACGAGGAGGGAGAGGCCTCCGCGGACAGCGAGAAGGAGGAAGAGACCTCCGCGGACGGCGAAGCGAAGGAAGAAGAAGCTTCCTATGAAAAGGGCGGCGAGGGCGAAGCGGACCCGGAGGAAAGCGGGAAGGCCTGAAAGTCCTTGTCAATCCAGGGAAACTATGATACGATAAGAGCGATTTCCGGGCATAATGGAAATGCTGTTGTCAAGGGATGATCTGTCCCGGAATATACATGGTATGTTCCGGGACTTTCTGTTTTCAGGCAGACTGCGGGGAGCTGCTCCCGGCAGGCAGGAAGGAGCGAATATGGCGAAGAACGTGATTACCGACGAAGTGATCGAATATGTGGGGATCCTGGCCAAGCTGGAGCTTTCCGACGAGGAGAAGGAAAGGGCCAAGGCGGATATGGCAGGTATGCTGGATTATATCGATATGCTGGGAGAGCTGGACACCTCCCAGGTGGAGCCCATGTCCCATGTGTTCCCCGTTTCCAACGTGTTCCGTGAGGACGTGGTGGAAAACGGCGATAACAGGGAGGCCATGCTGGCCAACGCGCCAGAGCGCGAGGAGGGCTGCTATAAGGTGCCCAGGACCTTTGAGTAGGAGGATGCTATGGAAAGCTTAATGAGTCTGACAGCTACAGAGCTGGGAAAAAGGATACAGGCCGGAGAGGTTTCTGTCCGCGAGGCGGCAGAGGCGTCCCTGGCGGCCATTGAAGCGCGGGAGCCCAAGGTGCACAGTTTTGTGACCGCGGCGGACCGGGAGACGGTCTTAAAGCGGGCCGACCAGGTGCAGAGGCAGATCCGGGAGGGAAGCTTAAAAAGCCCCCTGGCCGGGGTGCCGGTGGCCATCAAGGACAATATGTGCACCGAGGGGATGCGGACCACCTGCAGCTCCCGGATCCTGGAAAATTTCATTCCGCCCTACACGGCGCAGGCCGTGGTGAACCTGGAACAGGCCGGGGCGGTGATCGTGGGAAAGGCCAATATGGATGAGTTCGCCATGGGAAGCACCACGGAGACCTCTTATTTTGGCGTCACCAGAAACCCCTGGAACCCGGAGCATGTGCCCGGAGGCTCCTCCGGCGGCTCCTGCGCCGCCGTGGCGGCGGAGGAATGCTCCTATGCCCTGGGCTCCGATACAGGCGGCTCCATCCGTCAGCCCAGCTCCTTCTGCGGCGTGACCGGCATCAAGCCCACCTACGGGACCGTATCCCGCTACGGCCTGATCGCCTACGGCTCCTCGCTGGATCAGATCGGCCCCATCGCCAAGGACGTGACGGACTGCGCCGTGATCCTGGAGGCCATCGCCTCCCACGATAAAAAGGACAGCACCAGCATCGCCAGGGAGGATTACCGGTTTACGGAGGGCCTGGTGGACGACGTGAAGGGAATGAGGATCGGCATCCCCAGGGATTATTTCGGGGAGGGCCTGGATCCGGAGGTGAAGGCCTCCGTTCTGGCGGCGGCAAAGGTTCTCGAGGAAAAGGGCGCCTGCCTGGAGGAGTTTGACTTAAGCCTTGTGGAATACGCGATCCCGGCCTATTACGTGATCGCCTCCGCCGAGGCCAGCTCCAACCTGGCCCGGTTCGACGGCGTAAAATACGGCTACCGGGCGGAGGACGCCGGGGGCCTTCATCAGATGTACAAAAAAACCAGGTCGGAGGGCTTCGGCGCCGAGGTAAAGCGGCGGATCATGCTGGGCTCCTTCGTTCTCAGCAGCGGCTACTACGACGCCTATTATCTGAAGGCTCTGCGGACCAAGGCGCTGATCAAGCAGGCCTTTGACCGCGCCTTTGAAAAATATGACCTGATCCTGGGACCCGCGGCCCCCACCACGGCTCCCCGCCTGGGCGAGAGCCTCGGGGATCCCATCAAAATGTATCTGGGAGACATTTACACCATATCCGTCAACCTGGCGGGGCTTCCCGGAATCTCCGTGCCCTGCGGCCTTGACGGGAAGGGCCTTCCCATCGGCATGCAGCTGATCGGCGACTGCTTCCAGGAAAAGAAGCTGATCCGGGCCGCCTACGCATACCAGCAGACCAGAAGCTATGAGCGGTGCGCGTCTCTTAAGAAAGGAGCCTTCGGAAATGAGTAAACAGTACGAGACAGTCATCGGCCTGGAGGTCCATGTGGAGCTGGCCACAAAAACAAAGATCTTCTGCTCCTGCAGCACAGAGTTCGGCGGAGAGCCCAACACCCATACCTGCCCGGTGTGCACCGGGATGCCCGGCTCCCTTCCGGTTCTCAACAAGCAGGTGGTGGAGTACGCGGCGGCGGTGGGCCTTGCCACCGGCTGCCAGATCACCCAGTACTGCAAATTTGACAGAAAGAATTATTTCTATCCCGATAATCCCCAGAACTACCAGATTTCCCAGCTCTATCTCCCCATTTGCAGAAACGGCGGCGTGGAGATCGAGACGGAGAACGGAAAAAAGATCGTGGGCATCCACGAGATCCACATGGAGGAGGACGCCGGGAAGCTGATCCACAACGAATGGGACGACACCTCCCTGGTGGATTTCAACAGAAGCGGCGTGCCCTTAATCGAGATCGTGTCGGAGCCGGATATGCGCTCCGCCGAGGAGGTCATCGCCTATCTGGAGAAGCTTCGGCTGATCATCCAGTACCTGGGCGCTTCGGACTGCAAGCTCCAGGAGGGCTCCATGCGGGCCGATGTGAACCTCTCCGTGCGCGAGGCAGGGCAGGAGGCCTTCGGCACCAGGACAGAGATGAAGAACTTAAACTCCTTCCGCGCCATCGCCAGGGCCATCGAGGGCGAGAAAAACCGCCAGATCGACATTCTGGAGTCCGGCGGAAAGGTGGTTCAGGAGACCAGGCGCTGGGACGACAACAAGGAATGCTCCTACGCCATGCGCTCCAAGGAGGACGCCCAGGATTACCGCTACTTCCCGGAGCCGGATCTGGTGCCCGTGGTTATCAGCGACCAGTGGCTGGAGGAGATCCGGAAAAAACAGCCGGAGTTTCGCGACGAGAAGCGGGCCCGCTACAAAGAAGAATACGGGATCCCCGATTACGATATCGACATCATCACCTCGGAAAAGAGGCTGGCGGATATTTTCGAGGAGACCATCGCCCTGGGCTGCAAGCCCAAGGAGGTTTCCAACTGGCTGATGGTGGAGACCATGAGGCTTCTGAAGGAGAAGGAGACCGACGCCTCCGACATCCGCTTCAGCCCCGCCCATCTGGCGGCCCTCATCGGCCTGGTGGAGCAGGGAAAGATCAACCGCACCGTGGCCAAGGGGGTGTTCGAGGTCATGTTCACCGAGGACATGGATCCTGTTTCCTATGTGGAAGAAAAGGGCCTGTCCATGGTCCAGGACGAGGGGACGCTGCGAAGCACCATCGAGGAGATCGTAAAGAACAATCCCCAGTCCGTGGAGGACTATAAGGGCGGCAAGAAGAAGGCCCTGGGCTTTTTGGTGGGCCAGACCATGAAGGCCATGAAGGGAAAGGCCGATCCGGCCATGGTCAACCAGATCCTTCTTGAGATCCTGGGCTGAAAAACGGGGGAGGAATTCGTATGTGGAAAATGCCTTTTTTTACCACAGACTTTTATCATGCGGCAAACTGGTTCCTGCTTTACAGTATGCTGGGCTGGCTTCTGGAATCCATTTATATGTCGTTCTGCAATAAAAGGCTGACCAACAGAGGGTTCGTGCGGGGGCCCATCTGCCCCATTTACGGGGTCGGCTTCCTGGGCGCTTACTTTCTGTTCAAGCCCATCGCCCACAACTGGCTTCTGCTGTACGTGGTAGGGTGCGTCTCCGCCACGGCGCTGGAGTTTCTGGTGGCCCAGGTGATGCTTAAGACCCTGGGGGCCGTCTGGTGGGACTATAAAGAAAAGCCCTTTAACTACAAGGGGATCCTGTGCCTGGAGAGCACCCTGGCCTGGGGCCTCTACGCGATATGCCTCTTCGCCTTTGTCCACGACGGCATCGCCTGGGTCAGCGACAGCTACAGCCGCACCTTCGGAAAGCTTCTGGTGATCCTTGCGGCAGTCTATTACATCTGCGACTTCACCTACTGCGTGATGCGGGCAAGACGGAACGAGGGCCTGGATAAGGACGGGATCCTCACAAAGTAGGCTCTCAGCTGATCATTCCGCCAAGGGCCCCCGAGGCGGCGCAGGTGAGGGCCGCGGCCGCGATTCCGGCGGTGCCTGCGTGCAGCTCTCCGGTTAAAAGAGACAGCGCGAGAAGAAGGGCAAAATATAAGAGCCCGCCGAGGCCGCCCCAGATAAAACGGCGGGTTTTCAGCCGCTTTCCGGCGAAAAAGCCCCCGGCAAGGCAGGAAAGGTCGTAAACGGCAAAGACGCCCGCCGAGGCGTATTCCCCTGAAAACCGCAGCTTGTAAAGAAGAAACGACAGAAGCAGCAAAAGCAGGCCGGAAAGCAGGGCGGACAGAACAAGGGCAAAAACCAGGGAGAGGGCCCTGCGTTTGAACGAGAGAGCCATGAAAACGCCTTCCTTAAACAGATTGATTCGGTTAAGACAGGATATGAAGGAATATTTGGAAAAAGACCTTTTCTAAAAAAAAAATCTGTGCTATACTATTTTGAAGATTCCCCGTAACGGGGCAGGATAGGAGGATGAGAGAGTGAAACGAGTAAAGACATTGACTTCCAGCACACTGAAGGAGTCCATGAAGAAGGGCGGCTGCGGCGAGTGCCAGACATCCTGCCAGTCTGCATGCAAGACCTCCTGCACAGTAGGGAACCAGTCCTGCGAGAATCGTAAATAATGGTCAGACCGGAGCGGGCGCTGCCCGCTCCCGTATTCCTGACGCGAAGGCGCGGGAATATCATAGGACGCCGGAAAGGGACACTTCGTCATGCGGAGTGTCCTTTACTGTGAAAGCCCCAGGGGGCGGCGTTCTGTTTTCAGGACAGAGAGGAGCATAAGCGTGATCCATCAGTTTAAAAATAACGGCTACAATATCGTCATGGACGTGTGCAGCGGCGCCGTCCATGTGGTGGACGATGTGGTATACGATGTGATCTCCGTATACGAAAAAGAGGGAAGGGAGGGCGTTCTTAAGGCCCTTTCCGGAAAATATCCCGACGGGGACCTTGAGGAGGCCCTTCAGGAGACCGAGGAGCTTAAAAAAGAGGGGCTCCTTTTTACGGAGGACACCTATAAAGATTATATCGTTGATTTCAAGAGCAGAAAGACCGTGGTCAAGGCTCTGTGCCTCCATGTGGCCCACGACTGCAACTTAGGCTGCAAGTACTGCTTTGCCGAGGAGGGCGAGTACCATGGCCGCCGCGCCATCATGAGCTATGAGGTGGGGAAAAAGGCCCTGGATTTCCTGATTGAAAATTCCGGGAACAGGCGGAATCTGGAGGTGGACTTTTTCGGCGGCGAGCCTCTGATGAACTGGGAGGTAGTCAAGCAGCTGGTGGCCTACGGCCGCTCCAGAGAGAAGGAGGCCGGGAAGAATTTCCGCTTTACCCTGACCACCAACGGGATGCTGATGACCGACGAGGTCATCGATTTCTTAAACAAAGAGATGGCCAATGTGGTCTTAAGCATCGACGGCCGCAAGGAGGTCAACGACAGGATGCG
>CALWAW010000019.1 GCA_944375845.1 uncultured Lachnospiraceae bacterium
GACATAGACTCACACCTAACCTCCCTCCAGTTGTGTATTGTGCACCATACAACTGTTTGGGTATATTCTCGCACTAGATCAAGTATATCACAAATTGCGTTTTCGTCAATACCTATTTTACCTGTTCTGCCACAATTTCAATGGTTTTTTTCAAAGCGTCGGGGATGCCCGCGGGATTCTTTCCTCCTGCCTGGGCCATGCCGGGCCTTCCGCCTCCGCCGCCGCCTACGCAGGCCGCTGCCGCCTTGATCAGGTTCCCGGCGTGGGCGCCCCTCTTCTGGGCTCCCTCCGTGACCGCGGCCATCAGATTCACCTTGCCGCCCTGTTCGGAGGCGATCAGCACGACGCCCTCTCCCAGCTTTTCCTTGAGCTCGTCGCCCAGGCTCCTGAGGCCGTTCATATCGACGCCGTTCACCTGGATGGCCAGCACCTTGACGCCGTTTACCTCCTGTACCTGGTCCATGACGTCGCCCATGGCCTCCTTTGCCAGCTTGTCCTTAAGCTTTTCATTTTCGGAGTGGAGGGTCCGGATCTCCTCGTGAAGGGCCTCGATCCACTTCACAAGGCCGGAGGGCTCTGTCTTTGCCGCCCTTGAGGCCTGGCGCAGGGTGTCCTCAAGCTCTTTATAGTAAGCGAACACGCCGTCGCCGGTGAGGGCCTCGATCCTGCGGACGCCTGCCGCGATTCCCGCCTCAGAAAGGATCTTGAAGGCTGTGATCTGGGAGGTGTTTGCCACGTGGGTGCCGCCGCAAAGCTCCTTGGAGAAATCGCCCATGGACACCACACGCACCGTGTCGCCGTATTTTTCGCCGAAGAGCGCCATGGCTCCCGCCTTCTTGGCCTCGTCGATGCTCATGATCTGGGTCTCCACCGGAATGGCCTCGCGGATTTTTTCGTTGACCAGTGCTTCCACCCGGTCAAGCTCCTCGGGGGTCATAGCGGAAAAATGGGTGAAGTCAAAGCGGAGCCTGTGGGCGTCCACATAGGAGCCGGCCTGCTCCACGTGGCTTCCCAGCACCACCCGCAGCGCCTTCTGAAGAAGATGGGTGGCGCTGTGGTTTTTGCAGGTTTCCCTTCTGTTTTCCCCGTCGGCCTCCATGGTCACAGGGCTCCCCACCCGGAACATGCCCTTTGTGACCTTTCCGATATGGCCGATTTTTCCGCCCTGGAGATGGATCACGTCCGTCACCGTAAACTCGGCGTCGCCGGACCGGATCACGCCGGTGTCGGCCTTCTGGCCGCCCATGGTGCCGTAGAAGGGCGTCCTGTCGGTGATGATGGTTCCCCTATCGCCGTCGGCCAGGGCTTCCACAATGGCGTCCTCCGTGGTGAGAGCCGTCACGGTGCCCTCGCCCTTCAGGGAACCGTAGCCGGTAAATTCTGTGGTAAGGGCCGGGTCAATGGACTGATAGATATCGTCCCGTCCCATGTAATTGCTGGTCTTTCTGGAGCTTCTGGCCATTTCCCGCTGAACCGCCATGGCCTTCTGGAAGCCCTCCTCGTCCACGGAAAGGCCCTTTTCCTCCAGGATCTCCTTTGTCAGATCCAGAGGGAAGCCGTAGGTATCGTAAAGGCGGAAGGCGTCCTCGCCGGACAGGGTCTTTTCGCCGGCGGCCGCCAGCTTTTCTTCCAGATCAGAAAGGATCGTAAGGCCCTGGTCGATGGTCTTGTTGAACTTCTCCTCCTCCTCGGTGAGGACCTTGAAGATCATCTCCTTCTTTTCCTCAAGCTCCGGATAGCCGTCCTTTGAAAGCTCGATCACCGTCTCGGAGAGCTTTGCCAGGAAGCGGCCCTCAATGCCCAGGAGACGGCCGTGCCTTGCCGCCCGGCGAAGGAGCCTTCTGAGCACGTAGCCCCTGCCCTCGTTGGAGGGCATGATCCCGTCGGAGATCATAAAGGTACAGGAGCGGATATGGTCGGTGATCAGCCGCAGGGAAATATCCTTCTTTTCGTCCTGAAGATAGGAAACCCCCGCCAGCTGGGCCACCTTGTCAAGGAGGGCCTTGATGGTGTCGACGGCGAAGATGGAATCCACATCCTGCACCACCACCGCGAGACGCTCCAGTCCCATGCCGGTGTCGATGTTCTTCTGCTCCAGCGTGGTGTAATGGTTGTGGCCGTCGTTGTTGAACTGGGTGAACACGTTGTTCCACACCTCAATATAGCGGTCGCAGTCGCAGCCCACGGTACAGCCCGGCTTTCCGCAGCCGTACTTTTCGCCGCGGTCGTAGTAGATCTCGGAACAGGGGCCGCAGGGGCCTGCCCCGTGCTCCCAGAAATTGTCCTCTTTTCCGAATTTGAAGATCCGCTCCGCCGGGATGCCGACCTCCTTATTCCAGATATCGAAGGCCTCGTCGTCCTCCAGATAAACGGAGGGGTAGAGCCTGTCGGCGGAAAGCCCCACCACCTGGGTCAGGAATTCCCAGGACCAGTGGATGGCCTCTCTCTTAAAATAATCTCCGAAGGAGAAGTTGCCCAGCATCTCGAAAAAGGTGCCGTGGCGGGCAGTCTTTCCCACGTTCTCAATATCGCCTGTGCGAATGCACTTCTGGCAGGTGGTGACCCTTCTTCTGGGAGGGATCTCCTGACCGGTAAAATAGGGCTTTAAGGGCGCCATGCCGGAATTGATCAGCAGCAGGCTGTTGTCGTTATGGGGCACCAGAGAAAAGCTCTTCATCACCAGATGTCCCTTGCTCTCAAAGAAGTTGAGAAACATTCTTCTAAGCTGGTTTACACCGTATTTTTCCACAATCATTCCTCCATACGACGGCGCAAAGGGGACGCGCCGCTTTTTTCCATTTCTCAAGCATAGCACATCCCCTTTATTTCTGCAAGCAAAAGGTTAGCTGACGTCGTGATATTCCGCCTCTTCCCGGCCGCCGTTAAAATACCGGAGCTCCGTGTACCTTTCCGCGTATCGTTCCATGCACTCCTTCATATAGGATACGGGAGAAACCACCATGTCGAAGCGCACATGGGCCAGGGTGTCCGAGATCAGGTCGAACCTTCTGCTCTCCCCGCCCACGATGGTGAGGGCGTATTCCCCCTCCGCGGTGATCCACTGCATCGAGGGAAAATAATAGGCCTCGTCGTTTTCAAAGCCCTCGCTCACGGGCGTGCGCACAAAGACCTGATCCAGAAAGGGCTCCAGATACTCAAGAGCCGCCACAGAGACAAAGGGGTCGCTTTTGCGGACGTTCCGCCCCAGAAAGCAGACGGCCTGGTTCTCCTCATGGAAATTGTTTACGCTTCCGTAGCCCACCATCCGCACCGGCATTCCCGTCCGGGCGTCCAGAAACAGCAGAAGCCACGCGCCGTCGTAGGCGTAGTAGGCCGACCAGAGCGCCAGCTCCTCCCGGTCCGGATCCGCCCGGAATTTCATTTCCGGCTCCGTAAGGCCAAGCTGGGAGGGGTAGTCATAGCCCGCCAGCACCTGGTTATACATATATAAAAAATCCGAGGCATGTTCCGCCGCCTCCTCCGCAGTAAGCTCCCCTCCCCTGGGGGCCCGCTCCAGGGAGCCGCCCTGCCCCTCCTCTGAAATATCCAGGGCGAACTCGGCCAGAAGCTCAAGCCTTCCGCCGGCGGAAAGATAAGATTCCACGCTGTCTTCGCTGCTGTCCCAGACGTTGTCCTCCGAAACGCCGTCCTCCCGGTACTGCCTTTTCGCGTGCCGCTCCAGGAGGGCGTGGGTGGCGGCCATTCCGCCGGTCACGATCAGGCAGAGGGAAAACACCAGGAGAAGGCCCGCCATGACGCCCTTGATTTTTTTCCTCACTGCTCTCCCTCCTCTCTTCCCGGTATCCGTATGGTCACGGTGGTTCCCGCGCCCTCCCTGCTTCTGTATTCCAGAACCGTATGATGGAGGGCGGCGATCTTTTTGCACAGGGCAAGCCCCAGCCCAGCCCCGTTCTGTTTTCTGCTCCTGGATTTGTCTACCATATAAAAGGGATCCTGGATATGGGGGAGGCTTTCCGTCGGGATCCCCCGCCCGTTGTCGTTTACGGTGATCTGATAGCCCCTTCCGTCCCGCTCCCCCTTAAGGAGGATCGCCGTGCCGCCCGCCTTTCTGGCGTTGTCGATCAGGTTCAGCACCAGGGTCTTCATCAGATCCCATTCAATGAAAAGCTCTCCGGACTTAAACCGGATAAACAGCTTAAGCCCCTGCTCTTTCTGAATCAGAGGCCTAAGGGTCTCGCGGATATCCTGGAAAAACTCGGCGGCCGGAACCTGCTCCAGACAGAAGTCCTCCTGCTCCAGGGCGATGAACCGCAGCATTTTCTGTGAGAGGGTCTCCAGCCTCATGCCCTCGTTCAGGATGTAAGAGGCCGCCTCCCGCACCTCCTCCCTGGAGTACTCCTTCTGGTAAAGGCTGTCGGCATAGCCGATGATGGCCGTCATGGGCGTTTTGATCTCGTGGGAGAAGTCGCCCATGAACCGCTCCTTGCGCCTGGCCTCCTCGGAGAGCTCCTCCACCGTCTGTTCCACGGCCTCGGCCATCTTATTGAAGGATCTGGCCAGCTCCCCCACCTCGTCGCGTCCCTTTTCCGGCGCCCGCTCGCCGTACTCGCCGCGGGCGATCCGCTCCGCCGACGCCCCCAGCCTTCTGATGGGCTTTACAAGAAAATAGGACACCAGGGCCATGCAGAGGATGCAGGCCCCCATGGCCAGATAGATGGCCAGGCTGTATTCCCGCTCCATTTGCAAACGCTCCTCATAAAGCTGAGAGATATCCCTTCCCGTCGTCATGACGCTTCCTCCAGGAAGAATGCCCGAAACAAACAGCACCTGCCTGCCGTCCGCCTCGCGGATCCGGTAGGAAAGCCCCTCCGACGTATCCATGGAGGCCGACGCGGCCTCCCACCCCTCGGGAAAATCGGAATAGGGGCCGTAGGCGTCCCCGGTGATCAGCATGAACCGTTCCCCCAGCTGCTCTCCGGCGGCCTCCACGCCCCTTAAATATACGGTCATACGCATAAACCGGTATTGATCCAGCTCATAATCCACTTCCCTGGCAAGGGAGCGCTCGAAGGTTCCAGACACCATATAGTACTCCACAAAGCAGAGCACCGCGGCCAGAACCAGCACCGCAGAAAAGAGGATCTTGAAAAACAGCTTCATCCTATACCTCCAGCCGGTAGCCCACACGGAACACCGTGCGGATCCTGTCCTCCCAGCCCAGCTTTTTCCTGAGCTTCTGCACATGACAGTCAAGGGTCCTGGTCTCCCCGGTATAGATCTCGTTCCAGACGTCCTCGTAGATCTGGGCGCGGGAAAGCGCCATGTTCTTATGGCTCACCAGCTCGGCCAGGATCTCAAATTCCTTCCCCGTAAGCTCCACCGGCTTTCCGCCCTTCAACACCCGGCGGCCGGGAAGGTCGATCAAAACGTCCCCGATCTGGGTGAGGGCAGTCCCCCGGCTGCTTCGCCTTAAAACCGCCTCAACCCTTGCCACCAGTTCGCTGATCTGGAAGGGCTTTACGATGTAATCGTCGGCCCCCAGCTTAAGGCCCTGCACCTTGTCCTTAAGCTGGCCCTTTGCCGTCACGAAGATCACGGGAGTCCCCACCGCCTTCATATATTCCAGAAGCTCGTACCCGTCTATGCCGGGAAGCATGATATCCAGAAGGGCAAGAGAATAAGAGGCCTTCTCGATCCGCTCCGCCGCCTCCGTCCCGCTTCTCGCCCAGTCGCAGAGATAGCCCTCCTCGATAAGGGTGCGGCAGATCAGGATGCCGATGGCCTCCTCGTCTTCCACAACTAAGATCTTTTTCATAACGCCATCCCCTTTCATCCTGTATATTATACTATACAGATGTATGGGAGTTGTAAATTTCAAGGCCCTCGTCCTTAAGAAGCCCTTCCCCGTCGGCCGCCGAGGCAGCCAGCCTGTCGCACCGCTCGTTTTCCGGGTGTCCGTCGTGGCCCTTCACCCACCGGAAGGTCACCTGGTGGGGCTCCATGGCCTTTAAAAGGCGCTTCCAGAGGTCCGTATTTTTCACCGGCTCATTTTTTCCCCGTCTCCAGCCCTTTTTGATCCAGCCCTCCAGCCAGCCCTCCGTGAAGGCCTTCACCACATAGGCAGAATCGGACACCACCTCCACCCGGCAGGGGCGGTTCAAGGCCTCCAGGCCCGCGATCACGCCCATAAGCTCCATCCTGTTGTTGGTGGTTTTGCAGAATCCGGCGGAAAGCTCCTTTTCGTGGAGGACGCCGTCTCTGTCCACATACTGCAAAAGGGCGCCGTAGCCTCCCGGCCCGTCGGGATTTCCCCTGGCCGCGCCGTCCGTATATAAGGTTACACTCATCATAGCGTCCACTCTCCTGTTTGTACAAACCGCTCCGCCATATCCTCCGCCTCCCGGATGATCCTCTCGTCGTAGCCCATGATGGACAGAAGGCGGATGGCGTTCCTGGTGGAGGCCCGTCCCGGATACAGACGGTAAGAAAAGATCACGTCGTTTTCCTCGATCTGCTCCTCGAAATGATAGTTGTCGTAGATTCCCTCAAGAAGGGCCGTAAGCTCAATATCATGGGTGGCCGCAAAGCAGAGCGCGGGCCTTCCCACAAGGCTTTCCAGAAGCTTTGTGGAGGCGGCGATGCGCTCCACCGTGTTGGTTCCCCTGAGGACCTCGTCAATGAAGCAGAGCACCGGCGGCCTGTCCCCGGAAATGGCGTCCAGGATCCGCTTCAGGGAACGGATCTCCGCCATATAATAGCTCTCCCCCGATTCCAGGTCGTCTGTTAAGGCCATGGAGGAGTAAATTCTGAAAAAGCTGCCCTCATAGCGGTCGGCCGCCGCCGTGTACAGGGTCTGGGCCAGCAGGGCGTTTATGCCCAGGGTTTTTAAAAACGTGGATTTCCCCGAGGCGTTGGAGCCGGTCACAAGCACCGGCCGTCCGGCCGTGATGGAATTTGCCACCGCGTTTTCAACTAACGGATGGTACGCGTTTTCGCAGGAAAGGTACGGCGTTTTGCCGTCCTTAAAAACAGGCTGGCAGTACGCGCCCAGATAATCCCGGAAGGAACCGATGCAAAGGCCAAGCTCCAGCTCGCCCATCACCTGCATCAGCTCCTCGAGGATCTCTCCCTTATCTCTCACAAGGGAGGAGATTCTGGAAAACAGGATCAGATCCAGATGGGTCACCATGCAGAGGTAATCCAGAGCCGCCTCCACCAGGGAACCGCCGACGCCTGCCTTTTCCGCCAGGATCCAGGCTGACCGCCTCACCGGCTTCAGGATCCCGCAGGCGTTCTTCAGCCGTCTGGCGTAAGGAAGAAGCAGGTCCCCGTCGGACCGGATCCTTTCAAGGCGGCGTCCGTACTCCACCAGCTGGGCCGCCTGGGCCATGCAGGGAAAATACTGGCCGATTCTTCCCTTACACCGGTAATAGGTGATGATATTGAAGGCCATCACCGCGAGAAAGATCCCCACGCCCGCCGCGGGCTTTACGGCGAAGGAGGCGATGGAGGCGATAAGGAGCAGGATACAGAGCACATGGAAGAGGACGGGCTGGGAGGGAATCTCAGAAAGCCTCTCGATATAGTCCGCCAGGGCGACCCGCTTCCGCCGCCCCATCATGGCGAAGCAGACGCCGTACTCCTCCCGCTCCCGCTTGTGGGCCCTGAAATAATCTGCCAGGGCGGCCCGCTTTTTTAACAGGTCCCGGTCAGGCTCCGGAACTCTTAAGGTCTTATAGAGGTATTCCTCGCCGATGGCGGAGCCCGCCGTATTGATTAAGAGGAATACGTCGTCCATCCCCAGGTCATTCCAGGTGATGTCGTCGATGAAAAACTCCCCGCCCTTTCTTTTCCTGAAATAATGGGATATTTTCTCGAATTCCTCCAGGGAATATTCCCGGCTGGGGATGCTTCCCCACTGTTCCCGGACCCGGCGGCAGAGCTCCTCGTATCTCTTCCTTCTGGAAACCACATACTGAACGCCCAGAAGCAGGCACGCTCCCAGGATAAAGGCCACATAAATCATCGTCTGCTGATCCATCGCAAGCACCTCCGTGATCTATGTGCAGTATACTGGAAGGCGCCTGCAAAGTCAAATGATAATGCAGATCATGCCGCCGTTTGAATCGTTGATGATCTTCTGGAGCGTCTCCTGGAGCTTCAGCTGGCAGGAATCCGTAAGCTGGGAGATCTTGGCGCCGATGCCGTCGGTGACGATCTGCTCAATGGATTTTCCGAAGATACTGGTGTTCCAGACGCCCTCCTCGTTGTCTTTCCCGTTTTCGCGGATGTAGGCGATCAGGTCCTCCGCCTGCCGTTCATCCCCCACGATGGGCGCCAGCTCCGTCTCGATGGAGGCGCGGATCAGATTGATGGAGGGAGCCTGGGCATGGATCTTCACGCCGTACTTGTTCCCGTGCTTTATGACCTCCGGATCATCCAGCCGGATCTCGCTTCTGTCGGGCAGGATCACGCCGTAGCCCTTTTCCCTGACGGCCCTCAGGGCCCCCTCCAGCCTTTCGTACTGATCCTTAAGTCCGGCGTACCGCTTTAAAAGACCCATCAGCTGATATTCCCCGCCGATTTCCATGCCGGTGCAGTCGCTTAATATCCTGTAATAGATCCCGTCCGCAAAGGATACGTCCATGGAGACCCTGCCGTCGGAATAATCTGCCCGGGAAAGCCTGAGAGCCCTGACGGGCGAATCCTCCTCTCCCCGGTATTCCGTCCTTAAATCCTTCATCTGCACCGCCGTATCCATCAGGCCCTTCGCGAGCTCCAGAAGCTTTTCCTTGAGCCAGTGGCCCGGGGGAAGAAGCTCCGCCCACTGGGGCATGTAAAGGTCGATCTCGGCTATGGGAAATTCGTTCAGCACCTCCCCAAGAATCAGGGTGATGTCTTCCTTTTTCAACTGCTGGCAGTTGACCGGAAGGACCCTGACGCCATAGCTTTCTCCCAGATGAGCCGCCAGGTCCTTTGCCTCCCCGGAATAGGGCTTCGTGGTGTTGAGAAGCATGATAAAGGGCTTTCCCAGCGCCTTGAGCTCCTCGATGGTCTGCTTTTCTGCGGTTACGTAGCCCTCCCTGGGAATGTCGCCGAAGGAGCCGTCAGCCGTCACCACGACGCCGATGGTGGAGTGATCCCGGATCACCTTTTCCGTACCCATGGCCGCCGCCTGGGTAAAGGGGATCTCCTCATCCGACCAGGGCGTTTTCACCAGCCGCTCCTCGCCGTTTTCCCTGTGCCCCTCCGCTCCCTCCGCCATAAAGCCCACGCAGTCGATGAGGCGCACCTTCACATCGGCGTCCCCGATGCGGACGGCGGCCGCCTCCTGGGGGATGAATTTAGGCTCCGTGGTCATGATCGTCTTTCCGGCCGCCGACTGGGGAAGCTCATCCTGGGCCCGCCGCCTTTCGTTGTCGTCCTCCATCACCGGGAGCACAAGAAGATCCATGAACCGCTTGATAAAGGTGGATTTACCTGTCCGGACCGGGCCCACGACCCCGATATAGATCTCGCCGCCCGTCCGTTTCTGTATATCCCTGTATACATGAAAATCGTCCATAAACCAGCCCTCCTGTATATGCTGGTTAAATATATGCGGGGGCGGGCATGGCTATGCGGACAAAAAAGGCTTGCATAATGACAACATCTATGCTATATTTTAGAACGTCATGTGTCTTGTCACTTGTATAAAGAAATTTTACAGCAGAATATGCAAAAGAAAGGCGGAACAAATATGAAAAAATGGCTGAACCGGCTGTTTATCGATGGCCTCAGCGGAATGGCCACCGGTCTCTTCTCCACTCTGATCGTGGGCACCATCATCCAGCAGGTGGGAAATCTGATCGGAGGAAACGTCGGAAACTTCCTGTTCCTCTTTGGAAAGACGGCGGCCGCCCTGACCGGCGCCGGTATCGGCTGCGGCGTCGCCTGCAAATTTAAGGAAAGCCCTCTGGTGGTGCTCTCTGCCGCCACCTCGGGCATGGTGGGCGCCTTCGCCTCCTCCATCCTGAACGGGTCGATTCTTATGGACGGGGCTGTGGTGCTCTCCGGCCCCGGCGAGCCCCTGGGAGCCTTTATCGCCGCCTATGTGGGCATTGAGCTTGGTCATCTGATCTCGGGAAAGACGAAGCTCGACATCATCCTGACGCCGATCCTCTGCATCCTGGCCGGCTCTGTGGTGGGCCTGATCTTAAGCCCGCCCATATCCGCCTTTATGAACTCTCTGGGCGCCATGATCAACTGGGGGACGGAGCAGCAGCCCTTCCTGATGGGAATCATCGTCTCCGTGCTCATGGGCATGATCCTGACCCTTCCCATCAGCTCCGCGGCCCTGGGCGTCGCCCTGGGGCTCTCCGGCCTGGCGGCGGGAGCCGCCACAGTGGGCTGCTGCGCCAACATGGTGGGCTTCGCCGTGGCCAGCTACAAGGAGAACAAAATGGGCGGCCTTCTGGCCCAGGGTATCGGCACCAGTATGCTCCAGGTGCCCAACATCATAAAAAAGCCCCTGATCTGGCTGCCTGCCATCATCAGCAGCGCCATCGTGGGGCCTCTTTCTACCATGGTATTCCACATGAGCAACAATCCGGTGGGCTCCGGCATGGGAAGCGCCGGCTTCGTGGGACAGATCATGACCTTTCAGACCATGGTCCCGGCGGAGGGCGTCCTTTCCGTACTGCTCAAGGTCGTGTTCCTCCAGTTCCTTCTTCCCGGCTTCCTTGCCTGGGCGGTATCCTGGTTTATGCGAAAGAAGGGATGGATCAAGTACGGCGACATGAAACTTGATGTATAAGCTTCATCCCTTACAGGTCATACAGGGCGGTGACAAAGCTTAAAAAGCGGACGCTTCCCTCCTGTGCATCCTGGGCGCTGAAGCCAAAATAGCGGTAGATATCGCGGCTGATGGCCTTCGCCCGCTCACCCTGCTTTTTATTCCGATAAGAAAATGAAACTCCGGCGGTCTGCCGGAGTTTTTCTGTGGTCACCTCCAGGCTGCCGCATTCCCTTCCGTTTTCTTTTAAGGCGATGTAGTAAATGGCAAAATCCATGGGAACCTCAGAGTCGGGAATCGCCTCCGCCTCTTTCTGGCGCGCCTCCACCCGCGCAAAATAATCCTCAATCGCCTTTCGGTCCGGGTTTTTCCGCTCCACGGACGGAAATTCGGGAACGGGAAGCTTTAAAAGCTCCGGCCTTTCCTGCATCACCAGCGCCGCCCTGGCGCACCGGTACTGTTCCTTAAAGGAGATGGAATCCTCCGCAAGCCTCCGGGCCCCGTATTTTTTTTCAATGTAGGCGATCAGCTCCTCCACCGTGTGGGGCTCGGGCTTTACCCTGCGGCGGATCCGCGCGATCAGGCGCCTTCTTCGCATGAGCCTTAGGGAAAAGCGCCGTTTTCCCGCCATGAATATAGATGTGGGGCCGTCACTCCCCCCGATGATGCCGATCCCGGCCGCGTGTTTTCCCATATACCCTCCTTAAAACAGAGGCGCCAGAACCCTTAAAACGGCGTCCAGAAGGCCTCCGAACAGGCCCGCCCTGCACTCCCTTAAGGACACGGGACGGCTTTTTTTAATGGTCTCAATGGCGTCGCGCTTCAGCTCCCAGATGGCGGGGCTTCTGTAAAGGAAGGTCCCGCACTCGAAATGGAGATAAAGGCTTCTGTAGTCCATGTTGATGCTGCCCACCACGGCGGACTCGTCGTCGCACACATAGCTTTTCGCGTGGATAAATCCGGGCGTATACTCATAGATCTTTACGCCCGCCCGAAGAAGGGGCGCGTAATTGGAACGGGTGAGCCGGAACACCAGAGGCTTGTCGGGTATCCCCGGCGTCACAATCCGCACGTCCACCCCCCGCCTGGCTGCTAAAGACAGGGCCAGCTTCATCTCGTTGTCCACGATCAGATAGGGCGTGAAGATATAACAATAGCGCCTGGCCTGATTCAGGATCTGAATGTATACGTTTTCCGCCACGGCCTCATTGTCCAGGGGATTGTCGCCGAAGGGCTGCACATAGCCCTCGCCGTGAAAGGCCGCGGGATGATGGAGGCGGGGCCTGAACTGCTCCATGTCCGCGTCCTCTTTTCTGTAGGTGTTCCACATCTCAAGAAACATCAGCGTGAAATTCCAGACCGCCTCGCCCTTTAAGCGCACTCCCGTATCCTTCCAGTGGCCGAACCGCTTTTTCAGGTTGATATACTCGTCGGACAGGTTGATGCCTCCTGTAAAGGCCGTGTGGCCGTCCACCACCAGTATCTTCCTGTGGTCCCTGTGGTTCATGGCCAGGGAAAGAAAAGGAATCACCGGGTTAAAGGCCATGCATTTGATGCCCTTCGCCTCCAGCTCCTTGTAATATTTGGGAGGAAGCAGGGCCACGCAGCCCATATCGTCGTAGATCATCCGCACATCCACGCCCTGGGATACCTTGCGCTCCAGGATCTCCAAGATCCTGTTCCACATATATCCCTCCTCCACAATGAAATATTCCAGAAAGATATAATACTCCGCCCGCTCCAGGGCGTCGAGCATATCCCGGAACATGGCCTCGCCCACGGGGTAATAGGTGACGGCGGTATCCTTGTGAAGGCTGTAGTCACTGGTGGCGGTCAGATAAGCGCTGATGCCCGCCGCCCTCTCGTCCATAGCCTTCATTTCCCGGAAGGCCTGCCCGTCTCCTTTAAATTCCCGCTCCATCCTCCTGTGGGTGAGCCCCATCCGTTTTTTCATTTTTTTGGAAGGATTTTTATTGCCGAAAAACAGATATAAAAGCCCGCCGAACAGGGGAAGGCACAGGATCAGGATGATCCAGGCGATCTTGTAGGCGGAATTTTCATCCTTTCCGATGATATAAAGCACCATCAGCACGCTCAGCAGGGAAAAGCCGACGTTGATCCACACCGAATAGCTGGTGAGCTTCAACAGGAAGATCACGATCCATACGATCTGCAAAAGCAGGGCCAGGGCAGTGACCCCGATCCTGTTTGTGATCATTTTTTTATAGTTCATAGAAACCTCGTTATTCTGTGAAGGATACGGCCGCCTCCAGCGCCGTCTCCATCATGTCGGTAAAGCCTGTCTGCCGTTCCTCTGCCGGAAGGGCCTCGCCTGTTACGATGGAATCGGACACCGTAAAGATTCCCAGTGCATCGACGCCTGCCCTGGCGGCGTTGCAGTAGAGGGCAAAGCTCTCCATTTCAATGGCCAGGACGCCCATGGCGGCCCATTGCTTCCACTCGGGAGTCTCTGTATAGAACAGATCTGAGGACAGCACGTTCCCGGCCGTAAAGGAATGGCCGCCCGCCCTGGCCGCCTTCACAGCCGCCTCCAGAAGCCCGTAGGAGGCCGTGGCCGAATAAGTTCCGGGAAGACCGTACTGGTGGGCATAGCTTCCGTCTGTGCAGGCCCCCACGGCCATGACCAGCTCTCCCACCTTCACAGACTCCTGGATGCTCCCGCAGGAGCCCACCCGGATCAGGCGCTTTACTCCGTACTCGTGAATCAGCTCATGGGAATAGATCCCGATGGAGGGGCAGCCCATGCCCGTTCCCATGACCGAGATCCGCTTTCCCTTATATAAGCCTGTATAGCCCAGCATATTCCGTACCCGGTTGAAGCACCGGGCGTTCTCCAGAAAATTTTCAGCGATGAACTTTGCCCGCAGAGGATCCCCCGGAAGAAGGATGCTCTCCGCGATCTGTCCACGTTCGGCTTCGTTGTGCGGCGTCGCCATACACGATTCCTCCTTTTTCGTCATATAGACCAGTATAGCATAACGGCGGGCCGAATGCCATAAACTATTGATTATTTTCCCTGTTGGTATTATAATAATACAGCGTTTTGCAAGTATACACGGGGGAGGAATCGCAAATGCTTTACATGGCTCTGGCCGTTCTGGCCGGTATCCTCGTATCATCCCAGAGCAGCTTCAACGGGATGCTCTATCCGTTTCTGGGCGTCCTGGGCGTCAGCTTTGCCAGCAATTTTCTGAACGCTGTCACAAGCTTCTTCTTCAGTCTCGTTTATTTCCACCGGCCTCCAAAACTGAAGGGTCTCCCTGTCCACGCCAGCTTCGGCGGCCTCTGCGCTCTGGTGGTCCTGGGCTTTTCCGGGTATCTGGTGGCTCATGTGGGCACGGCCGTCACCGTCTGTCTCTCTGTTTCGGGACAGCTCTTCATGTCCGCTGTGGTGGACCATTTCGGTCTCTTCGGCTCCGAAAAAATCGCCTTTAAGAAGATCCGGATTCCCGGCTTTCTCTGCATTATCATCGGCGTGTTCGTGATCAACTTTGCCGGAGGCAGCGCCTTTTCCGCTGTGAAGAACCAGTGGTTTCTGCTGCTTCTTCTGATCTTTGCCATCATCATCGGCTGCATCACCGTCTTTGCCAGGATGTTCAACTACGAGGCCAGCAAATATGTGGGAAAGCTGGACGGCAACTTCGCCAACTCCATTATGGGTGCGGGCGCGGCCCTGGTAATTCTTCTGGTGACCACAGGCTTCCGTCCCCCTGTTTCCGGGATTTTAAAGGCCCCTGCCGCCGGGTATCTCACAGGTCCCTTCGGCACCATCGCCTGCGTTCTCAATTCCCTGTGCTATGCGAAGCTCAAGGTGTTCCACGCCACCATCTTCCTTCTCATCGGCCAGATCGCCACGGGCATCGTCATGGACCTGATCCTTCTGGGAAGCTTTCCGCCTGGAAAGCTTGTGGGAATCCTCATCGTATGCTTCGGGATTTTCCTGGACAAGAAATTTACAGCTAAGGAGACTGCATAAACATGAAGCAAAAAGACCTCACCACAGGGAAGATCACCTCTTCCCTGCTTTTATTTGCCCTTCCCATGATTCTTGGAAATCTGATCCAGCAGCTCTACAATGTGGCGGATACCCTGATCGTGGGCCAGTTCCTGGGCTCCAACGCCCTGGCGGCCGTGGGCTCCGCCTACACCCTGATGACGTTTCTGACCTCCATTCTCCTGGGCCTTTCCATGGGAAGCGGCGCGGTGTTCTCAATCTGCTACGGGGCCGGGGATCAGAAACGGCTCAAATCCAGCATTTTCACCTCCTTCGTGCTGATCGCGGCGTGCAGCCTGGTCCTCAATGTCGTCGTCTTTGTCTTTATTGATCCCATCATGCGCCTTTTGCAGACTCCTGACGAGATCTACGATATGATGCGAAGCTATCTCTGGGTCATTTTCATCGGGATCACTGCCACCTTCCTCTACAACTATTTTGCCTGCCTTCTGCGGGCATTGGGAAATTCCGTGGCCCCTCTCCTGTTTTTGGGCTTTTCGGCCCTCTTAAACATCGGTCTGGATCTTTTATTTGTTCTGGTGTTTTACTGGGGCGCTCCGGGAGCCGCGGCCGCCACGGTGATCTCCCAGTATATCTCCGGCGTAGGGCTTATGATCTATACGCTGGTCAAATTTCCTGACCTCAGGCTCTCGCGGGAGGATATGCAGTTAAAGAAGAAAAACCTGAGGGAAATTTCCCAGTTTTCCTTCCTCACCTGTCTCCAGCAGTCCATTATGAATTTTGGAATCCTGATGGTGCAGGGCCTTGTAAACAGCTTCGGCCCCGCCGTCATGGCCGCCTTCGCCGCGGCCGTGAAGATCGATTCCTTCGCCTACATGCCGGTCCAGGATTTCGGAAACGCCTTCTCCACCTTCATCGCCCAGAACCACGGCGCCGGAAAAAAGGACCGGATCAGAAAGGGGATCCGCTCCGCTTTCACCGCCTCCATGATCTTCTGCCTGATCATCACTGCCGGCGTCTGCGTTTTCGCCCGGCCTTTGATGATGATCTTCGTCCACGCGGAGGAAACGGAGATCCTTGCCATCGGCGTCCGATATCTGCGCATTGAGGGGGCCTTCTACTGCGGCATCGGCTTCTTATTCCTGTTTTACGGCCTCTACAGAGCCCTCTCACGGCCCGGCATGTCCGTGATCCTCACCATCGTCTCCCTGGGCTCAAGGGTGGCCCTGGCCTACGGCCTTTCCGCCATTCCCCTCCTGGGAACCACCGGAATCTGGATGTCCGTTCCCATCGGCTGGTTTTTGGCGGACGCCATCGGATTCCTCTATTATTTCAAAAACAGAAAGACGTTTACGGCGTAGAGCAAAAAAATCCCCCAGCCTTAATAGGCTGGGGGATTCGACTATACAACGCTTATTTAATCACTGTCAATTCTTTGGGAAGTTTGTGAAGGACTTTTGTGGAACCATCCTCTTCAATCAGAACCTGGTCTTCAATCCTGACGCCAAACTCACCGGGAAGATAAATGCCCGGCTCGCAGGAAAATGCCATCCCAGGACGGATAATCGTGGTCTCTCCCGCTCCCGCCGAAGGTCCCTCATGGCAGTCTATCCCGATCCCATGACCGGTCCGGTGGATAAAGTATTCTCCGTAACCGGCTTTTTCAATGACATCTCTGGCTGCCCTGTCTACATCCTGAAGCTCGTTTCCGGCTTTTGCCGCTTCCTCACCGGCCAGATTCGCTTCCAGCACCACCTGATAGACTTCGCGGAATTTTGCACTGGGCTCTCCAAAATGATAAGTTCTGGTCATATCTGTACTGTAATTTTTATAAGTACCGCCAAAATCAATCAACAGGCATTTCCCCATTTCAATTACAGTATTGCCTGTATTATGATGAGGCACAGCCGCATTGGCTCCGACCGCCACTGTAGCTCCGGGCGCCGCTAATCCCAGGCAGGTCATTTCATACGCCAGCTCTGCCATAAAGTCAGACTCTGTCTTGCCGATCCAGTAAAGTCCCTTATCCATACATTTCTTTAAAGCAATATCTGCTTTGGCAGTAGCTTCAATCATGCAGTCCATTTCCTGTCTGTCCTTATAAATCCTTAAAGGCTGCACCAGAGGACTGCCGTTTACAAATTCAGCATCCGGATACAGAGATGTCAACTGAAGCGTAAAAAGTGCCGGCATTGATGAATCGACGGCGATGGTATCATGAGCGATCCCTCTTTTTTCCATCTCTGTTTTCAAAAGTGCGAACGGATCTTCTCCGTCAGGCCAATATGTGAACTCGGTTATCGGCGTTTCTGTCACCTGCAATTCATAAAGGATATTGGCGATAATAAAAGGCTCGTGACCCGGTGCCAGAACCAGGGCCAGGAATCTCTCATCGCCTTTAATAGAATATCCGCAGAGATACTTCATATCGGAAGAAGGGGTTACGAAAAAGCAGTCAATCCCTTCTTTCTTTAAAATGTTGTTCATATTCTCCACACGAGGAGTAAATGCAGATTCTTTCATAAGCTACCTCTTTCTTTCCTTTGACTGTTTTGCCTGCTGAACAGCGTTCATTGCAAGAGCCACAAAGATGATTCCATATGCCAGGAATACACGGAAATACTCACCTACCTGACTGTCAGCAAAAAGCGCTGTGCCCACCTGAGGCGATACTGCAAAAATAGCATGGAACAGGATAATTCCCAGAAGCGCATTTTTATTGCTTGCCTTCACAACGGAAGCGCCGCCGACCAAAATAGCCGCCACAGCCAGAAGAGCAATCTGCTCATGTGCGGAATATGTATTCATGGTACCAATATCCTGCAGACGGATGATCTGGCCCCAGGCCGCAAAAACTGTGGAGAGGATCATGGCAATGATTCTGGTTCGGTTTACATTGATTCCCGATACCATAGCCACCTGCTGGTTCATGCCAACAGCTCTGAAATTATGTCCCAGCTTTGTCTTAAAGATCCAGGTATTAAACAGGCATAAAAGAAGGATGCAGATAACGGCCGACAGAGGGAATTTTACAAACTTCATAACAAACTGAGCCTGGAAACTGACCTGACGCAGTATAATGAGGAATACGGCCAGTACAGCAATCACTGCGCATCCTATGTATTGGGCAATTCGAACAGGGATCCCGCTCTTTTTCTTTTTCATAAAGGCGCGGATCAGGTAGATGACAACACATACCAAAGCCGCAATTCCGGCTATCAGCACAAAATCATACAGAGTGGTATTCCATACATCCGTTAATGAATAACGGAATGTGCCGTCAAATCCCAGAGAACTTTTAATACCGATCCCGTTATCATTCATCATAGATTTATCCGGGAAGGGAATTGCAGTACCAATCAGATACAGATAAATGAACTGATAAATACCGTTTGCCAGGTATCCCAGGATCATGGACGTGATCATTTCATTTCCTTTAGTCTTATTTAAGACTTTTCCCACCAGGAAACCAAATAAGATTGCCAGAGGGGTGCTGATCAAAACGCTGACCAGAAAAGAAGGAAATCCCGTAATACCAAAGGACACCGTATGAATGACTGCCATCTGACCGGCCATGGCGCCGATCACAATACTGAAGTTTAGACCCAGACCTGCTATGACCGGAATGATCAGGGCCAGTACCTGGAAAGTATTTCGGCAAAATCTTGATGCGATCTCCTGTAAAAATACTGTGGGAGCTACACCCGACACGATATAAGCTGCAATTGCCAAAATAATGAAAAAGATCACAACATTATATTTTTTGATCACTGCCTTCAAACGGGCTGTCGATTTCTCCTGCATATTTACACCTCCCGTTTGATCTTTGTCAGCGCGTACACAATGATTCCATTGCTGACGATGATTCGGACGATCTCAGCCAGGTTACTGTCCGGTGCCAGGGCATTTGCCACAGGCGTGGACATGGCCAGGATCCCGTTGAACAATAAAGTACCAAGCACCACGTTTCCGATGGAGGCGCGTCTCGTGGTCGCCCCTCCGATCAGTACGGCCGCGACAGCCAGGAAACTCATTCTCAGAGGCGCTGTGTAAAGCTGAAGGAACCCATAACTCTGCGCGTAGAAAAGGATACCGATGGCGCTCAAAACCATAGAAAGGATCGTTCCCAGGATTCGGTTCCTGTTTACGCTGATATCAAGAGCCTTCGCAAATTTGGGATTTTCACCTGCCACCTGCATCAGCCGTCCGGCTCTGCTGTTCAAAAATAACCGGAGCAATACGCAGAATGCAGCGCACACCAGCATAAAACCTACGGGAATTGTAATACCGCCGATTTCAACAGCCAGGAAATTATTCAGCATTTCGCCAAAAGTAGCAGAAAGCTCCACATTAAGACGAACGCCGCCGCCCATGGCCAAACGCAGCGAATCGTTTGTAATGGGAAGAAATACCCAAACGATACACATCAGAGAAACAAATGCAAAACCCACGTAAGTGGCGATCATCATTTCGGAACCCTTGATATAATTCAGGAGCTTGCCATAAATTCCTCCGATTACAGCTGCGAAAACACTTCCAAAAATTGCGGCCATAATCAGGCTCATCACACCTGTAAATCCGAACTCAAGGGAAAGCACACCGCCTAATAGTCCACAGCAGATTCCCAGAGTGGAAGCAAAGTTCAGTCCGCATCCGGAAAGAACACTGGGAACCATTGCAAGCACAAGAAGGAAGTTCATGCACCACCGGATCAATACGTCAGAAACCGTTGCCGCAAAGGACAGATCCAGCACATAGGTGATGACCAAAAGCGCTATGAAAAACAGTGATATAATCAGACGTGCGGAGCCGAAGCGCTTCAGTCCGCCGATAATTTTTTCATTCATGTTCTGCTTCGCTCCTTCCTTTTCCACCGGATTCCAGCCCCATCATATAAAGGCCATATTCGTGATCAGATGCGGTTGCGGGCAGGATACCTTCTACTTTTCCATCATAAATAATGGCTATCCTGTCACAAACAGAACGCAGCTCCGCCAGCTCCGATGATGTGATAATGATGGTCATTCCACGTTCCTGGTTTAGCTTTACCAGATATTCCATCAACAGTCTCTTCGCTCCAATGTCAATACCTCTGGTGGGCTCAGAAACAAGAAGAATATCCGGATCCAAAGATAAAGCCCTCGCCACACACACCTTCTGCTGATTTCCGCCGCTTAACCGTCTTGTATACTGAGCCGGACCGGTACAGCGGATATCCAGAGCCTCGATCATCTCAAGGGCATGTTTTCTGGCTTTTCTTTTATCCACCTGGCTGAACGGGCCGAATTTATGGATATATTTTTTCTGAACCTTAATTGCAGCAATGGCAATATTGGCTTCTATGGAATTGTCCAGAAGAAGGCCCGTTCCTTTTCTGTCTTCAGAGACAAACGCGCATTTTCTTTCCAGAATCTTCTGAGGAGTGATATGATGGATCTCTTCACCGTTAATAAACAGTTTTCCTGTGGAAGGATACAGGCCCATGATCCCATTAGCGATAGAGAGCTTTCCCTGCCCCGCAAGGCCTGCAAGTCCGAAGATCTCTCCACGCTTAACCTGAAGGCTTACGCCTTTTGACTGCTCTCCGGGCATATCCACAGCAAAATCCTTGAGTTCTACTGCATAAGGAACATCCTCTTTTACTACCGGCACAGATTTTTCAAAAGGCGCTCCCATTTTTCGTCCGATCATCATTTCGGCGATCTCAGCCATACTGGTTTCGCCGATGGGCATGCTGTCCACCAGTTCGCCGTCCCTGAATACCGTTACATGATCAGCCACATCCATAACTTCGCCAAGTCTATGGGTGATAAAAATGATCGCGATGCCCTGATCAGCCAATTTCCGCATGATCTTAAGAAGGACTTTTGCCTCGCTCTCTGTAAGGACAGCCGTAGGCTCATCAAAAACAAGAAGCTTTACATTTTTTTTATCGATCTCACGGGAAATTTCCACGAACTGCATATGCCCTACCGGAAGCTCGCCCATCAGAGTCTTTTCGTCAATATCCATTCCCACCTGTTTCAGAGCTGCTCTGGCGTCACGTTCCATCTGATCAAAATCTACGATGGACAGATTTTTTCCGAAAACTTTTCCTAAAACAGATTTTTTAAGAGGCTCCCTGTTCAGTTTGATATTCTCTGCCACAGTAAAACCAGGAATCATCATAAATTCCTGGTGGACCATTCCGATTCCCACTTCCATTGCTTTTATGGGGGAATCAATCTGAACCGGTTTCCCATCCCACAAAATCTCTCCTTCAAATCCGCCGCTCTCCTGAATCACCGGCATTCCGAACAGAATGTTCATCAGCGTAGATTTTCCGGCTCCGTTTTCCCCCAGGAGGGCGTGGATCTCATGGGGCTTCACATGAAGCTCCATATCTTTGAGGACGGTATTTTCACCATATTTTTTTGTGATATGTTTCATTTCAAGCAGATAGGTGTCCATTTTCTCCTCCTCTCCCTTCATAAAAATCATGCAGCACAATTCTGAAATTGCGCTGCATGATATCCGTTATCTTCAGCTCATGGATTACAGTAAGGTCCAGGGTCCCATTACCAGCGCGAAATTATCATACTTAATGCCGTTTACATCATATGTGTTAAAGCTGACCTCTTCTGTTCCGGCTGCTTTGATCAAGGACTCTTTCATAACCTCCATATCGACCTTTTCGCCTCCGGTTTCTCCATTAAGATATGCGAGGGCATATTCCACGGAGGTGTTCATTTCCATTACCACATTGGGAATGGTACGGGTAGAGAACCGTCCGTTATCATCGGTTTCTGCCAGCTTATCCTGGATTGCCTGAATCATCCATTCATAGTCGTTCGTCTTGTCCTCGGGAACGGAAATACCAAGGGATTCCGGATAACCGTTAAAAGGAGAGGACTGGCTGGGATTCATGTAAATTCCTTCACCCGCGTCATACACTGCCTTGATAACGGCAGGCGTAGACATGGTGTTGGTGTCAAAGAACGCTGTATTCGGCCCGTATGTAGCGATCTGCTTCGGCACGTCTTCAATGATAAACTGCTGTGTACCGGCAGTACCGGCATCAGACTGGGGATCCGGAATCGTTACACGGACAAATTCAATTCCCAGCTCCTTGCAGCGCTCCTCGCACTGATTGCCTGCGTAAGCGACCTTCTCATAGCCCTGATGGCGGGGGAAGGAGTAGTAGATCATGGTCTCCGCTCCCATTTCCTTTGCCCTGTCGGCCATCTGGGCGCCCGCGGAATAGTTGTCGTAGTCGATGCAGATATCGGCCGCCTCACATGCTACGTCGGGATCCTCGTTGGGGCCGCCGTTGATATAAAGGATATCAGGACGAACCTCCTTGGCCCTGGTGATAGCTGCGGATGCGCCGGGAACGCCCTGCAGGAAAATTACTACTTTAATATCAGGATCTGATACCAGCGAAAGCATATTGGAGATCGTGGTCTCTTCCTCGCTCATGAAGTTGTCGGGATAAGTCTGGATCACAACCTTATCTTCGCCAAGCTCCTGCTGCCATGCCTCAGCACTGCGGTATTCCTCTTCGCTGATGGCTACAGTTCCGACCATAAGACCGATCTTTCCTTCGCCGCTGCCTTCTCCGCTTTCAGCAGAGCCGGTCTCGCCCCCGTCTCCGCCTCCATTGCTTTGCTTGCCTCCGCAAGCCGCCAGGGAAAGCACAAGAATGACTGCCAGTAACATTGATGCGATACGTCTCATCTTCTTCATAACTCCACTTTCCTTCCTTTCTATTTTACATTTTTATGGGTTCATATGGATAAATAATATCATAAATTGCTGATTTTTTCAAGTTTTTCAATATGTTTTTGTGATTTTTAAACAAATCTCAAAAGAATAGATTTACGAAAACAAGCCATGAAAAATACCCTCCTTACCGGTTATCCGGTAAAGAGGGTATTTAACGCATTTTTCTATGCTTTTATTTCAATGTGCGCGCGGCGGCTTCCACCACATGTCCCACAAGGACGGATGTGGTTACGGCGCCGACGCCGCCGGGAACCGGGGTGATGGCCTCCACCACGGGCTCCGCCTCATCGTACTTCACATCGCCGCAGAGCTTGCCTTCCTCGTTGACGTTGATGCCCACATCGATGACCACCTGGCCGGGGGCCACATAGGAGCCGTCCACCACTCCGGCGCGTCCTGCCGCCACGATCAGGATGTCAGCCTCCCTTGTGACAGAAGGCATATCCTTCGTCCTGGTATGGCATACCGTTACGGTGGCGTTCTTCTTGATGAGCATCATCGCCGCAGGCTTGCCCACAACAAGGCTTCTGCCCACCACCACGGCCTTCTTTCCGGTGCAGTCAATCCCGTAGTGATCCAGGATCTCCATGCAGGCCTGGGGCGTGCAGGGCGGGAAGCCCTGGTCTGTGCCCGCAAAAACGCCCACCATGGAGCCGTCGGTGATGCCGTCCACGTCCTTTTCAGGCTTCAGGGCCCGGATCACGGCCTTCTCGTCAAGATGAGAAGGAAGGGGCCGGAAGATCAGCACTCCGTGGATGGAGCTGTCCTCGTTGACCTTGTCGATCACCTTCATAAGCTCTTCCTGGCTTACGTCGGCGGGGAGCACGAACTTCTCCACCGCCACGCCCAGGGTATCGCACCTCTTTGTGGCGCCCCGCTCATAGGAGAGGTCGTCGGGCCTCTCCCCCACGCGGACGATGCCCAGAGTGGGGACGACTCCCTTTGCCTTCAGAGCCTCCGCCTGAGCCTTGATCTTTTCATTGAGCGCTGCCGCTACTTCTTTTCCCAAAAGCTGCTTTGCCATGGAATTCCCTCCTGTTATTTCAGCCTGCCGAGAACGCTCTCGAAGATCTGGTCGGCGATCTCTGTGTACTTCTCAAGCATGGCGTCGGCCTTGTTGTTCAGTTCCTCCGCGTACTCGCGGTTCTTCATGGATTTTGTGTTGATATAAACGTTCAGGCTGGCGCCCTGGAGGGCCGCCTTGCAGAATACCGCGCCCACGCCGGCGTCGCTGATGGCGAGGGCAGAGCCCTTGGCCGCGAATTCCACCAGAAGATCCAGGGCCTCGCAGCATTTCTCCATGATCTCCATGGGAACGGAGCAGGCGTCCTTCAGGACGATCTCCATGACGCGGGCCTTTTCGGCCTTCTGCTCTTCTGTCTCGCGGGGCATCCCGTATGCCTTGGAAAGGGGCTCGAAAACCTCGGCGTCCCGTTCCACCAGGGCGAGAAGCTCCTTCTGGAGCGTATCCGCCTTGGACTTTAAGGCCCACATCTCCTCCTCCACGTCGGCGTACTTTTTCTTGCCGACGGTCAGAGAGCCCACCATATTGCCCAGGGCGGTTCCTACCGCGCCCACTAAAGCGCTGGCGCCGCCGCCGCCGGGAACCGGCGCCTTTGACGCCAGAACCTCTACGAATTCATTGCACTGCACTGTTGAAAATCCCATTGCCTCATACCTCCATATCGCACCTTTACGAACGGGCCTTCAGCTCTCCCGCCATCCTTTTAAGAGTCCCGATGGAAATGTCTCCCACTGCCGCCATATCCTCCCCGTGGAAGGCGGAGGCAAAATTGTCGGAGAACAGGATCTGGGCCGAAGGCGGAAACTCCTCGTCTCCCTCCCAGATCATAAACCGGAGCCTGAGATCGTCCAGGAAGGCGAACTCGTACCCCGCGTCGCCCTGGGAAAGGGGGACGGCCTTCAAAGCCTCCATGACCTGCCTGAAGGAATCCAGCTTGAAGCCGAAGGTAAAGGCCAGCCGTTTTACGCAGCGCCCCTGGAACACCTGGTTGTAATGGTTTCCCCAGGGCATATCCGCATAGGCGTAAAACATTCCCCTAAAGGGAGCGCGCTTTCCCTCCAGCAGATACCGGATCAGAAGAATTTTCGTCTCCAGGTTTTCCATAAGGGGGGCGTAGCCGCCGTCCTCGTCCAGACACGCCGTTTCAAAATCGGGATGATGGATCGTATACCGTTTTCCCATCAGCGTCACGGAAAAAAGCCCTGACGCCTCGTCGTAGGGAACGCCGCTTATCTGGGACAGAAGCCCCGGATCGGCCTTCTCAAACCGGGCCTTGTAGGTTTCAAAGGGAACCCGTTCTTTTTGATTCTTTTCGTAAGGAATGTTCATATCTGTCCTACTCTGTCTCTGCCTGATGGACGGACGGAAACAGGGATGTGTCCGTGTGGGGAATGAAGCAGGCCGCCACAAACTCGTCCATATAGCCTGGTGTCGTGGAAAGCTCCATATAGGTCATGCTCCTGGCCAGCTCGTACACCTTCCGCTCCGCCTCTCCGGAGAGCAGCATGGCGTAAGCGCCGGAAAGGGAGGAATTCCCGATATAATGGAACTTGTCAAGCGGTATGTCCGGAAGCATCCCGATGCCCACCGCGTTCTTCATATTGATGCCGCTGCCGATGCCTCCCGCCACATAGACGTCGTCCACCATGGAAACGTCGAAATCCAGGGAGGTGAGCAGGGTCCGGATCGCGGAAAAGATCGCGCCCTTGGCCCGGATGAAGTTATCGATGTCCACCTCGGTGATCTCCACGTCCTTGACGGAATCCGCGTCCTCCTTAAAGGCCAGCACATAGCTGCCCATGCCGTATTTGTCATGGCGGATGCGCGCTCCCTCGCGGATGAATTTTCCCTTGGGACTGATCATATTGCAGCGGAACAGCTCGCTGATCACGTCGATCAGACCGGAGCCGCAAAGGCCGATGGGCTTCTGCCCCGGATCCCCGATCACGCTGAAGGAGGGCTCCATGGTGGTCTCGTCGATGGTGCACGCCTCGATGGCGCCGTCAGTGGCCCTCATTCCGCAGCTGATATCGCCGCCCTCAAAGGCCGGGCCCGCGGAACAGGCGCAGCTCATCATAAACTCCGAGTTTCCGAACACGATCTCGCCGTTGGTTCCCAGATCGATGAAGATGGAAAACTCCGGCCTGTTCCAGATCATGCTCACCAGGGTTCCCGCCGTGATGTCGCCGCCCACGTAGCTCCCGATATTGGGCGCCACGACGATATGGGCGTCGGGGTTGATGTTGATCCCCAGATCGTTGGCGAACAGGGAATTGGTCTTGAAGAACACCGGAATATAGGGCTCCGTCCGCAAGGGCTCCGCGTTGAAGCCGGCGAACAGGTGGTTCATGGTGGTGTTTCCCGCCACGCACATCCTGTAGATCTGGGCCGGTTTCAGGCCGCAGGCAGCGCACATGGTATGGATCAGCGGATTGATGGTCTCGTCGATCACCGCGTCCTGAAGCTTTTTCTGGCCGCCCGGCTTTCTGGATTCAATGATCCTGTTGATCACGTCGGCGCCGTAGCGGATCTGCCCGTTTCCGGTGGTGGCCTTCGCGAGGATATCCCCGTTCAGCATATCGATGATAAGGGCCGAGACCGTCGTGGTTCCAATATCCACCACCAGGCCTCCCGCCCGCACATGCTCGTCCATTCCGTAAAGATCATAGACGAACACATCCTTCGCGGAACGTCTCACCACGCACTGGACGCTGAAGTTATTCTCCCTGAGCTTATCGGGAAGTACCTTCAGGACCGTATAGGGAACACGAACCTGCCGGATCCCCGTGACCGCCGTGAGAGCCCTCTCCAGCCGTTCCACATCGGGCATCGTGTCGTCAAGGCTCGGCACGTTCATGGAAACTGGGATCAGCTCCAGGCTGTTTTTCAGGGCGATCCCGGCCACCTTAAGCCGGTCCTTTGTCTCTGTAAAGATTTTAAGCTCCTCCGGGGAGCTTAAGTCCGCCGCCTTCATCCGGCCCTTATAGGCCGAAGCGATGTCGGGGACCATGACCTCCACATCGGAAATCACATGGCTGACGCAGGCCAGCCGCCACCCTTCCTCGTACTCCTCATCTGTGATATGCCTGGTCTTCTGGGATTCCAGCTGACCGGACAACAGCTTCACCCGGCACTTCCCGCAGGCGGCATTCCCGGAACAAGGGGCGTCGATAGCTACGTTTGTTTTTCTCGCTACCTCAAGAAGGTTTTCACCGGAAGCAGCGAAGGCAGTAATGCCCTCGCCGCTCTCAAACTTAAATATGATCTTGTGCATAGATCCCCGCTTTATACCTCAAGATAAGAATCTGCGTACAGAGTATCGTTGCGGATAATGTCGCAGGATTTGATGGTCTCCATAAGCCTCAGGTCATTGGGGTTTACAATGGCGGAGGTCATGCCCATCATCATTGCCATGGCAACCATGGCGGAATCCATGATGGGACGGATATGCTTGGGCATACCGTTGGAGTTGTTGGAAAGGCCGCCGGTGGTCTTAAGACCCATGGCAGTCAGGTCGCCGATGAAATGAAGCACGTCCATCTGCTTGTCCTGCATACCCTTGATTACCACGAACAGCGGATCAAACCAGATATCATCCTCGGAAAGGCCAAGGGAAAGGCCCCTCTCCAGAAGGGTTGTGCAGTAGCCCATACGCTCGTCGTTGTCGGCGGCAATGCCCTCGCCGTTGCACAGCGCGATGACGATGGCGTCATTGGCAGCGGCCAGGTCGATGTTCTCGATCCTTCCGGCAGCGTCGGCGGAGTTTACGATGGGTTTGCCCTTGGAACGGTTGTAAACGGAAATACCGGCCTCGATCGCAGCCTTATTGGAGGTGTCGAGAGCCAGGGGAACGTTGTCGAAGTTGCTCTGAAGGAGCTGCACAGCCCACTTCATCAGATCCTCGCCGTAGCCCTCGGCAGGGCCGATGTTTACGTCAAGATAGGTGGCGCCCGCGTCTAACTGAGCCTTTGCCCTTGCCAGGATGGGTTCAGGATCCCTTGCCAGGAAAGCCTTGTTTACAGTGGGAGCCGTCGTGGAAAGTCTCTCGCCGATGGTAATGAATTTTGCCATGATCGTTTTCTCCTTTTCTTGATTTCAATTACGCGTTGTGCATATCCTTTAAGAACTTCACAAGCTGCACAGCCTCGGTGGGGCCGACAACGATGTTCCAGCCGGGAAGCTTGGACTCCAGATCGCCCTTTAATACAGCGACCTTTCCGGGGATCACCAGGGTGCGGTTCTTGATCTTGTTCTCAATATCAAACTCCTGGATGTACTTGGCGATGGAGCCGGAAGAGAACTTGCCGGCAGCCCAGGAGGTCAGAACGGAAAGTCCGCCCGCGTCGCTGATTAACAGGTTGCAGGGAACTCCGGAGCGCTCCAGCTCGCCGGATACCAGGAAGTAGGTAAGGGCAAAGTCCACGGTGGTCAGGCACACGGAATTCTCGTCGGCGCCGTTGATGGGATAAATGCCGGGCTCGATCCTGGGAGCCTTCTGAGGATCGGTGTAGAGGTTCTGACGCAGGCCGTAAAGAGGAAGGGCCATTGCGTAGCTCATCTCCTCCACGATCACGATGGAGCCGTATTTCATTGTGAAGAGAGCCGCCAGGGCTGCCTGCATGTGGGCGTCGCCGGAAGCCAGCTTCCCAACGTTCACAATGCTGGGATAGCCGAAGGTCCTGTCGCTGTCCTTAAGGGCCGCGCGGCGGATCAGAACGGCGTTCTCAAACGCGGACTTCACAGACTCCGTGCCCAGGTCAAGGATCAGGTTCTTGTTGCCCAGCTTCTCAAGAGCGGCAACGGTATCGTAAAGCTCGTCAACGGAAGCGCCGGATACGCCCAGCACCACGCCGGCGTCGGAAGCCAGCTTGCTCATGGCCTCGTAGTTGGAAGCGTCGGCAGCGTTTAAGATGGGCTTCTTGTCCTTGCACACGTCAAAGGCAGCCTTTGCGCAGGCCTCGTCCTTTACGTTGAGGATCAGGGAACGGCCGGCGGCGTCAGCCTTCTTTACCAGCTCCGCGTACTTCTCGGGGGCAGTGCCCTCGGCGCAGTCAACGGCCACAAATTCCACATACATCCTGTCGCCGATACGGTCGTAGTCGATGGCGGATACGGAAGCAAGCCTTGCGTCCACAGCCGCGTCGTCCATGCAGGTGCATACGGTGGAAGCATACCTGGTCTTGTTTACGAAGGTCTTTTCATGACGGAAAAGAACGGTCTCGCCGCCCAGGCTGTATTCCTTATCGCTGTCATTCTTATTGTCCGCGAAGGGCTTGACGCCGGCCTTGATGGTCTTCATGGGCGGCGCGGAGGCCTCGGACAAGGTTGCAAGGGCATCCTCGCTCATGTGAGGACACTGATCGATGGTCATGGCGCCCTGAGCCACCTTCATGGAGAAGGCCATGCAGGTGGGGCAGCCGCACTCCTTGCAGTTCTTTTTCGGCGTTAATTTAAAAATTGCAATACCATTTAATGCCATTGTTTTTTCCTCCTGTTTCTGTTAGCTTAAAGCCTGGATCATCTTGGAAACCGTTGCGATGGATGTGGGATGCTTCAGGATCACCGCGTCGGAGCCGCAGGTAAGGCATGCGACGGCAGTTTCCACTTCCATGTCAATTCCTCTTTCCTCTACGGGGCCCCAGCCGGGAGCGTCCTCTTCGGATGCGCTGGCTTCCTTTACGGTCCAGGTTTCGGAGGAAACCGGAGTGATCACGGGCATCAGCAGGGAATCATCGGCCTGGCCCAGAGCGGCGGCCCTTACGCGGTCCATGGTGGAGATCACGTAGTCGAAGCCGTAACCGGCCGCGGCAGAGCCAACGTTCATAACCACCTTGCCCAGGTCCACGCCCAGCTGCTTGATCAGCACGTTGAGCTGCTTTGCCAGGTTGATGTCAACGGCGGATTCAGCGCCGATCAGCTGGTCGTAAGCAAGGCCTGCTGCTGCGGCGATATTCTTGTAATCCTCTTCTCTCGCGGAAAGGAGAAGCACATTCTTGCCCTGAAGGGCCTCGGCTACCTTGGAAAGGAGCTCGGCGTCCTTCTGAACGTTCTTGCAGCCCTCTACCACAAGGGGAAGGTCGATGGCCTCGGAAACCTCCTTCGCCACGTTTACCAGCTCCTCAACGGGCTTGTCGGCGCCGTTGGGGTCGCCGCCCTCCAGCTTAAGTACAACGAAATCCACGCCCTCAAAGGACGCGGCCTTCTTTGCGATCTCTGCCACAGAGCCACAGCCCTCGTAGAACGCTTTGATGCAGTCGGGCTCGTTCTCAAGTCCCATATCAGAGATCTCGATGCCGATCTTCGCGGGGTTGGCCGTGGGGCCGTCAAAGGTGTAGAAGGGGAAGGTGCTGCCACCTCCGAGTTTTACGGCCTTCTCTCCTGTTCCCAGTTCGACCGTGCGGATTGTCGCGTTGAATTTCTGTAATTTCTTTGTAAACGGCATTTCCTGCTCGCCTCCTTAAATAGTTTGCTGTTGTTAAATATCAGCGGCCGGGGGCTGCGGCGCCATATACCGCAGAACCCCTTTCGCTGTCAGATACATACGGGTATACTCAGGATTTCCGCTTCTTCAGCGCGCCTTCGCGCGCTTCGCCGCTTACGCGGCGGCGGAAATCCTCGACCTCTGGTCGATACTCGAAATTCCCGTTCTCCGCTTGCTTTCGCAAGCTTCGCCGCTTGCGCGGCGGCGGAAATCCTTCGTTAAAGCCTCGCGGCGGTCAAATGTCCGCTGCGCGGCCGCTTGACCGCCTTGCCGAGGCTTTACATCATCGGATCCATGGCGAGGGCGGGATGTCCCTTCTCGGTGAGGAAGGCCAGTAAGGTCTCGGGATCCTCGGCAATGGTCTCGTCGCCGATCATGTCGGTGAAGTTGTCAATGCCGTAGAGCTCCTTGGCTGTGGCGTTGAGCCTCTCTGCCACCTGCTCCTTCAGATCCTTGGGCATCCACACGATTCTCTCGATGCCGCCCTCAGCCTTCATGAACTTCTTGGAAGCGATGAAGTGTTTGCCGTGTCCCATGAAGCCGGGGGTCTGCACGCCGCCGCCGGTCATGGAAGCCAGCTCAGGGAAGGTCATGCCCAGAGGGGTCATGCCCGCGTACTCACGGTTGGCGATGATCACGCCGTTGGAGAAGGGCTCGATGCCGCAGATGCACTCGAAGCAGCCGCAGGAGGTCATGGGCTTCTCCATGATGGAGTAAAGGGATACCTCTTCCAGGGCGCCGTTGGAGAACTTGCGGACAGCCTCGTTGACATCCTCATATTCGCCGATCCGGTCGTCGATCAGCTTCTCCTTGGTGATCACCTGGCAGGGGCCGGTGGGCTCCAGCTCATTGGTGGCCTTGGCGTCAAGCCATGAAACGGCGCCGCAGAGGCCGAGACGCTCAGGGGTAACCACACATACATGGCTGGGCGAGAAGGCCTGGCACATGATGCAGCTGTAGTATACGTCAACGGATTCGTCAGTCAGGGACTGGAGACGGTCGTCACGCTTGTCGAAAGCGGGGATGGCCAGCTCATGGCGGAGCTTTGTGACCAGCTCAGGATCGGTGATTACCTTCACCTGGCACTTATCCACAACGGCGTCGAAATCGTTCTTCACTTTTGCGTAAAGCACCTCGCCGATGTGCTTTGCCCTGAAGCCCGCGTCAAAGGCGGCGTCGCTGATACGGATGCGGATCATATCACGCTGTCCGGTGTGCATCACGCCCTCGATGCAGTTCAGATAGCTGTGGAACTTTCTCTCAAATACAGATTCAAAGTCGGACTGCATGGTCCTGCCCGCCACCTCAACGATGTAGGCGATGCTGTGCTTGCTGCCCTTCTCGAAGGTATCGATGTCGGGACCGATCAGCTCGATCTTGTGATCCTCGATCTCGGAGGCCTCCTTGGTCTGCACCAGCTCGAAGCAGTCCACTCTGGAGCCGTCGAACTCAACCTGCATCTGCTTGCGGCGGACGATCTCGCCCTCGAAGGCAGAGGCAAAGGCCACGGGGATGTCGATCTTTGTGATCTTGATCTTGATGTCGCGGGCCTCCAGGGAGGTTGCGTTGAACTTGGAAACATCCTCCTGAACAATCAGGCTCTTCGGTACGCGGAAGATATTCTCGGTCTCGTTGGTGATTACGGGGAAGCCGAGAGCGATGGCGCCTGCGCCGGCGGCAACCACCACGTCGTCAAGAGGCGCGAAGGCGTTTACGAAGGCCGGTACGCGCTCCATGGTGTACTTCATAAGGCCGGCCGCGTCGCCGGGAGTCACGTTGCCGAAGATCAGGGCCGCGCGGATGGCGACGGACACCACGTGGATCACGGCGGTCACGTCCTTGCCCAGAGGGATTACGCGGACGCCTGCGCCCATGTTGACCTTCTTCTCAACGCACTGGTCGATCACGTCGCCCACCAGGGTTACAAGGATGCCCTGCGCCTGGTAGCTCTTTACCAGCTCGGCAGCCTCGTCAGCGGAAGGAGCCTTGCCCAGGATAACGGCAACGCCGGGGATATCGCCCGTTACCAGCGGCACGCCCAGCTCACGGATCACCGCGTCAGCCAGATGGCCGTAGCAGGGCTCGCTGTAGGGCTCAGCGCCGTCGATATACTTAAGAACCTCAATGAACTCCGCGCAGAGAGCCGTGGCGACGCCGGACATAAACGCGTCGTTCAACTTCTGCTCCCTGGTCATCAGGCTCTTTACAACGCCCAGGGCGTCCTTTAACTCGCCCAGGTTCGTCACCTTGGTGCCGGTCACGCAGTAATAGCAGGGCAGGCTGTAAGCGGTATTGGGGAAAGCAACCGCCTTGTCAGCGCCGTATTTCTCGATTGCAGCGTTGATAGCGCCCTCGGTCAGGCCGTACACTGCGTCAGAACCACTGAATACTCTGTCAAATAGTGTCACTGTTCTACCTCCTAACACTTGATTCATCATCGATTTTTTCCTTGATCGCCCGGATCTCGGCCTTTGCTGTCTCGCTGAAGTCAAAGGGAGATTTTCCCAGACGGTCGGCGTCGATCACTTCTGTATTATAATGGATGAAACCAAGAAGATCCTCCTGGGGGATTCTGCTCCTCACGAACTCCTCGTCCTCGGCGCCCCGCACCTTGTTGGCCACGACGCGGACCTGCTTGACGCCCAGATCCTTCGCCAGGCGCTTGACGTTCTTGTAAGTCTGCACGCTTCTGGCTCCCGGCTCAATCACCACGATAAACTGGTCCATTCCCGACGTGGTGCCGCGGCCAAGATGCTCAAGGCCCGCCTCCATGTCGAGAATCACCACGTCATCGCTTCTTAAGACCAGGTGGTTGATGATCCGCTTGAGGATCACATGCTCCGGACATACGCAGCCGCTGCCGCCTGTCTCCACAGTGCCCAGCGTCAGAAGCTTTACCCCGTTGCAGGTTTTCGCATACAGGTCGGGGATGTCGTCCACCTTGGGATTCATCCGGAAGAACTGTCCCATGGCGTCGGCTCCGGTCCTCTCCTGGATCAGCTTCTGCATTTTGGAGATGGGAACGATGCTGTCAAGCTCCTCCTCGGAAAACCCCAGGGCCAGCCCCAGGTTCGCGTCCGGATCCACGTCGGCCGCCAGCACGTTTTTCCCTTCCTCCGCATACAGCCTTGCCAGAGTGGCCGCGAAGGTGGTCTTGCCAACTCCGCCCTTTCCTGTCACCGCAATCTTCATGTCATTTCACCTCTGGACGGGGGCCCCGGCTTAAATGCCGAGAGCCGCCCTCTTTTCTTCAATTCTGGCGATCATCGCGTCGCCCAGCTTGTCAATGTCCTTCTCAACGGTGTAAGCCGCCTCAACCCAGTTCCGGATACCGTTCGTAAGGAGGTCAGCCACCTCAGTGGAACCGGATACGTAAGGATCCACGCCTAAGAAGGTGTCGATACCGGTGGCCACAACGTAGTTGCCGATGGAAACAGCCTTTTCAGACATCCACTCGGGAGCGCAGCCCACAACGGGAAGCGCGGAGATGGGAAGGCCGGACTCCTTGGAAAGGGTTGCCGCCAGCACCAGCATACGGCTGATATCCACGCAGGAGCCCATATGTAATACGGGAGGGATATCCGCCAGCTCGCAGACTCTCTTTAAGCCGGCGCCGCACAGATCCTTCGCTTCCTTGGACATGAGCCCTGCCCTTGCCGCAGCCTGGGCGGAGCAGCCGGAGGCGATGATGATGATATCGTTGGCAATCAGCTTCTTCATCAGCTCCACATGAGCGTAGTCAGGGCGCACCTTGGGGTTGTTGCAGCCAACCATGGCCACAGCGCCGCGGATAACGCCGGAGGTGATGCACTCAAGCAGGGGCTTGGTGGTTCCGGTCTCGTCCACCTGGGAGTTGGTCACGCCGTCCAGGGTCTTTACGATGGCCTCAACGGAGTAGCCCACGGTAGCCTTCTGCTTCATATCGGGGATATAGACAAGGTCCTGTCTCCTGTTTACAAAGTTCTCGCAGGCCATCTTTACGATTGCCTTTGCGTTCTCACCGGCGTTCTCCGCATGGAACTCGATGAACTCGGAATCGGGCATCTGAGCGATGGGGGAGGTGGTGATAAACTTGGTGTGGAAGCACTTGCTTAAAGGCCCAAGAGCCGGGAAGATACACTGCACGTCCACCACGATGGCTTCGCAGGCGCCGGTCAGCACCACGTTCTCCTGCTGAAGGAAGTTGCCCGCCATGGGGATGCCGCGGCGCATTGCAACCTCGTTGGAGGTGCAGCACACGCCGGATACGGTGATGCCCTTGGCGCCGAAGCTCTTGGCGTAGGCGATCATCTCGGGATCGTCGGCGTACTCGCAGATCATCTCGGAAAGGCTCGGGTCATGGCCGTGCACCACGATGTTGACGTTCTCGGCGTTCATAACGCCCAGGTTCGCCTCGGTGTCAATGGGCTTGGGCGTTCCGAAGAGCACGTCGGAGAACTCCGTTCCGCACATGGAGCCGCCCCAGCCGTCTGCCAGGCCAGCCCTCAGGGACTGACGGATCAGGGCCTCGGGCTTGGAGGAACATCCCATGTGGGTCATGTGCAGGGAGCTTGCAACCTCGCGGTCGATGGCGCGGGGAGCGATGTTCTCCCTCTCCCAGAGCTCCTGGGTATGCTCAGGCGCTCTCTTTAACCATCTCTGGTTTCCGAAGGGCTTGCCGTACTCGAGGAGGGCCAGCTCAGCCATCTCGTGGGCCAGATCGTAAATATCCTTGCCCTCGGTCTCAACGCCCCACTCCTTGGCAATCTTCTTTAACTTGTCAGGATCCTTTACATGGTAGTTGCCGTCCTCAGCGGACAGATACAGGGTATGGCAGATCTCGCGGCCGTGATCGGAATGGGTCGCGGCGCCGCCCGCCGTAAATTTCAGGTAGTTTCTTCCTACGATGCCGTGCACGTCGCAGCCGCAGATTCCTCTGGGCGCCTTGGGAGTGATCCGGCAGGGACCCATGGAGCAGATCCGGCAGCAGACGCCCTGCTCACCGAATTTACAGTGGGGGGTCTGGTTCTTTACCCGCAGCTGCCAGGAATCCGCGCCGACCTTCGCGCCTGTCTCCAGAAGCTTCGCTGTCGCCGCCTCAAACTCCTCAATACTTGTCAACTTAAAGTCTCCCATTATAAACCTCCTTTAGTTCAGTAATTTTTCAACCGCGCCAATCAGCGCGCTGCGCACAGGGGAATCCTTGGGAAGCTTTAAAGATGTAGGCTCCCCCTCGCAGTCCAGCTCATAAACATCGTCACTGTGAGGAACGACCCCGATCAGGTTCAGTCCCTGCTTTTCGATTTCCTCCCTGACGCCGTCGTTGAGCTTTCCCTCCGGCGCCCGGTTTACGATAAGGCCCATCACCTTGGGATTCAGCTTACATTCCCGTACAAGGTCCGCGATTCTGCCCACGGCCTGGATTCCCCGCCTTGAGCAGTCGCTCACCAGGATCATGGCGTCCACATGGGGCAGGATGCCGCGGCTGATATGCTCCATGCCGGCCTCGTTGTCCACCAGCACATAACGGTACTGGCCGGAAAGCTTGGCCACCTGGGCCGATAACAGCCCGTTTACATAGCAGTAGCAGCCGGAGCCCTGGGTTCTTCCCATCACGAGGAGGTCGTAATCGTCCTCCTCCGTCAGGGCGGAATTCATTCGGAAAGCCATATAGTCCTGCTTGGACATTCCGGCGGGGATGGGGCTGGGGTTCATCATCTCGGAGCGCTCGATCTCCTCGCGGATCTCCCCCAGGGTCACCTCCACGTCAACGCCCAGCACCTCGTTCAGATTGGAGTTCGCGTCGGCGTCAACGGCCAGGACAGGCCCCTCGTGTTTTTCGCATAAATACTGGATCAGCAGGCCGCACAGCGTTGTTTTTCCCACGCCGCCCTTGCCTGCGACCGCAATGGTATAGGCCATCGGAAAGACCTCCTTTGGTGGTCAGAGTCAGTGATTATACAAGTGTCCTCATACCGGACCTGTTGATGATCTCGGAAACATCCTTCCACTTGTTGAGCGCGTACAGATGGATGCCGTTGATGCCCAGAGTGCGGTATGTATCGATCTGCTTGATGGTGTATTCCATTCCTGCTTCCTTGAAGCGCGCCTTCTTGCCCTCCACATCGGCGTCGAAGGGATCGGACACGAAAGGATTCGGGAAGATCCAGTTCTTGGAGATGATCTCGCACAGAGCGCGGTCCATCACGCAGCCGTTTCTGGAAAGGGCCATGTTGATGGTTGCGGCCTGATCTAAGATCGGCATGATGCCAACGTCCACGGGCATGGTGATGCCAGCGGTGCGGATCGCGTCAAGCCATCTCTTGAACTGCTCCATATCCCAGCAGAGCTGCGTCATAATGTAGTCTGCGCCGTTGTCCTGCTTCTGCTTGAGGACCGCGATGTCAGCCTCCAGGCTTCTGCACTGGATATGGCCCTCGGGAGATCCGGCCACGGCAATTTCAAACTTGTCGCCGAACTCCTTGCGGACGAAGGCTACCAGATCGGTGGCATAGGCGAAATCTCCGCCGGTGCCTGTCCAGCCGAAGGGAAGGTCGCCCCTTAAGGCCAGCATGTTGGATACGCCGTGATCCAGATAGTTCTGAAGCTGTTCCTTGATCCCCTCGCGGGTGTTCCCGATGCAGGTGAAGTGGGTTACGGCCGTTGTGCCGGCGTCCTGGATCATCTTGCAGACGTCCAGGTTCTTGCCCACGTTGGTGCCGCCCGCGCCGTAGGTCACGGAAATGTAGTCCGGCTTGAAATCGCACAGATGTCCGATGGTGCCGGGAAGGTTTTCCATGCCCTTATCCGTCTTGGGGGGGAACAGTTCGAAGGAGAAGGCCATTCTCTCCTTCATGATCTCAGTGAGTTTCTTTGCCATTGCCATTACCTCCTAAGTATTGAAAAAATAAGAATAAACTGATTTAGTCTGTGCAGCGGATCTTAACGATGCTGTTGGCAAGATCCACCTCTGTCAGCGCGCCGGAAAGCTTCATCTCCTGGCCGATGATGTCATACATGGTGATCTGATCGCCGTCGATGAGGATTCTGCTCACATTCTTCAGAAGAAGGGTTTCATCCTCCTCAGGCCTTTTTCCGTAAACTGCCGCAAGGCACATCGCCGTCACCTCCAGTCTGTCTGCCGCTTTAATTTTTGAGAAGAGAAAGCGCAACGCTTAAGCGGACATTGCCGCTCTCGAAATCAGAAACCGCCTTATCGATCTGATCCGCGGCCTCCGTCTTTCCCATTTCCCGGAGCTTCTTTCCCATTTCCGCCAGCTCTGCCGCATGGTGCTTGTTGTGGTCCACCATATAGGAAACAAGGGCGACGGTCTCCTTTTCAGGATCGGCACAGCCGCCGCAGCTTCCACAGGCCGTATCATGGCAGTGGGCCGCTTCTCCGTGATCGTGAGAATGTCCGTGCCGGATCACGTTTCCATTCTCGTCTGTGATTATATGCATCCCGCAGTCTCCTTTCTTTTCTTCACAAAAATATTATGTTAAATTTTTGATTATATCGTTGTTATTATACTCTGGTTAGGCATAATAATCAAGAGAATTTCCTGTTTTTCAGATTGTTTTTGACAATGTTCACAAAAAAATACAAAACCGGCAAAATCTGGACTATACTAACGCCCGCAGCAGTATTTGTACTTCTTTCCGCTTCCGCAGGGGCAGGGATCGTTCCTCCCCACCTTCTTGCCCTTGACCACCGTGGTGGAGCTTTTCTGCTCCTTGTAGAGCTCCTTCTGCCGCTCCTCCGTGAAGATGTCGTTCCACTGGGGAAGGCCGTAGAGCCAGTCCGCCTTGGCCGCCACCATATTTTTATAAAGAAGCTCCTTGTCAAAGCCCAGGCTTACGGGAGTATCCTCCTCCATGGTCTCGATGGGGTTGGGCTCCTTTAAGCTGTCGTTGATGCCGTCCAGGAAGCCCGTCATGATCATCAGATCCACGCCGTACTTTTCGGCCAGCTCCTTCACGGTCCCTGTGACCGCCTCGTCGGGCTTTTCCAGAAGCTTTTCGTAAATCCCCTTTTCCAGGTTAAAATAGTTGCCCCAGAAGTAATTGCTCTGCTGGGTGCTCATCTGGGTCTCATAGGCCATTTTGCGCCATTGTTCCAAAAGTGCCATTTTTTTACCATCCTTTGAAATTTACTAGAAAAACATACTTTTCTAGTGTCCATTATACCCGAACCTGCTGCTTTCTGGCAATAGTAAATTCAAAGAAACCATGGTATACTGTTTCTATCGCAAAGGAGGCGTTTTCAATGGGCAGTTCCCCTGTAGACCTGCATCTTCACTCTGTGTTTTCCGACGGCTCCCTGACGCCGGGGCAGCTGGCCGAACAGGCCTCTGCCGCCGGTCTCAAGGCCGTCTGCCTCACCGACCACGATACGGCGGAGGGCTTTCCTTCCATGCGGGAGGCCTGCCTGAAGGCGGGCCTTGAGACCATGTCGGGAATTGAGCTTTCCTGCACGTACCGCCAAAGGAGCATCCATATCCTCGGGTATGGAATGGATACAAAATCCCCTTCCTTTAAGAAACAGCTCTCCTCCTGGCAGCGGGAGCGGGACGAGCGCTACGACGCCATCACAGAAAAGCTGCGGCGGCGCGGCTATCCCGTTTCCACTGAGCTTCTGCACCGGCATTTTCCCGGAGCGGTGCTCACCAGGGCCCACATCGCCGTCTATATGGCCGAGCAGGGCATGGCGCCCGACAAGGAAACCGTCTTTAAGACTCTGATCGGAAGGGGATGCCCCTGCTATGTGGAGCGAAAGCCCGTAGAGCCCGGGGAGGCCGTCTCCTTCCTGCTCTCCCACGGGGGCGTCCCCGTGTTCGCCCACCCCATTCTCACCAGAATGTCCGCGGAGGAGCTCGACGAATTTACCGGAAGCCTTGCCCGGCTGGGACTGATGGGGATCGAGGGCTATTATTCCGGATACGGAAGGGCCCAGGAGCAGCTGGTGGCTTCTCTGGCAGAAAAATACGGACTGTTCCTCACCGGCGGTTCCGACTTCCACGGAACGGCAAAGCCCTCCATTTCCGTCGGAACCGGAAAGGGAGGGCTCTATGTGCCTTATTCCTGTTATCAGTCTTTAAAAGAAGCTGTCCGCTCACTCCAGATTCAGCCTGCGCCTGAGGAGCCCGTATGAGCCCGCGTAACAGCCGACGCACAAAAGGAGATAGAACAGAAGCTCTGTCCCGTAGGTGACGCCGTAATAGAGGGTCGTCCCCTCCCGTCCGGAGAGGAGCCGCACAAGCACCGCGCTTCCCAGGATCGTGAAGATCCCCACCGCCGCGTTTACCGCCAGATAAATGCCGATGGCGCCCAGAACCCGGTGCTTTGACGCAAGCTGCCCCACGCACACGGAAAAATAGATGACAAGTACCGTCTCAAGAAGGAAGGCGGCTGTCTTTAAAACGTAGAGGAGCGTCACAAGGGGGTTATAAAATACCACCGTCTCCACAATCCATTCCAGGACGCTCCCGAAGGGCGAATCCCAGAGCCCTGTGCCCGCCGATATGATTACGCCAGACAAAAGCAGGACTCCATAGGTGAGCACCAGATAGAAAACAGCGCTCAAAAGCTTTGAGACCAGGTGCGCGTTCACCGTCACGGGAAGGGTAAAGGAAAGGTAGCCCTCGTTTCCCATAAGGTTTTTGTAAAACCGCATGGCCGTGAGGAACAAAGCCAAAATCACGCAGGCGCAGCAGGCCGCCCCGTAAAGGAGCAGGCTTCCCACGGTCCCCATCCCTATGAGCATCTGATCCTGAAAGGGCGAGGAAAAATCAGACAGGGAAACGGAAATCCGAAGCAGCGCCGCGGTCCCCAGCACCGCTCCCCAGATCATCAGATAATAGGCGATCACAGCCTTAAGGTCATATTTGAAAAGCTTTCCTAGCATCGGAACACCTCCCTGAAAATCGCGTCAACGGAACGGCCCTGCTGTTTCCTTAAGCCCTCGGCGGTCTCCGCCAGGATCACCCTTCCGTCCCGCAGAAAGATCACGTCGTCCAAAATCTGCTCCACATCGGCGATCAGATGGGTCGAGATCAGGATCGTGGACGCAGGGTCGTAATTGGTGACGATGGTACTCAGGATATAATCCCTGGCCGCCGGGTCCACGCCGGCAATGGGCTCGTCCAGAATATAAAGCTTCGCCCTGCGGCTCATGACCATGATGAGCTGCACCTTCTCCTTTGTCCCCTTGGACATGGTCTTAAGACGGGCCGACGGGCTGATTCCCAGCCTTCCCAGCATATCGTAGGCCCGCCTCTCGTCAAAATCCCCGTAAAAATCCTTGAACAGGGCAATAATCTGCTGCACCCTCATGGAGGCGTTTAAGTAAGTCACCTCCGGCAGGTACGAGATGATCCGCTTCGTCTCCACCCCCACGGGATAGCCGTCGATGTAAAGCTCTCCCCTGTCGGGGGAAAGAAGCCCGTTGATCAGTTTGATGAACGTGGTCTTTCCGCTTCCGTTCGGCCCCAGAAGGCCGATGATCCTTCCCCTGCCCAGGGAAAGACTGACCCCCTGAAGGGCCCGTTTCCCGCCGCTGTAGGTTTTTTCCAGATTCCTGCATTCCAGAATCGACGCCATAGCACTTCTCCTTCCGAATCGATCTATAATGACATTCCGCTCTCGGCCCGTTCCTTCAGGCTTTTTTCGATCTGCCTTTTTAAGTTCCTGTTTTCCTCATGGGAAAGCTCCGGATCCTCCTCGAGGACCTTCTGGGCGTCCTCGGCGGCAGCCTTCAAAAGCTTCGCGTCCGTAAAAATATCTCCGATGGAAAATTCCAGAAGCCCGCTCTGCCGGATGCCGAAAATATCTCCGGGGCCTCTGAGCTTCAGATCCTCCGACGCGATGTAAAAGCCGTCGTTGGAGCTGTTTAAGATCTCAAGCCGTCTGTTTTTCTCGCTGTCGCCGGAGCCGTTCACGAAAATACAATAGGACTGGTCCTTTCCCCGCCCCACCCGTCCTCTGAGCTGATGGAGCTGGGCAAGGCCGAACCGCTCCGCGTTCTCAATCATCATCACCGTGGCGTTGGGCACGTCCACGCCCACCTCCACCACCGTGGTGGAAACAAGAATATGGGTTTTTCCCGAAGCGAAATCCTCCATTTTCTGATCCTTCTGGGCCGGGCTCATTCTTCCGTGCAGATAATCCACACGGACGGAGGGAGGCATAACTCCGCGAAGCCGCCCCGCGTAGTCCACCACGTTCTCCCCCTCGGACAGGCCGCCCGCCTCCACCATGGGGCAGATCACATAAGCCTGATGGCCCGCCCGGATCTCCTTTTCCATGAAGCGGTAAGCGTTTTCACGGAACTCCGTGCCCACCACGCAGTTTTTCACCGGAAGCCGTTTTGCCGGCAGCTCGTCCATCACCGAGATGTCCAGGTCGCCGTACAGGATAATGGCCAGCGTCCGGGGAATGGGCGTGGCGCTCATCACCAGAACATGGGGATCGCCGCCCTTTTTGGAGAGGTTTTCCCTCTGGCGGACCCCGAACCTGTGCTGTTCGTCGGTGATCACAAGGCCCAGGCAGCTGTAGACTACCTTTTCCTGGATCAGGGCGTGGGTTCCGACGATGATATCGGCCTCATGGGAGGCGATCCGCTCACAGGCCTCCCGCTTCTGCTTCGCGGTCATGGAGCCGGTGAGAAGCTCCACCCTGAAGGAAAGCCCATGCTCCGCGAAAAGCCCCGCAAGGGTCTTGTAATGCTGCCTTGCAAGCACCTCGGTGGGCGCCATGAGCGCCCCCTGGAAGCCGCTCTCCACCGCCGCGGTCAGTGCCAGGGCCGCCACAATGGTTTTTCCGGAGCCCACGTCCCCCTGGATCAGCCTGCTCATAAGGGATGGGCCCTCCATATCTTTTCTGATCTGGGAAAGGGTCTCTTTCTGTGCCCCGGTAAGCCGGTATGGAAGGGCCTTTTCCAGCTTTTTTGCCTGTTCCCACCGGTCCGTCACAAACCCGTTCTTTTTTCGTTCCCCTGCCCCCTTAAGAAGGCGCAGGGAAAGGATGAACTGGAAAAATTCGTCAAACACCAGCCGTTTCCTGGCAAAAAGGAGCTCCTCCTCATCCTTGGGAAAATGGATGGCCCGCACCGCGAAATTGGATTCCGCCAGCCCTTCCTTTTTCCGGATCCAGCCGGGGAGGAAGTCCTTCTGGATGGGAAGCTCCTTAAGGGCGGCGGCCACCGCCTTTGCGAAGGTTTTGTTGGAAAGCCCCGCCGTCAGGGGATACACCGGCTGCCTGGCGTTAAGCAGGCTCTCGTATTCGTCCCTCTTTAAAACGGCGGGATGCTCAAAGACCAGCCCCGCCCTGTCCCGTATGACCCTGCCCCGGAAAATATAGACGCCGCCGGGCTTTAAGCTGCCCGCCAGATAGGGCATATTGAACCAGACGGCCCCCAGGCTTCCGCTCTCGTCCCTGAGCCTTGCCGTCACCACCTTCACCCTGGCGGACGCCCGCACACGGGGCCGCTCCGCCACGGTGGCCGCCACGGCAAAGATTCCGGGCCCCTCTATGGAGGCAATGGGCACGGCCGGCTCAAAGCAGTCGTAATCCCTGGGATAGGAACGGATCAGCTGCCCCACCGTCTCGACCCCCAGCTTTTTAAACAGCGCCGCGGTCTTTTCGCCGATCCCCTTTATGGATGTGATCCGGTCGTCAAGCTCCATGCCCTCACCTTCTTTCCGCCAATGAAAAGGGGGCCGCCCTCCGGCTGCCCCCTCGCCTGTTATTCTGCCGAGATGATATAGTAATAAATGGGCTGGCCTCCGTTGTGAAGCTCCATATCCACGTCGGGGAACAGCTCCTGGGCTTTTGCGAAGAAGGCCTCCGCCTGCTCCTCAGAGATGTCGGCCCCGTAGTAAACGCTTACCAGCTCCGTTTCCTCGTCCACCATGGCCTTCAGAAGCTCCAAAGCGGTGGGCTCCACCTCGCGGCCCTCGGCCAGAAGCCCCTTGTCGCCCAGGCCCATGATGTCGCCCTTTGTGATCTCAAAGCCGTCGAGGGAGGTGTCGCGGACGGCATAAGTGACCTGGCCCGTTTTCACCTTGGACATTTCCTCGATCATGGCCTCTTTGTTCTCCTCGGGAGAAAGGCCGGGGATATAATTGATGATGGCGGTGATGCCCTGAGGCGCGGTCTTTGAGGGAATCACGACGATCTGCTTATCCTCCGTCATGTGCATCGCCTGCTCCGCCGCCAGGATGATGTTCTTGTTGTTGGGGAAGATGTAGATCGTGTCGGCGTTCACATGGCTGATGGCGTTCAACATATCCTCCGTGCTGGGGTTCATGGTCTGCCCGCCCTCGATCAGGTAATCCACATTCAGTCCCTTGAAGATCTCGTTCATGCCGTCGCCCACGGACACGGCGATAAAGCCCACCTCTTTCCTGGGAGCGGGCTCCTCCTCTTTCTTCGCGGCGGCCTTTTCGGCCTCCTTGAAGAGCTTTTCCTGATGCTCCTCGCGCATATTGTCGATCTTGATCCTGGAAAGAGAGCCGTAGGTCAGGGCCTTCTGGATGGCAAGGCCGGGATCGTTGGTGTGCACGTGGATCTTCACAAGCCCGTCGTCGGACACCAGCACGATGGAATCGCCCAAAGACTCCAGATACGCCTTAAGCTCCCGCTCGTCGGCGTCCGTGTAGCGCTTTTCCAGGTTGATGATAAATTCGGTGCAGTAGCCGAACCTGATCTCCTGCGGCTCTGCCTGAGGGGCCGCTGCCGCCTGGGAGGCGCCGGTGCTTTCCGCGAGAGGCGCGGCGACCTCCTTGCCCAAAAAGCCGTCGAAGGCGCCCTTCATGGCCTGCATAAGGCCCTGGCCGCCGGAGTCCACGACCCCCGCCTGCTTGAGCACGGGAAGCATTTCGGGCGTCCGGCTCAAGACCTCGTCGCCGCAGGCGATGATCTGCTCAAAGAAGGAGGCAAGCTCCATCTCCTCCTCCGCCAGCTGGGCGGCCTTGTCGGCCATTCCCTTGGCGACGGTGAGGATCGTGCCCTCCTTGGGCTTCATAACCGCCTTGTAAGCGGTCTCCGTCCCCCTCTGGAAGGCTCTCGCGATCACCTCGGCCGTGAGGACGTCCACCTTCTTGATCTCCTTGGTGAAGCCCCTGAGAAGCTGGGAAAGGATTACGCCGGAGTTTCCCCGCGCGCCCCTTAAAGAGCCGGAGGAAATGGCCTTGGCCAGATTCTCCATGCTGGGCTCTTCAATGGCCTGAACCTCCCTGGCCGCCGACATGATCGTAAGGGTCATGTTGGTGCCGGTATCGCCATCCGGCACAGGGAATACGTTCAGCTCATTGATCCATTCCTTATTGCTCTCAAGCCTCTGGGCTCCGGCCAGAAACATGGTTTTTAAAAGTGCAGCGTCAATACTATTACCTGCCACCACAGCGTTCCTCCTTGATCAACAGTCTATTACCCGGACACCCTCCACGAAGATATTGATCTTCTCCACTTCGATGCCCGTGAACTTTTCAACCTTGTATTTAACGTTTTCTATGAGATTATCTGCCACAGCCGAGATCGAGACTCCATAAGATACGATCACATGGAAATTGAGATGAAGGCGGTTGTCCTGCACCTCCACATTGATCCCGTGGGTGAGGCTGTCCCTTTTAAGGAGCTTCACCAGGCCGTCCTTCATGCTGACGGCCGCCATGCCCACAATGCCGAAGCACTCCACAGCCACGCTTCCGGCGTACTTCGCGATCACGTCTGTATCGATCAAGATTTCGCCCATCATGTTATTGATCCGACATTTCATAAGCTGACCTCCATTTCACTGCTGCAACATGGAAAGTTTTCCATATTACGCCTATCTTAGTGTATTATACCCTTTTTCCGGTAAAAAGCAAATACGAATTTTTTTTATTTTCAAGATAATTTCCCTTGCATTTTCCATCAAAATCTGATATTATGTTTACTGTTATGGGTCTGGCATGGATGTATGCCGGCCGAATCTGTGTAAGGAGGTGCGATCATGGCCAAATGTGCAATTTGTGAGAAGGGCGCTCACTTCGGAAACAAGGTAAGCCATTCCAATAGAAAGTCCAGCAAGATGTGGAGTTCCAACGTCAAGTCCGTTCGCGTAAAGGTAAACGGCGGCGCAAGGAAAATGTACGTGTGCACATCCTGCTTAAAATCCGGTCTGGTGGAAAGAGCATAAGGAAGCGTATACTGAAAAAGGACGATCTGAAAGGACCGTCCTTTTTTTGCCCGAAGCTTTCTGCCGCCGCGCTTCTAGCAGCCGCAGAACAGGTAATAGCCGCCCGCTATGGAGCCGGCCATCAGGCAGAATGTGAAAAATGTATTGGGCAGGATCAGATAGAGCGCCATTCCGATCCCCATCCAGAACAGGCACAGGCCGATCAGCCGTTTCATAGCATCCTCCCGCCGCATGGTTCCTGTACTTTTATCCTATGCGGGAGCGCCCTGCTCTATTCCCCGTCCTTTTTCATGGCCGAATCAAAGACGTCCTTGGGAATATCCACGTCCGGCTCCTTTTTATCGGATTTTGTGAATTTCCCGATCACGTCGGGGACCATATCCAGAATGCGGGACACCGTATCCTGATTTTTTACGCTGATGAGCTTTGAATGGCCGTCCTGGATCACCAGCACGGCGCTGGGCGTCACCTTTCCCGTCATGCCTCCGGCACTGTTGTTCTTTTTCTCGCCGGCGAAGGCGCCCGCGCCCACGCCGAAGGACACGTCCACCAGAGGCAGGATGATGATCCCGTCTAAATGGATCGCGTCGCCGACCACCGTTTTCGTGGTCAGAAAACCGTCCATTCCCCTGAATAGATTTTCAACTGTGCTGCTGAATGTGTTCTTTTCCCTATCTGACGACATAACATCCCTCCTACAGGCTGCGTCCGGCCCCGCGCCGGAGCTTCTGCCCTCTCCTCAATAATTTCCGCACCCTCTGGTCAAAAAATACCCTGATTCCTATTATAAGCAGAGAAACGGCTCTTATTCTGCCCTCCAGGGAAAGCTCTCCCTCAAGGTGGTTTTCATTTTCAAATAACGGCGTGATCTGCACCCGGTCCCCGATCACGGGATAAAGGAAGCTTAAGAAAATCAGCGCCTTTCCCACCGAAGCAGGATCCTCCAGATCGAACCGGACCGTTCCCGAAAGCTTTCTCGGGAGGACGCGAAGAAGCAGCCGCTTTCCCTCTGAAAGAAGAAAGGAAAAGGCTTCCCTGTTTTCCGCGTCGTTTAAAAAATCAAGGAACGGCCTTCCGTTTTTCAGGATCCCTTTTATTTTACCACAGAAAGCCCTCGCCGCATAGAAGAGTTTTTTCGCGGCGCGCTTTAAAAGCTCAGAAAGCCCCGGGCGGGCCCTTTTCTCTCCCGCCTCCTGGATGATGAGGGGCTCTTCGGCCCTCTTTCTTTCTTCCTCTGCCCCGGTCCGGGCCTCTTCCTTTACGGGCTCCGGCTTCCGGACGGGCTCTTTGGCGGCCGGACGGCTGTTTTTAAGGCGGCTTCTTTTCTTCTTCTTTTTTTCCGGCCTTTCCGGCTCCCCCGCCTGCCACAGCGTCATTCCCAGGACCCTTAAGCGGCCCCTAAGCTCCTGCTCCGAGGCCTCCGCCTTAAGGGATACAAGATGAAAAAGCCAGGACGCCCGGACGCGCGCCTCATATTCCTTTTTTTCTGAGCCATATACGCCCCGGGCGAAGGCCCTGTACTTAAAGGGCGAAAAAAGCAGGATCAGAAGGCAAAGAAGCAAAAGCCCCAGAAGCGCCAGAAGGGCGAACCCGATTATTTTCAGTATGAACAGTATGACAGAGACCATCGCGTCACATCCTTACCATTCCCGGTACAGCGGCCCCTCCGGGCTTAAAGGCTCGTCGGTATAATCATCCCCCAGGTAGCTGTCCACCCGGGTGCTTCCCGTGGCCCGGTACGCCTCCAGCACGATCCTGCCCGCCAGCTCCATGGCCCTTTCCCGGCCCCGGCAGGCTCCCACCACGAAAATGGGAATCCTCTGATAATGCTCCTGGAAAAGAACGGGCTGGGGAAGGATATCCAGAAGGTTCTCCCTGTTGGAGGGCAGGGTCAGAAGATACAGCCCCGGATGGAGCCTTCCGTCGGAAAGGCTCTTTAACAGCTTTTCCTGTTTCCCTTCCCCGTCCAGGTACAGCCTTCGATACCATTTGATCTTATTTTTCATTCTTACAGCGTTCCAGGATGCACCGGCGCAGAAGGTCGAGAGCCCGCACCACGGCCTGCTCCCGGATCTTCATCCGGTTCCCCGTAAAGTGAAATTCCCTTACCACCACTTCATTTCCGATATAACAGGAAATATAGGCCAGACCCTTGGGCTCCTCTTTTGTGTCCTCCGGCCCGGCAAAGCCCGTCACCGCCACACAGATGTCGGAGTCCGAGGCGAAAACGCCGCCCTTGGCCATCTCCTTGGCCGTCTGCTCGCTGACGGCGCCGTATTTCTTAAGGGTCGCCTTGCTCACGTCCAGGACCTTCCTCTTGGCCTTGTTGGAATAGGTCACAAAGCCCTCGTGGAAGCACTCGGACGCTCCCGGCACGTTGACCAGCCTGCTGGCCAGCATCCCGCCGGTCATGGACTCGGCCGTGGTGACGGTCAGCTTATATTTCTTAAGAAGCTTCACCACCACGTCCTCAAGACTCTCCTCCTCCGAGGTGCTGTAGATGTCGGCGCCGAAGCGCTTTTTAAGCTCCTTCACCACCGGCTTCACCAGCTTTTTCGCCTGCTCCTCGTTTTCGGCCTTGGCCGTGACGCGAAGGTGGGTTTCACCGGTCTTTGCGTAGGTGGCGATGGTGGGGTTTGTCTGGGCGTCGATGAGATCCAGCACAGCGGTCTCCACAGCGCTCTCCCCCGGGCCGCATACCTTTACCATCTGGGAATAGATGGTCTCGGGCTGGAGGCTGTGAAGGTAAGGCGCCACCTGCTCTGAAAACAGCGGCTTCAGCTCATTGGGAGGCCCCGGAAGCAGCACCGCCGTCTTTCCGTCCTTTTCAAGAATCAGGCCGGGGGCTGTCCCGTTGTGGTTATCCAGAACGCGGCTCCCCACGGGAACAACGGCCTGCTTCCAGTTGTTTTTGGTGATGTTTGTGCGGCCCGTCCTCTTGAAATAGCTCTCGATCCGCTCCCTCGTATGGGGGTCCTCGGCCAGCTCAAAGCCCATGACCTTCGCGCAGACCTCCTTGGTCATATCATCCTCCGTGGGGCCCAGGCCGCCGGTGAGGATCAGAACGTCGGAGCGCCCCAGGGCCTCCTTGATGGCCGCCGTCATCCGCTCCTCGTTATCGCCCACCACGCCGTGGTGATAGACGGAAAAGCCCAGAACCGCGCATTTCTGGGAAAGATACTGGGCGTTGGTGTTGGCGATGTTCCCAAGAAGGAGCTCCGTGCCAACCGCAAGAATTTCCACAACCATCAGACCTCTCCCTCCTTCAGCACTCTGATATTCTGCCGCACGTACTCCTCAAGGGAGATCACCGTGAGAAGGAGCGCCAGCCAGATAAAGGTCTGGGTGACCATCCACAGGCTGGGAAGATCCAGAATCAGCAGAATAATCATCACCATCTGGGAAACCGTTTTGAATTTCCCCCAGTAATTGGCGGCAATCACCACCCCGTTGTCAGAGGCCACCAGGCGGAAGCCGCTGATGATGAATTCCCGGGCGATGATGATGATGACGATCCAGGCCGCCAGCTCGCCGTTTTCCACAAAGCAGATCAGAGCGGAGCAGACCAAAAGCTTATCGGCCAGAGGATCCATGAATTTTCCGAAATTCGTCACCAGATGATACTTCCGGGCGATAAAGCCGTCCAGGAAGTCCGTAAAGCTGGCGGCCACAAACAGCACCAGGGCGATGATCCTCCCGGCGTAGCCGAGAAAATCCGTCAGCATGAAAAACACGAAAAAGGGGATCATAAGAACCCTTAAGACCGTCAGTTTATTGGGCAGATTCATCTTCATCACAAAGCTCTCCTATCAAATCATATTCCAGCGCGCCGGTCACCCTGGCGCGGACAAACATCCCGCTCTCAAGCTCAAGGGGCGTATTCAGAAACAGATAGCCGTCCACGCCGGGAGCGTCCATGTAGGTGCGTCCCACGTAAGCGTCCTCCCCGGCCACCTTCCCCTCGATGAACACCTCGAGGACCCGACCCACCATGGATTCGCCGTGCTCCAGGGAAATCTCCTGCTGAAGCTCCATGACGCGGCCGCGCCGTTCCTCCTTTACCTCGTCGGGGATCTGGCCTTCCATCACGGCCGCCGGCGT
>CALWAW010000020.1 GCA_944375845.1 uncultured Lachnospiraceae bacterium
GCAGCTGCTTGAACTGCTGGGGGGCCTGGGGCAGGGCGTAGAATTTCCCCTTGTATTTTCTGGAGGGGACGATATAGTCCCTGGCACCCTCCGGAGAGGAGGCGCAGAGGATCGGGGTCTGGAGCTCCACGAAGCCCATCTCGGTCATTTTCTGGCGCAGGAAGCTTATCACCCGGGAGCGGAACAGGATGTTGTCCCGCACCTTGTGATTTCTCAGATCCAGATAGCGGTATTTTAAGCGGACGTCCTCGCGGATCTCCTTGGAGGTCATCACCTCGAAGGGCAGATCCCGGTAGACCTTGCCCAGCACGGTGATCCTGCGGGCCTCCAGCTCAATGGTTCCGGTGGGAAGCTTGGGGTTATAGGTATCCTCGTCCCGGTGCTCCATCAGGCCCTCCACCGAGATACATTCCTCCTTGCGGATGCCCTTTAAAAGTTCGGGCTTTCTTAAAACCACCTGCATGACCCCGTACATGTCGCGAAGGTCAATGAAGGATACGCCGCCGTGGTCGCGGATGTTCTCCACCCATCCCGATAAGGAAAGCTCCTTTCCCACGTCGCTCTCGCTCACCTGTCCGATATTCTTTGTGCGGTACTTCTGTGCCATTTTGTCTCCTTTCCCAATAAACAAGCCGCGGGGTTTCCGCGCTTTTTATAAAACAAAAAAACTGCCCGTCCTGATGATTTCAGGACGAACAGTATGTCCGCGGTGCCACCTGATTTACTGCCCCCGGCAGTCTCTCTTTCCGGTTTACGCCCGGCTACGGCGCCCCTACTGCCCGGAAGCCCGGGGTTCAGCTTGCAGCTCATGAGTGTTATTCATGCGGATTCATTCTGCGGGGTTCCCACTGTCTCCCGCTCACTGGAAGCGATAATCCGCACTACTTCTCTCCGTCATCGCTTTTCTCTCTGGTATTGTAAACGAAATCCTGCCGCTCGTCAAGCCCTCCGCCCCACAGATAATGATCCGTTTCCTTCACGATCACCCTTTGGAGAAGGAGAAGGCAGATCAGGTTGGGAACAGCCATGAGGCCGTTGAAAAGATCAGAAAGCCGCCAGATCGTCCCGGCAGGGACGGCCGCCCCAAAAAACACCGCCGCCAGATAAAAGAACCGGTAATACGGAAGCCTTCTTTTTCCCCACAGCCAGACAGCCGCCTGCTCCCCGTAAAAGCTCCAGCCGAGGATCGTGGCGAAGGCGAACACCACCAGGGATACGGCGAAAATCATCTGGCCGAAGCGGTTCATAAGGCCGAAGGACTGCTCCGCCAGCTCTCCGCCGGAAAGCCCGGAAAAAAGCTCCGGCGCGTGGAGCATGGAGGAGACGATCACCACCCCGGTCACGGCGCAGACCACCACCGTATCCCAGAAGGTTCCCGTCATGGCAACCAATGCCTGGCGGGCCGGGTTCCTGCTCCTCGCCCCCGCCGCCGCCATGGGCGCGGTGCCAAGGCCCGACTCGTCGGAAAAAAGCCCCCTGGCGATTCCGTGGCGGGCCGCCAGAAGGACCGTGCTCCCCACAAAGCCCCCCGCCGCCGCCCTGGGCGAAAAGGCCGAGCCCGCGATCAGGGAAAGGGCCGGGAGCAGAAAGGCTCTGTTGATCCAGAGAAGGGCGAAGCAGCCGCTTAAATAAAACACCGCCATAAAGGGGATCAGCCCCTCGCAGGCCCTTCCCACCGCCTTCGCCCCGCCCAGGATCACAACGGCCGCCAGGACCGTCAGCAAAAGGCCGGTGACAAAGGGCCTTACATGAAAGGCCGCCTCCATGACGCCGCTGATGGCGTTTGCCTGGACTCCGGAGCCGGTTCCGAAGGCCGCCAGGGCCGCAAACAGCGAAAAGCAGACGGCCATGGGCCTGTTTTTCAACACCCGCTCCATCACGTACATGGGGCCGCCGGTGTAAGAGCCGTCCCTTCGCCGCACCCGGTATTTTGCCGAGAGCAGGGCTTCGGCGTACTTGGTTGCCATGCCGAGAAGCCCCGTAAGCCAGCACCAGAACACGGCGCCGGGGCCTCCCATGGCAACCGCCATGGAGACCCCGATGATGTTTCCCGTCCCCAGGGTGGCCGCCAGGGCCGTGGCCAAAGCTCTGAACTGGCTCACCTCGCCCTCTCCCTTCTCGTCGTCCTTTACAGAAAGGCGCAGGGCCGTAAAAAGCTTCCGCTGGGGCGCTTTCAGCCGGATGGTAAATAAAAGATGGGTTCCGAATAAAAGGAGCATCATGGGAAGTCCCCAGACGATCCGGTTCCCGAAGGCTATGATTTCATTCATGGAACAGCTTATGCGCCGCCGCGGCCCGTTATGCGCAGGACCCGGCAGACTCAGCGGACGATCCTGTAATAAGCCCTGGCCGTGAGCCGGTAGACCAGCAGATAAAACAGGGCGAATACACCGATGGTGCCCGCCGTACAGGCCGCGAACAGCCGCACGTTGGTCATGCCGAAGGCGGTGAGCACCCTGGTGACAAAGGGGAAGGCGAAGGCCGTGTGAAGCACCGCCCCCAGAAGGGGCAGGAAAAACACCGTCAGGATCTGGGAGTGGATGGAACGGCGCACCTCCCGTCCGCTCATCCCCACCTTCTTTAAGATCTCATAGCGCTCCTTATCCTCATACCCTTCCGAGATCTGCTTGTAGTAGATGATCAGCACCGTCGCCATCACAAACAGAAGCCCCAGGAAGATGCCGATAAAAAACAGGCCGCCGAAAAGGCTTTTCGAGGAAAGCTCCCCGTCCGCCCGGCACTCCACCGTAAGAGAAAGGCCCGCTCCGCCGTCCGTCGGGTTTGCAGCCAGGCTGTGGTACAGGGCTTCGCGAAGGCTCTGCTCTTTTTCCGGCCCCGCGTCTGTGTCAAAGCCGTACACATAAGACCTGGCGGAAGCGTTTTCCCCGTAGGCCGCCGCCTGAAGGCTGTCCCATTCATTCAGGACCGCCTCGTCCTTCACCACCGCCAGCAGGTTCTCCGCGCCGCCAAAGGAGATGCCGATCTCCTCTAAAATATCCTCCGCCTCATCCTTTACCGCGTATTCCCGGCCCGAAAGGGTGACGGAGGAGGGAATTCCGCCCTTTTCCCAAAGCAGGATCTCCCCGTCCTTTAAGGAAGCGTCCTCCCCCGTGACGCGGTTATAATCCTCAAGGGTCAGCACATAGACCTGGGCCAGGCGGTTCATGTCCATGATCGACTCCGTGCTTCCAAGTTCCAGGCTGTTTTCCCGCTTCACCGCCGCGAAGGAAAGATAATGGTAGGAAAGGGGCTCAGAAGCAGTAAGGCCGTTTTCCGAAAGCAGCGCATCCGCCCGCTCATGGATGATCGCCTCCTCCCCGTCCGCAGGCTCTCCAGCCGAGATCATGATCTGCCTGGGGTGGCGCAGAGCGATGATATCCTTAATGCCGCCGTAAAGGCAGAAGCAGGAGGAAAGCATCACCAGCACCATGGTGGAGAGCACGCAGATATTGGCGAGGCCCACGGCGTTCTGCTTCATTCTGTAGAGCATTCCCGACACGCTGACAAAATGATTCGACTGATAGTAGTAGCCCTTTTTCCTGCGCAGAAGCTTGAGGAGGGCGATGCTCCCCGCCGTGAAAAGACAGTAGGTGCCGAGGATCACCAGAAGGACCGCCGCGAAAAACATGGCCACCGCCGCCACCGGGTTTTTGATGGTGACCGCCATGTAGTAGCCTGCTCCCAGAAGGAGGAGACCCAAAAGCGCTAAAAGCCGCCTGGTTTTTGGCTCCCGCTCACCGGCCCGCTCCTCGCGCATCAGCTCCGCCGGGCTCTTAAAGGAGATCTGACGGACGCTGTTCAAGAAGATAAAGAGAAAGATCACCAGAAACAGGACGCAGGTGTTGAAAACCGCCCTTCCCGGCACCACCGCCGAAAGGGGGCCCTGAACTCCCAGAATCTTAAGGATCAGTAAAAACAGAAGCCGGTTGAGAAGAAAGCCCGCCAGAAGCCCCGCCGCCAGGGTGATGAAGGCAACGTCCACGGTCTCGCAGAACAGCACCCGGCAAAGGTGCCGCTTTTCCATGCCCAGGATATTGTAGAGGGCAAATTCCTTCTTCCTGCGCTTTAAAAGAAAGCTGTTGGTATAAAAGAGAAAGACCGCCGCAAAGAGCGCCGTCACCCCGGAGGCCAGGCCCAGGGTATAGGAGACGGTGTCGCTCCCCAGAACCTGCGAGAGTCCGGGATTTTCCGCCAGCGCCGAGATCATCAGGTACATGGCCGCCGTCACCACGCAGGTCAGGATATAGGGAAGGTACATCCTGCCGTTTTTCTGGATATTGGCGGCCGCCATTTTCGGATAAAACAAGAGCCCCCTACGCATAACGGCCGCCTCCCGACGCGATCATCGTCAGGGTGTCGGAGATCTTCCCGAAAAACTGCTCCGGCCTGTCCTTCCCCCGGTAGAGCTGATGGAATACCTCCCCGTCCTTGATAAAAAGCACCCTTCTGGCCTGGCTGGCCGCCTTGACGCTGTGGGTCACCATGAGGATGGTCTGGCCGCAGTCGTTCAAAACGCCGAAAAGCTCCAATAGGCTGTCCGAGGAGCGGGAATCCAGGGCTCCCGTGGGCTCGTCGGCCAAAAGAAGCTCCGGCTCCGTAATCACGGCCCGGGCCACCGCCGCCCTCTGCTTCTGGCCGCCGGAAACCTCGTAAGGATATTTGTTTAAAAGCTCATCAATCCCCAGCCGTTCTGCCAGGCCGGAAAGCCTTCTCTCCATTTCTCTATAGGGTGTTCCCGCCAGAACAAGCGGCAGGAAAATATTGTCCCGAAGAGAAAAGGTATCCAGCAGGTTGAACTCCTGGAACACGAACCCCAGCCTGCTTCTTCGGAACTGAGCCAGCTCCCGCTCCGGGATCTTTGTCACATCCCTTCCCTCCAGGATCACCTCCCCCGCCGTGGGCTTATCCAGGGCCGCCAGGATATTTAAAAGGGTGGTCTTTCCTGAACCGGACTCCCCCATGATCGCCGTGTATTCTCCCTTTTCCACTGAAAAGCACACGTTCCGCAAAGCCTCCACGCGGCTTCCGCCGAATCTGGCGGTATAGATCTTTTTCAGATGCCTTACCTCGAGCATCGCCATTTTGCTTCTCCTTTCCGCGGGCCTTAAGTCCGCTCCTTTTTCTGGAGATATTATACAAAAAGGGAAAATGCGCCGCCATTTTTCCGGCTTACATTTTCCCCTTTAAGCTTACGATCTTGTAAGGTTACTCGTAGATCCCCGCTTTGCGGGAGAGATCCAGCCGCACCCTGGTGCCCTCCCCCGGCTCTGATTCAATGGAAAGGCCGTGGGAGAGCTTTTCGCAGATCTGGCGGCAAAGATAAAGTCCCAGTCCGGTTGCCGAGCGGTCGGCCCTGCCGTTTAAGCCCGTAAAGCCCCGCTCCCAGATGCGGGGGATATCCTCCGGGGCGATGCCGATCCCCGTATCCTCGATCACAAGGGTTCCGGGCTCTTCCAGATAGATGCGGACGCCGCCCTCCTTCGTATATTTGACGGCGTTTGAGAGAAGCTGGCCGATCACAAAGGAGAGCCATTTTTCGTCCGTCAGCACCTCGCAGTCCGACGGCGTATACGCAAGGGACAGCTTCTTTCGGATAAAGAGCGGGGCGAAGTAACGCACCTGGCCCCGCACCAGCTTGTCAAGGTCACAGCTTCTGAACACAAAGTCCGTGCTGTCGCCGGAAAGGCGCAGATAGGAAAGCACCATCTTTGCATACTGCTCAATGGCGAACACCTCGGCCATGGCCGCCCGGTCATGGTCTGTGTCCTGTGAAAGGATCAGGCGCAGGGCCGCGATGGGCGTCTTGATCTGATGCACCCAGAGGGTATAGTAGTCCATGGCCTGCCGCCGCTCCCCTTCCGCCTCCTCAAGGAGATTCACGCGGGCGCGGTACTCGTTTTTTACCAGCGCCGCCCATCTTTTCTCCAGCCCGCTTGAGGCCTCCGGAAGCTCGGAAAGCTCCGCCAGAGGCTTTTCCCCCAGGCGCTTTAACGTCTTTACCTTCCGATTAAAGCGAAGCGCCCCCAGAAATCCCGCCGCCAGCAAGAGGGCGCCGCACAGAAGAAAGCCGTAGCCCGCCGCCCGCAGAGGGACGCCCTCCAGCCAGAAGATCAGGGCGAAGATCCCGGCGCAGGCTGCAAGAAGAAGCAGATGCTTCCAATGATCGTTCCAGTAGTCACGCAGCATGCTCATTCCCTCTCAATCAGATAGCCGATCCCCTTCTTTGTGGTGATAAAACCGGGAAAGCCCGCCTCGGCCAGCTTTTTCCGAAGCCTGGTCATGTTGACGGTCAGGGTGTTGTCATCCACATAGGAATCCGTCTCCCAGAGGCGGTTCATCAGCGCCTCCCGGCTCACGGTCTTTCCCTTGTTTTCCATCAGGGTCTTTAAGATCCGGTATTCGTTTTTGGTGAGCTCCACCCGTTTTCCGTCCGCGTAAAGGCTCCCCGCGTCCAGATCCAGCACGGCCCCCTTATGCTCCAGAGTCTGTGCGGGGCCGCCGAAATCGTAGGTGCGCCGGAGCAGGGCCCGGACCTTGGCGGTCAGCACCTCGAGGCTGAAGGGCTTCGTCACAAAATCATCCCCGCCCATGCTCATGGCCATGATGATGTTCATATTATCGTCCGCCGAGGAAATAAAGATCACGGGAACCTTCGACGCCTTCCGGATTTCCCGGCACCAGTGGTAGCCGTCGAAAAAGGGGAGGCCCACATCCATCAGCACCAGATGAGGCTTCCATTCCAGGAACTCATCCAGGACGCGGCGAAGGTCCCGCGGACGGGCCGTCTCCATCCCCCAGGCCTCCAGGTGCGCGGCAACGGAGGCCGCGATCACATCATCATCCTCCACGATCAAGATCCTGTACATGGTCTCCCTCCTGCTCCAATACAAAGGTCACGCGGGCTTCACCCCCGCGTGACCCTGATTTTTGTATCTGATTTTTTAGTGACGGAAATGCCTCATGCCGGTGAATACCATGGCGATTCCGTACTCGTTGCACTTATCGATGGAAAGCTGGTCCCTCATGGCTCCGCCGGGCTGGATGATGGCCGTGATGCCCGCCTCATGGGCCGCCTCCACACAGTCGGGGAAGGGGAAGAAGGCGTCGGAGGCCATGACCGCGCCCTTTGTGGCGTCGGGGCCGATGAGCTCGGCCGCGTGCTCCGCCGACTGCTTTGCCGCCCAGATCCTGTTGACCTGTCCGGGCCCGATGCCCACGGACTGCTTATCCTTCGCCAGGGCGATGCCGTTGGACTTCACGTATTTTACGATCCTCCAGGCGAACATCAGATCCTCCATCTCTTTCTCGGAGGGCTGACGCTCCGTCACCACCTTAAGCTCGTCGCCGGTCAGCTTGTTGTCGATGCCCTGGACAATCAGGCCGCCGTTGACCTTCTTAAGGTCGAGGGCGTTCTCCCTCTGGGGAACGGTGATGTCGGCGATCCTTAACACGCGGACATTCTTCTTTTCGCAGAGGATCTCCAGAGCCTCCTTCTCGTAGGAGGGCGCCATGATGACCTCCAGGAATACCTCCTTCATCTTGGCCGCCATGGGGGCCGTCACCTCGCGGTTGACCGCCACGATGCCGCCGAAGATGGAAACGTTATCCGCCCCGTAGGCCTTATCCCACGCCTCCTCAATGGTGGCGGCGCTCCCTACGCCGCAGGGATTCCCGTGCTTGCTGGCAACCACGGTGGGCTCCTCAAATTCCTTTAAAAGCTCCAGGGCGCCGTTGGCGTCGTTGATATTGTTGAAGGAAAGCTCCTTGCCGTTTAACTGCTCCGCCGTATCCAGCGTGCCCTTCTGCTTTCCCACCTCGCGGTAGAAGGCCGCCTTCTGGTGAGGGTTCTCGCCGTAGCGCATATCCTGCACCTTCTCGAAGGTCATGGTGAGGGTCTCGGGAAGGCTCTCGTCCCCACGCTCCGCCTTCAGATAATCGGCGATCATCGTATCATAGTTGGAGGTGTGCATGAACACCTTCTGCATCAGATAAAATTTCGTGGCCAGGGACACGCTTCCGGACTCCTTGAGCTCCGCCAGCACAGTCCCGTAATCGGCAGGATCCACCACAACGGCCACATCCTGATAATTCTTCGCCGCCGCCCGCAGCATGGTGGGGCCGCCGATATCGATATTCTCGACCGCGTCCTCCCTGGTGACGCCGTCCTTCATGATCGTGGCCTTGAAGGGATATAAGTTTACGATCACCATGTCGATGGGCTCAATGTGAAGCTCCTCAAGCTGCCTCATGTGCTCCGGGTTGGAGCGCATGGCCAGAAGGCCCGCGTGCACCACGGGATGAAGGGTCTTGACCCTGCCGTCCAGGCACTCGGGAAAGCCCGTAAGCTCCGAGACCTCGATGGCCTTGATGCCCGCCTCCGTAAGCTTCCTGTAGGTTCCGCCGGTGGAAATGATCTCGACTCCAAGTCCGGTGAGCTCCTTTGCCAGCTCCACGATACCTGTCTTGTCTGATACGCTGATCAATGCTCTCATAGGGAAACTCCTTTCGCAAAAAAACGCCTGGGTAACCCAATACCTCAGGCTGCCCAGGCGGTCGGCTCACATTGACGCCGCGCTCCCTGTAGGTACTCCTACTTTCCGCCAGTTGCACGGCCCTTGTTTCCCTTAGATCTTACACTAAAAAGACGATCTTGACAAGCCCCTTCATTGACATTTTCCCCGCGGCTGGTATACTTTTCTTAAGAGAATATGACAACAGGAGGGATACTATGGTTACTGTCACACTGGGAAAAACCGGGATCACCGTCAACAAGAACGGCTTCGGCGCGCTGCCCATCCAGCGGATCACGAAGGAAGAGGCCGCCCGCCTTTTAAGAAAGGCCTTCGATAACGGCATCACCTTCTTCGATACCGCCAGGGCCTACTCAGACAGCGAGGAAAAGCTGGGCTATGCCTTCGAGGGGATCCGGGAAAAGCTCTACATCTCCACCAAGACCATGTCCACCGACGCCGAGGGCTTCTGGAACGACCTGCACACCAGCCTGAAAAATTTAAAGACCGACCACGTGGATATTTTACAGTTCCACAATCCGTCCTTCTGTCCCAAACCGGGCGACGGCACCGGCCTCTACGAGGCCATGGAAAAGGCGAAGGAGCAGGGCAAGATCTTGCATATCGGCATCACCAACCACCGGCTGAACGTGGCCATGGAGGCCATCGAGTCCGATCTTTATGAGACGCTCCAGTTCCCCTTCTGCTACCTGGCCACAGAGAAGGATATCGCCCTGGTCACGGCCTGTAAGGAGCACGACATGGGCTTTATCGCCATGAAGGCCCTCTCCGGCGGCCTCATCACCAACTCCGCCGCGGCCTACGCCTTCGAGGCCCAGTATGACAACGTGCTGCCCATCTGGGGCGTGCAGAAGGAAAAAGAGCTGGATGAGTTCCTCTCCTATATCGGCAACCCGCCCGCCATGACAAAAGAGCTGGCCGATTTTATCGAAAAGGAGAAAAAGGAGCTTTCGGGAAGCTTCTGCCGGGGCTGCGGTTACTGTATGCCCACCTGCCCCGCCCAGATCGAGATCAACAACTGCGCCCGGATGTCCTTAATGCTCAGACGCGCGCCCTCCGCCGCCTGGCTCACCCCCGAGGTGCAGGCCAAGATGAAGAAGATCGAGGACTGCATCCACTGCGGCGCATGTACGGAGCACTGCCCCTACGGGCTGGATACGCCCACCCTGTTGCAGGAAAACTATAAGGATTACCAGGAAATCCTGGCCGGAAAGCCCATTTAAGAGAAGCAAAAAAGAGGAGCCGCGGCTCCTCTTTTTCATTTGCATTTCTACAGCACCTTGGATAAAAACTCCTGAAGCCTCGCGTCCTTCGGGTTCGCGAAGAACTCCTGAGGGGTGTTCTGCTCCACGATCTTTCCGTCGTCCATGAAGAGGACGCGGGAGCCGACCTCCCTGGCGAAGCCCATCTCGTGGGTCACCACCACCATGGTCATACCGGCGTCGGCCAGCTGCTTCATAAAGTCCAGCACCTCCCGCACCATCTCCGGATCCAGGGCCGAGGTGGGCTCGTCAAAGAGCATCACATCGGGGTTCATTGCCAGGGCGCGCACAATGGCGATCCTCTGCTTCTGCCCGCCGGAAAGCTGGGAGGGATACTGGGCCTCCTTCTCGGAAAGGCCCACCTTGGAAAGCAGGTCTCTGGCCCTCTCGTCGGCCTCGGCCTGGGTCATAAGGCCCAGCTTTACCGGAGCCAGTGTGATGTTTTTAAGGACCGTCAGATGGGGGAACAGGTTGAAGTGCTGAAACACCATGCCCATCTTCTGGCGGATCTGATTGAGCTCCTTGCCGGAGGCGTGGGTGATATCCGCGCCCTCCATGAGGATCGTCCCCTCCGTGGGGGTTTCCAGCAGGTTCAGGCACCGGAGAAAGGTGCTCTTTCCGGAGCCGGAGGGGCCGATGATGACCACCTTCTCCCCCTTTTCGATATGCTCGTCGATGCCCTTTAACACCTGCTTGCCGTCAAAGGATTTATGGAGATTCTTAACGTCGATCACTCTTGGCCAGCCTCCTTTCAAACATGCCGAGAAGCTTGGTGAGGATGATCACCACCACCAGATACATAATGGCCGCGATGATCAGGGGCGTCAGATAATCGTAATTGCTGCTTCCCACGTTCCTGGCCACCTGGGTCACGTCGCGGATGGCGATGCCGCCCATGATGGCAGTTTCCTTGATAAGGACGATGAACTCGTTGCCCAGGGCCGGAAGGATATTCTTGACGGCCTGGGGCATGATGATGGACTTCATGGTCTGGGCCTGGGAAAGGCCGAGAGAGCGTCCCGCCTCGGTCTGCCCCCGGTCTACGGCCTCGATTCCGGCCCGGATGATCTCCGCAACATAGGCGCTGGAATTGATGCCGAAGCAGAGGACGCCGGAAAGAAGCGCCGGAACGCCCCTGGAGGTGAAGATCATATAATAGATGATCAGCATCTGCACATAGACAGGCGTGCCGCGGATAATGGTGATATAAACGTTGGCGATCCAGCCCAGGGGCCTAAGGCTCTTTTTCCTGGCCGCCGAATACTTGGCGATCGCCAGGAGCACGCCCAGGGCCACGCCCAGAAGCACCGCGAAAAGCGAGACCTCCAGGGTGATGCCAAAGCCCTTTATGTAGGCCAGCCACCGGTTCTCCAGCAGAAAAGCTGCCTCAAACTTTTCCCAAAGCGACATGAACCAGCCCTCCCCTTACTTATTTTGTGGTGTGGTTGACGATAAACTCCTCCACCTTGCCTTCATCCACCAGCTTCTGAAGGACCTCGTTGATCTGGTCCAGAAGCTCCGTATTGCCCTTCTCAACGGCAATGGCGTACTTGTCGGTAAACACCTCGCCGTCCAGGATCTCCAGGTCGTCGTTCGCCTTTACCATCTCCTCGGCGGGAAGGGAGTCCATGATGATGCAGTCGATCTTGTCGTTTTTAAGATCCATGGCCGCCTCCATGAACTTGCTGTACTGCTTTAAGTCCTTGGTGCCGAGGTCGTCCTGGCAGTAGCTGTCGGCCACGGTTCCGGTCTGCACGCCCACAACGGTATCGGCGGTCAGGTCGTCCACGGACGCCACGCGGGCAGCCTCTTTATTGATGACCACCACCTGCTTGGAGGTTGTGTACTCGATGGTAAAATCCATGACCTCCTCACGCTCAGGCGTTACGGAGATACCGGCGGCGGCAAAATCCGCCTTGCCCTGCTGAACAGCCAGAAGGGCGCTGTCAAAATCCATGTTCTGAATCTCGAGCTCGCGGCCCAGGGCCTTTGCGATCTCGTTGGCGATGTCCACATCCACGCCGATCACGGTCTCGCCGTCCTCGGTGTACTCATAAGGTGCAAAGCCGGCCTCAGTGACCATGATCAGCTTGCCGCCCCCGGCCGCCTCGCTGCTCTCACCCTCCGCAGAAGTGGTGCTCTCATCCTGAGCCTCCGTCTCCACAGCCTTCGTGGTCTCCGGTTCTTCGTCCGCGCTTCCGCCGCAGGCCGCCATGGAAAGCACCATCACGCCGGCAAGAAGCATTGCTGCAAATTTTTTCATCTTACTTCTCTCCTCTTCTTTTTATTCCGCTGAAAGCGGAGGCGGATTTCCGCCTGCATGGCAAAGCAGGCACAAAAGCGCCTGCCTGCCCTGCTGTCAAAATGTGAATTTGTCCGCGAAGTAGGCGTCCAGCTCCTCAATGGGAATCCGCACCTGCTCCATGGTATCCCGGTCGCGGACCGTAACGGCGTGGTCCGTCTCGGAATCAAAGTCGTAGGTCACGCAGAAGGGCGTGCCGATTTCATCCTGCCTGCGGTAGCGCTTTCCGATGTTGCCCCGGTCGTCGAACTCGCAGTTGTATTTCTTGCAGAGCTTCTCGTAAATGGGGAGAGCTCCGTCGTTGAGCTTCTTGGAAAGAGGCAGAACGCCGATCTTCACCGGCGCCAGGGCCGGATGGAAATGGAGCACCGTGCGGACGTCCCCGCCCTCTAAGGTCTCCTCGTCGTAGGCGGCGCAGAGGAAGGCCAGGGTCACCCGGTCGGCCCCCAGGGAGGGCTCGATCACGTAGGGGATGTATTTCTCCTTCTTCTCGTCGTCAAAATAGCTCATATCCTCGCCGGAGGTGTTCTGGTGCTGGGTCAGGTCGTAATCAGTCCTGTCGGCAATGCCCCAAAGCTCGCCCCAGCCGAAGGGGAATAAAAACTCAATATCGGACGTGGCCTTGGAATAGAAGGCCAGCTCCGCGGGATCGTGATCCCTCACCCGCATCTCCTCATCGGAAAGGCCCAGGGCCTTCAGCCAGTTGATGCAGTAATTTCTCCAATAAGTGAACCACTCCAGATCCGTTCCCGGCTCGCAGAAGAACTCCAGCTCCATCTGCTCGAACTCGCGGGTGCGGAAGGTGAAGTTGCCCGGCGTGATCTCGTTGCGGAAGGATTTCCCGATCTGGCCGATGCCGAAGGGGATCTTCTTGCGGGAGGTGCGCTGAACGTTCTTGAAGTTTACAAAAATGCCCTGAGCGGTCTCGGGACGCAGGTACACCGTGTTCTTCGCGTCCTCCGTCACGCCCTGGAAGGTCTTGAACATCAGGTTGAACTGGCGGATATCCGTAAAGTCATGGGCTCCGCAGCTGGGGCAGGGGATCTGGTGCTCCTTGATATAGGCCGTCATCTCCTCCTGGCTCCACCCGTCCACGGAGGATTCCAGGGTGATGCCCTTCTCCTCGGCGTAATCCTCGATCAGCTTATCGGCGCGGAAGCGCTCTTTGCACTGCTTGCAGTCCATCAACGGATCGCTGAAGCCGCCCAGATGGCCGGAGGCCACCCAGGTCTGGGAATTCATTAAAATGGCGCAGTCCACGCCCACGTTATAGGGGTTTTCCTGGATAAACTTCTGCCACCATGCCTTTTTCACGTTGTTCTTAAGCTCAACGCCCAGGTTTCCGTAATCCCAGGTGTTGGCAAGGCCCCCGTAGATCTCGGAACCGGGGTATACAAAGCCTCTGGACTTTGCCAGGGCCACAATCTTTTCCATGGTCTTTTCCATCTCTTCTGCCGCTCCTCCTTATTTGAACACGATATAGCTGACCTCGCCCGCCGGCGTCGTCACGGTGTTCTTGCTGTCAACGGTCACGCCGCTGCTGACGAACTGGACCTTGCCCTCGATCTGCATGGTCACCGGACCGTCCACCTCCACCACATGATAATCCTCTTTTTCCTGCACATCGGCAAGGGGCACATCCTCGCCGTCGGCGTTTTTGAAGCTGCCCTCAAGGCTCATGGCCCCCACCGTGGATTTCACCATATCGGCGATGCCCTCTTCCATGCCCGCCGTTCCGGTAAATTCCATGTAATCTTCGCAGGTCTCATAATTTAAGAACAGGGACGCCACGCCGTCCTCCACCTTAAGGGATTCCACCTCGACGGGAAGAGTCTCGCCTTTTTCCGCGTGGGCCGAGGCCTCGGCCCCCTGCTCGGAGTTATAGAGCTTGACCGCGTCCTCCACATAGGTCTTAAGCTCGTCCTCGCTGTAATTTTCGCCCTCGAAGCTTTCAATATCGGCGCTGACCACCGTGCCATCCTTTTTCACATAAATGCTGCTGGCCTCCGGCTCGAACTTCGCCTTGCCGCATCCGGAAAGGGCCGCCGCTGCGAACGCTGCCGCCAAAAATGCCGCATATCGTTTTTTCATGGCTCATCCTCCTTAAAGACTTAAACCATTGTACCCTGTTTCCCTCAGATTTTCAACAGGTTTTATCAGAAATTATGCCATTTAGCACCTCTTCCGACCGGAACGCCCTGGTTATATAGCGTTTTTTATTTCTCTCATGGGCCGCGGCCAGCTGAGAAAGGGCCTCCTCAGAAAGAGCGAAGGTATAGAGCTTCTCCACCGGGGTGGTGATGATAAAGTCCAGGGCGTAGCGCGCCGCGCCTTTTAAATGTGAGAAGCAGTCCCCGTCCAGGTCTCCGTTCATGGCCATCATCCGAAGCTCGTAGACCAGCCGCACCAGGCGGTTGTCCAGGCTTTTTTTCGGAAGGGCCCTGAGGCTCTGGTAGAGGAGCTTTAAGGTAGCGAGCTCGTCTCCGTTTTCACGGGAATAATAATCGGCGAATTCCAGGAAATAGGAGCCGAGGAATACCAGCTCCATATCAGAAGTGATCTCTTCAAAATAATTGGAAATGGCGATCTGGCGGATGCTTAAGGCGCTCTGCCCCTCATACAGGGTAAAGACGCCGAAGGAAAAGGGACGGATCCCGGCCATGAGCGGGCTTCCGGGGCGTCTTGAGCCCCGGGCGAAGGCATGGAGCTTTCCCCTCTCCCTGGTGAGAATCACGACGCGCCTGTCGTAATCCCCCACGGGCGAGGAGCTTAAGACGATTCCCGTCACCTCTATGAGACGATCCATAGCCTCCGCTCTCACGGCCATTCCTTCCCTTTCTACATATCCTTATGATAACCGTAATTTTTCAGATACAGGTCGTTGTCCCGCCATTCCCGGCGCACCTTGACCCAGAGCTTTAAGTTGACCCTTGCCTCCAGCATCTCTTCAATATCATGGCGGGCGCTGCTGCCGATCTTTTTTAACATGGCGCCGCCCTTTCCGATGATGATCCCCTTGTGGGATTCCCTCTCGCAGACGATCTCCGCCTCAATGTCCCAGAGGCCGCTTTCCCTCTCCTTCATCTTCTCGATGGTCACCGCGATCCCATGGGGGATCTCATCCGTAAGAAGGCGCAGGGCCTTTTCCCGGATCATCTCCGCGGCGATCTGGCGCATGGGCTGATCCGTCACCGTGTCCTCGTCGTAATACATGGGGCCATAGGGCAGATACTTCATCAAAGCGTCCAGAAGGGTGTCCAGGTTCCGCCCCTTAAGGGCCGAGACGGGGACGATCTCGGCAAAGCCGTAAAGCTTTCCGTAGGCGTCCGCCGCCTCCATGACCTTTTTCTTTTCCACGGTGTCCGCCTTGTTGATCACCAGAACCACCGGCGTCTTTACCTGGCGCAGGATCTCAAGAATGTGCTGCTCCCCGGCCCCCGCGTAGGTGGAGGGCTCCACCAGCCAAAGGATCACGTCGGCCTCCTTCAGGGTCTTTTCCGCCGCCTCCACCATGTAGCGGCCCAGCTTGTTCTTCGCCTTATGGATGCCGGGCGTGTCCAGGAACACGATCTGCCCACGTTCGTCGGTGTACACCGTCTGGATCCGGTTCCTGGTGGTCTGGGGCCGGTTGGAGGTGATGGCGATCTTCTGGCCGATCAGGTGGTTCATCAGCGTGGACTTTCCCACGTTGGGGCGGCCGATCAGGGCCGCAAACCCGGATTTTTTCTGCTGTTCCATAGTATTCTCCATTAAGACAGGCGGGGCGTGGCCTTAAAGAGCTCCTGTTCCGCCCCGATTTTTCCCTCGCCGCCCAGGGCGCACACGTTGCCCCCGTCGAGAATCGCCTGCACAATGTCCGCCAACGCCCGGATATCCTCCGCGCCCGCGCCAAGGACCTGATCCCGCTCCTTTTTAAGCTGCGCCTCCGTGACGCCGGAAAGGAACAGGCTCACGTTCCGCGCCCCCTTCATATAAGGAGTCATGGGCGTATCCATGCCGCTGACGGCGCCGATCACATACTTGGTCATATCCCGCTCGCCGGCGTCAAAGCCCCTCAAATATTCCGGAATATTCCCGAAGGTTTCATAAGTCTTTTTCAAATGGGGATCCCGGTAGGAGACAAAGAAGCTGTCTCCGCCCCGGCCGAAGCCGCTCATCACCCCGTAGGCGCCGCCCATGACCCGCACCTGGGTCCACAGGTAGTCGTAGCTTAAGATCACCTGGAGCACCTTCAGGGCTCCCGTATAGGCGTAGCCTTTATCCTTGAAATTTCCGCAGCGGGCCACGTACTGCACCTGGGAGGAGGTCTTAAAGCCCTCGTTCTTCTGCTCCGGCCGCGCCTTCTCTTCCGTCACGGCGCAATAGGGAACGCTTCCGTTCCCGGCGGCGCCGGGAAGCCTCTCAAGGAAGGCGGGAAGCCCGGATCTCAGTTTAGAAAGTCCCTCCGGCTGAGCTGTGAGGGAGACAAAGAGGTTTTCCCTCTGAAAGAGCTTTTCACCCACGCTCTTAAGCCGCTCCCCCACGGCGGCGCCGTCGAAGGAATCCGAGAGGCCCTTCAGGAATTCATAATAGCCGATTCCCCCGGCCTCGTCGCCGAACAGGCCGTTGACCGAATAATAGGAGCCGCCCCGCTGAATGGCCGCCACGTGTCCCGCCCGAAGAAGCCGCTCCTTCATCTGGGAGCAGGTGCTTAAGACCAGCTCCTTAAGGCGCTTTCCGTCATCGAAGCGGGTCTTTCGGATCATCTCGTCCACAAAGCCCAGCGCCTTCTCTAACTTCCCGTAAAAGGCCTTGACGTTGAATTCAAAGGAGGCGTAAAAGCTCTTTCCGTCGGGCTGAGGGTAATTCACCACCAGGGGCGCTATGCCGCCGGTCTCGATGTTGATCTCATTGGAAAGCTCCAGATAAGTGTGCTCCTTTGTTCCCAGCTTTCCCAGCACATCCCGCAGAAGGGCCATCCAGGGCCAGTCGGAGGCCGGAAGCTTTCCGGCGTCAAAGGCCAGCCGCAGATAGCCGATGCCGCTTGTAAAGGTATCCGTATAAAAGAGCGGAAGCCCGTTTTCATTCAAAAGCTCCCCGCCCACAGGAGCAGGATCTTTTCTGATGTCCTCCCTGGAAAGAAGGGGGATCGTCTCCAGGGCCTCGGGGGAGGAGGGCTCCTGCTGGTATTCCTTAAGCTCCTGCGTGCGAAGGATCAGGGCCTGCCGCTCCTCCTTCGTCATGGAGGCCAGCTTTTCCGAGAGCTTTTCTGAAAGCGCCTCGTCCCGCTCTCTGTCAAGGCCCTTCTTCGGCGTAAGCACAATCACCGCCTGATGGAGGTTATTCAACAGATAATCCGTAATCAGGGACTCGAAATAACCGTCCCTTACGCGGGCCTTCAGATAAGCGAAGGTCTCCTCGAATTCCAGGTGCATCAGGGGATCCTGATCGTCATAGAGCCAGCTGTCAAAGCACTGGAGGCCGTAGATCAGCCCCTTGGGGAAGGAGCCGAAATCCGCCTCCCTGTACTTGAACTCGTAATAATTGATTCCGGCCTCCAGGGATTTTTCTCCGATGCCCTCCTCGGAAAGCCGCTCCAGGGTCTCGCGGATAATCCGCAGGAACTCGTCCTTCTTTTCTTTTTCCGTGTTTTTCGCGGTGACGGAAAACACCGGCTGAAGGATGCCGCTCTCGTAGCCGCCGTAAATATCCTCGCCGATCCCGGCGTCGGTCAGGGCCTGCTTAAGGGGCGCGCCCGGCGCCGTGAGCAGGGCGTACTCCAGGATCTGGAAGGCCACGTAAAGCTTCGGGTCCAGATCGGTGCCCACCACGGTTCCCACGGAGAGATAAGTCTTTCCCGCCTCGTCCTCATCCGTGCCGATGGGGTAAAAGATCTCTTTTGCCTCCTGCGGCGCGTAGTCCTGCTGGAGAGGGATCCTGGTATCCACCGCCTGGGAGGCGTCAAAATGGGACAGGTATTCCCTGTCGATAAAATCAAGCTTCTCCTCCATATCCATATTGCCGTAGAGGTAAATATAGCTGTTGGAGGGGTGGTAATAATGCCTGTGGAAATCTAAAAACTGCTCCCTGGTAAGCTCCGGAATCACCTCCGGATCTCCCCCGGTCTCGGCCCGGTAGGGGCTGTCGGGAAAGAGGGCCGCCTTCATATAGCGGTCAAGAACGCTCTCCGGCGAGGAGAACACGCCCTTCATCTCGTTGTAGACCACGCCGTTGATGGTCAAAGGCCCCTCCTCATCGGAAAGCTCGTAGTGCCAGCCCTCCTGCATGAAAATCTTCTCATTCTCGTAGATATTGGGGTGGAACACCGCGTCCAGATACACGTCCATCAGATTCTGGAAATCCTTGTCGTTGACGCTGGCCACCGGATAAACCGTCTTATCGGAATAGGTCATGGCATTCAAAAAGGTGTTCAGCGACCCCTTCACCAGCTCCACAAAGGGGTCCTTTACCGGGAACTTCCGGGAGCCGCACAGCACCGAGTGCTCCATGATATGGGGCGTTCCCTTATCGTCGCCCACCGGGGTACGGAAGCCGATGGCAAACACCTTGTTCTCGTCGTCATTGGAAAGTAAAAACACCCGGGCGCCGCTCTTTTGATGGCGCAGCACCACGGCCCTTGAATCAAGCTCCTTAAGGTCCTTCTCCAGGACGGTCTCATAGCCTTTAAAACACTTTCGCTCCACGCTGTCCGCTCCTTTCAGATATTCCCAACAAATTTTTCTTTGAGGACGGCGAAAAACTCCCTCACCGTCAGATTTACCTTCAAGATCCCGTCGGACGGGGCCGCAAGCCCCGTAACGTTTTTCATGCCCAGCTTCCTCGCCATGCTCACCGACCGGAACACGTGGAAATCGTTGGTGACGATTCCCACGGACGCCTCCTTATCCCCGATGAGGCTCATGCTGTAGGTCAGGTTTTCCTTTGTGTCGGAGGCGTACCGCTCTAAAATGATCCTCTCCCTGCGGATTCCATGGTCCGTCAGATAATTCCGCATGGCGGCCGCCTCGGAGATGTCCTCGCCCGGTCCCTTCCCTCCGGTCACAACCACCCTGGTGCGGGGGTTTTCCTCCAGATAGTCCAGGGCCTCATCAAGCCGAAGGCGCAGGGAATTGCTCACAGTCTCGCCCTTCACCTGGGCCCCTAAGACCACCAGATAATCCAGATCCTTATGGGGCTTTCCCAGCATGGGGAAGATGATAAAGGCCTCCACCGCAGCAAAGCAGATAAGCCCCAGAGCGACGGTGGTCCGGACCGGCACCTTTACCCACAGGGGAAGGCCCTTTAAGAACAGCCGGAAGCTTTTCAGGCTGAACAGGAAGGCCAGGAGGCCGCAAAAGACGGCCAGGGCCAGCCAGAACAGGGAGAAGGACGCCTTAAAACCCGCGTAGGCGACGATCACCCCATAATAGCCCAGGGATAAAACTGCAATTACGGTAAATAGTATGTTCATAGGCTCACCCTCTTATTCGGCGCTTCTCTTTCTCAGTATATCATATTTTTCCGGGCTGCGGGAGAGCTTTACCGAAAGCCTCTGGCCCGCATGGGGCGCGGATTCCTGAGGGTTTCCCTGCTCATCCAGGATCGCCTCCACCACGGCCTCTGTATTTTCGCCGGAGGGCTTCATGATCTCCACCGTCTCCCCCAGGGAGAACTTGTTTTTCTGGATCAGGGAAAACCGGCCGGACTCCTCCGGCTCCCCCGCCGCCCCCAGATAAATGTATTCGTTTCCCGCGGCGCTCTCGCCGTAAAGCTGGCCCTCCGCCCCCGGCCTTCCGAAAAAGAAGCCGGTGGAGCAGGGTCTGGAGGAGCATTTCGCGATCTCCTCCAGATACCAGCCCACGTTCGCCCGGTAAGTATCCTCTGACTCAAAAAAGTCGTCGATGGCCCGCCTGTAGGTCCTGGCGGCCACGGCCACGTAGAGGGCGTTCTTCATGCGGCCCTCGATCTTGAAGCTGTCGATGCCCGCCGATACCAGCTCCGGGATGTGGCCCACCATGCAAAGATCCCGGGAGGCGAACAGAAACGTGCCCCTCTCGTTCTCATAAACGGGAAAATACTGGCCGGGCCTCGTCTCCTCCGACACCGCGTAGCGCCACCGGCAGGGGTGGGTGCAGGAGCCCTGGTTGGCGTCCCGGCCCGTAAAATAGCTGCTGAGCAGGCAGCGGCCCGAATAGGAAATGCACATGGCCCCGTGGACAAAGGCCTCGATCTCCATATCCTGCGGAAGCTCCCGCCGCAGCTCCTTAATCTCCTCCAGGGAAAGCTCCCTGGCGCAGACGGCCCGCTTCGCTCCCAGCCTGTGCCAGAACCGGAAGGCTCCGTAATTGGTGTTATTGGCCTGGGTGCTGATATGGACGTCGATCTGGGGCGCCTCCTCCTTTGCGATGTCAAAAACGCCGGGATCCGAGATAATCAGGGCGTCGGGGCCCAGGCCGCGAAGCTCCCTAAAATAGGCCCGCACCCCGGGAAGATCCCGGTTATGGGCCAGGATATTGGCGGTCACATAGACCTTTACTCCCGCGCTGTGGGCAAAGGCGATTCCCCGGGCCATCTCCTCCATGGTAAAATTCCGGGCCCTGGCCCGCAGGCCGAAGGCCTCCCCGCCGATATAGACCGCGTCGGCCCCGTAGCGGACCGCCGTTTTCAGAACCTCCGGGCTCCGCGCCGGAAGCAGAAGCTCAGGCTTTTTCAATCTCATCACACTGTCCTTTCACCTTGACGCTGACGGCCACGCCGTCGCCGCAGGGAAGCACCGCCGTCTCCAGACAGTCCAGATGCTTCAGGGTGTAAAGATATTCCCGCATCCTGGCGTGGATGGTGCGGTTTCTTCTGGGCACCGCGAAGCGGGATTCCAGGATCTCCCCGTCCTGGAGGACGTTGTCCGACACCAGCATCCCGCCCACCTTCAGGAGCCGCAGCGCGTCCCGCAGAAAATGGATATACTGGCCCTTGGCCGCGTCCATGAAAATAAAATCAAAGGGCCCGGAAAGGCCGGGAAGAAGATCCGCCGCGTCTCCGGGGAGCAGGGTGATCACATCCTCCCTCCCCGCCGCGCGGAAATTTTCCAGAGCCTCCGGGATCCGCTTTTCATACTTTTCTATGGTGGTGATCCGGCACCCCTCGGGCGCCGCCTCGCTCATCAGAAGGGCCGAATAGCCCGTGGCCGTCCCCACCTCCAGGATCCGGGAGGGCCTCATGGCCGCCACCAGGGTCTTAAGAAGGGCCGCCGTCTCCTTTTTGATAATGGGAACAGAGGAGGCGGCTGCCTCCTCCGCAATCCTGCCAAGAAGCCCGCCGTCTCCCCGTTCCAGTGAATGGATATATGCTGTCAGCCTTTCGTTTCCGATCACGTTCCGTCCTCCGCGTCCATGGCCGCTCCCGAGAAAATATCCAGAATATCCTTTCCGGTCATGTTGCTGTCCAGGGTGTAGGTTCCGGGAAGAAGCCTGCTCCCGTAAAAGATCTTCTGGACCGCGAACACCCATTTGCTCTCAATGAGGCCCGCGTCCTTGAGCTCGTCCGCCGCGCGGAGCACGCTCTCCCCCTCCTCGATCACAATGGTATAGGACAGAGGGTTTTCATCGGTTCCCCTTTTCTCATCGAAAACAGCCCTGCCGAAAAAGTATCCCTTTACGCAGGCCAGAAGGATCAGGGAAACCACCGCCGCCGTCACGGCTGCCTTCACAATCGCGGCAAAAACACGGTTCTTCATCCTCTGTCCACCTCTTATTCCTTAAACTTCCATGATGATCGGCAGGATCATGGGATTGCGCTTCATCTTCTTCCAGATATAGTCGCTTAAGCTGTCCCGGATCACCGTCTTGATCTTGCCCCAGTCGCTGACATGCTTCTCGAGGCATTTCTTCACGGCGGTCTCCACCACCGCGTGGGCCTCCTCCATCAGGTTCTCGGACTCGCGCACATAGACGAAGCCGCGGGATACAATGTCGGGGCCTGCAAGGAGCTCGTTTCCCCTGCGGTCCAGGGTCAGCACTACGATGATGATGCCGTTCTGGGCCAGGTTCTGCCTGTCACGCAGCACGATGTTCCCTACGTCGCCCACGCCGAGGCCGTCCACCAGCACCGGGCCCGCCGTCACGTTTCCGGTGACCTGGGCGCTGTCGGCGGAAAGCTCCATCACGTTTCCGGAGCGCATGATGTGGATGTTCTCGTCAGCCACGCCCATTTCACGGGCAATATCGGCCTGGGCCATCAGATGCCGGTACTCGCCGTGCACGGGCAGGGCGAATTTCGGCTTTACCAGAGAGTAGATCAGCTTCAGATCCTCTCTGCAGGCATGACCCGACACATGGGTATCCTGGAAAATCACCTTGGCCCCCTTGGCCGCCAGCTCGTTGATGACCTGGGCCACGGCCTTCTCGTTTCCGGGAATGGGGTTGGAGCTGAAAATAATGGCGTCGCCCGCGTTGATGGACACCTTCTTGTGAAGGTCGGCCGCCATGCGGGAAAGGGCCGCCATGGACTCTCCCTGGCTTCCCGTGGTGATGAGCACCGTCTTTTCCGGCGGATAATTGCCCAGATGGGCGATGTCCACCAGGGTGCCCTCGGGGATCTGGATATACCCCAGCTCGTTGGCGATGCCGATGACCGTCACCATGCTTCGGCCCTCGATCACCACCTTGCGCCCGTATTTATAGGAGGAGTTGATGATCTGCTGCACCCGGTCCACGTTGGAGGCGAAGGTGGCGACGATGATCCTCCTGTCCTTGTTTTCCTCAAAAAGCCGGTCGAAGGTGCGCCCCACGGTGCGCTCCGACATGGTGAAGCCCTCGCGCATGGCGTTGGTGCTGTCGGCCATCAGGGCCAGCACGCCCTTCTTTCCCAGCTCGGCAAACCGGGGAAGATCCACCGGGTCGCCGAACACCGGCGTGTAATCGATCTTGAAGTCGCCGGTGTGGACGATGGTGCCCACCGGCGTAAAAATGGCCAGGGCCGCCGCGTCCGCAATGCTGTGGTTGGTGCGGATGAACTCCACCCGAAAGCACCCTAAGTTCACCGACTGGCCGTAGCGCATCACCTTGCGCCTGGTGGAGCGGGTCATGCCCTTCTCCTTCAGCTTGTGCTCAATGATTCCCATGGTCAGCTTCGTGGCGTACACCGGCACGTTCAGATCCCGGAGCACATAGGGAAGGGCCCCGATGTGATCCTCGTGGCCGTGAGTGATCACAATGCCCTTGACCTTATGGATATTGTCCTTTAAATACGTAATGTCCGGGATCACCAGATCAATCCCCAGCATATCGTCGCTGGGAAAGGCCAGGCCGCAGTCCACCACGATGATGCTGTCCTCGTACTCGAATACGGTCATGTTCATTCCGATCTGTTCCAGCCCGCCCAGGGGGATGATCTTAAGCTTTGATCCTGAATTTGTTTCTTTCTTTCCTGTCTGTCTCAATCTTACACCTCTAACTTTCTTTCCGTTCCCTAGCGGATGTCCACATCCTCCAGAAGCTCCTCAAAGATCCTGGCCAGGTACTGCTGCTCCCTTTCATCCTCCACGATCTCATAAACAGCCTCCGGCGACGATTCCTCCGAGACATCCTTTAATATATAACACTCGCCGTCGCCGTCCGCGGCGTCGGCCACAAGCACATAATTACAGCCTGCCACCCTCGTTTCCTCCAGGACATAGCAGACCAGCTCTTCCCCGTTATCAGAGGTCAGAATAATCCTCTCATCCATAGCTTCTCCAATCCTGATTTTTCCAACACAAAATTACAGGGAATCCAGGTATCCCTGCAAAATGAACACCGCTGCAATTTTATCCACGTATTCCTTCCGATGCTCCCGCCGGACGCCGGATTCCATCAGAACCCGCTCCGCCGCCACCGTGGTCAGCCTCTCGTCCCAGAGCTCTGTGGGAAGGCCGGTCCTCTCGGAAAGCCGTTCCGCGAAGGCCCTTGATTTTTCCGCCCGTTCCCCGAAATCGCCGTTCATGTGCCTGGGGCAGCCTACCACGATCCGTTCCACCTGATACTGCGCGATCAGCTCCTCGAGCCTTGCCAGGGTGCGCCGCAGCTTGTCCTCCCGCTCTCTCACGATCACCTCCACGCCCTGGGCGGTGATACCGAGGGGGTCGCTCACTGCCACGCCCACCGTTTTCGCGCCGAAATCCAGCCCCATGATCCGCTTCATGGAGTCAGCCTGCTGTCGATATACGCCTGCACCAGCTCCTCCAGGATCTCGTCCCGCTCAAGCTTTGTGATCAGGCTCCTGGCGTTTCCGTAACTGGTGATATAGGTGGGATCCCCCGACATGATGTAGCCCACGATCTGGCTGATGGGGTTATAGCCCTTTTCCCTCAGGGCCGCGTAAACCTGAGAAAGGATTTCGCCCGCCTCGGGCCGGCCCTCCTGCGATGTGTTGAAATATTGTGTTCTGTGTATATCTCCCATACTGTTTCACGTCCTTACATGCTTGTAGCTTTTATTCTAATACAAAATTGAACGGCTATCAAGGCCTTTTTCACCTTTCAGCAGGTCTTTTTCTAAAAATTCCGTAAAATGCACCGGGACGATGGCGCCGCTTTCCGCCCCCTCGTCCATCTCCACGGCTCCCTTCACATACTCCTCTGTAAAGCCTGTCATATAGGTTTTTCCGCCGATCACACGGGGCTCCTCCAGAAGGAGGCTGCCTTTTCTTCCCAGATAATAACGGCGAAATTCCTCCGACATCTGCTCTCCCAGCGCGATGGCCCTGCGGCTGCGCTCCGCCTTCACCGGCTCCGGCACCTGGCCCGCCATGGCCGCCGCCCTCGTGCCCTTTCTTCTGGAATATTTGAACACGTGCATCTCATAAAAGCCAATCCGTTCAAGGAACTCCATGGTGTCCTCAAACTCCTCGTCGCTCTCGCCGGGAAAGCCTGTGATTACGTCGGTGGTGATGGCAGGATGCTCATAATATTCCCTTAAAAGCGCGCATTTTTCCCCGTACTCCGCCGTGGAGTAATGGCGGTTCATGCGCTTTAACACGCTGTCGCAGCCGCTCTGGAGGGAAAGATGAAAGTGGGGGCAGAGCTCCTTCACCTGAACGATGCGCCTCACAAACTCCTCCGTGATCACGCCCGGCTCCAGGGAGCCCAGACGGATGCGGCTGACGCCGGGAATGGCCGCCGCCTCCTCGATCACGGAAAGCAGGGCGTCCCTCTCCCCCAGATCCTTCCCGTAAGAGGAAAGATGGATGCCTGTGAGCACCGCCTCCTTATAGCCCCGGCCCGCCAGAGCGCGGATCTCCGCCAGCACGTCCTCCTTTTTCCTGCTCCGGATCCTCCCCCTGGTGTAGGGAATGATGCAGTAGCTGCAAAACTGATTGCAGCCGTCCTGGATCTTCACAAAGGCCCTGGTGTGCTCCGCGGTGCGGGAGATGGAAAGCTCCTCATACTCCCCCGCATGGGCAATGTCGATGACCGCCCGGCCCGCCTGCTTTTCGCCGCGCTTTTCAAAGTATTCCTCCAGAAGATCCGGCAGGCGGTTTTTCTGGTTGTTTCCGATCACAAGATCCGCGTCGCCATGGGCGGCGATCTCGTCGGCGGCCGCCTGCACGTAGCAGCCCGCCGCCACCACCACCGCCTCCGGGTTCTGCTTTCTCGCCCGGTGGAGCATCTGGCGGGATTTCCTGTCGGCCATGTTGGTGACGCTGCAGGTGTTGACCAGATAAACGTCGGCCCTCTCCTCAAAGGGCACCAGCTCATAGCCCGCCGCCTCCAGGAGCTGGCCCATGGCCTCCGTCTCGTAAGCGTTGACCTTGCAGCCTAAGTTGTGAAGGGCCGCCCTTCTCTTCGCCTTTTCCACGGCGCGCCTCCTTTTTTGTCAAATCTGCACATATTCACCGTAATTTTTTCCCTCTGTTCTTGACTTTTCGGCTAAATCTGTTTACTATATAAGAAAGAAAATGTGCCCTTGCGGCCGAAGTATAGATAGGGAGGAAAACACATGAAAACCGTGCAGATCAGCTTAAATTCCATTGATAAGGTCAAATCCTTCGTAAACGATTTGACAAAATATGATTATGATTTCGACCTGGTATCCGGCCGCTACGTGATCGACGCGAAATCCATCATGGGCATCTTCAGCCTGGATCTCTCCAAGCCCATCGACTTGAACATCCACGCCAACGACAATGTGGACGCCATCATGGAGACTTTAAAGCCCTACCTGATTCAGTAAAGCCGAATACCCTCAGAACCCGCCCGCAGGCGGGTTCTTTTTTATGCCCCAAAGGGACGGACGCTCAGCCGATGTGAATCACCTGGCGGCCCTTCACCGCCTCCTCCACCATGGCGCCGATCTTTTCCTTCAGGCGCTCCTCGGAGCGGCGGATGATCTTTACGTTGGGCTTGGTGACAGGATGCTTCGCCACAAAAATGGTGCAGCAGTCCTCAAAGGGCTGGATGGAGGTGTCGAAGGTGTCGATCTTTAAGGCGATATCCACAATATCCTGCTTGTCAAAGCCGATCACCGGCCTGTAGACGGGAAGCTCACAGACCTCGTTGGTGCAGGCAAGGCTGGGAAGGGTCTGGGAGGCCACCTGGCCGATGCTCTCGCCGGTGATGAGCCCCAGGGCTCCCGCCTCCTTGGCAATGATCCCGGCGATCCGCATCATATAGCGGCGCATGATGATGGTCAGCTCCTCATGGGGACACTGGTCATAGATATAAAGCTGAATATCGGTAAAGTTCACCACGTGGAGATCCATGGGCCCCGCGTACCGGGACACCAGTCTTGCCAGCTCCACCACCTTTTCCTTCGCCCGCTCACTGGTGTAGGGCGGCGCGTGAAAGTAGACGGCGTCGATCTTCACGCCCCTCTTGGCGATCATCCACCCGGCCACGGGGCTGTCGATGCCGCCGGAAAGGAGCAGCATGGCCCTTCCGCTGGTTCCCACGGGAAGGCCGCCGGGGCCGGGAAGCACCCGCGAATACAGGTTGATCCTGTCCCGAAGCTCCACGTAAAAGTAGACGTCGGGCTCGTGGACGTCCACACTGAGGGTGGGGTACGCCTCTAAAATGGCCTCGCCCAGGGCGGCGCTCACCTGGCCCGACTCCATGGGGAAGCGCTTGTTGGCCCGCTTTGTCTGCACCTTGAAGGTGAAGCCCCCTTCGGGGTGGACCTTTCCGATATAATCCAGGACCCTGGCCTTTAAATCCTCAAAGCCGTTGTCGTCGAACTGCACCATGGGGCAGATCCCGGCGATGCCGAACACCCGGGAAAGCCGCCCCACCACCTCGTCAAAATCGAAGGCGGAAAGGGCCGCC